>JAKEEH010000068.1 GCA_022616725.1 Limisphaerales bacterium | reverse complement strand
GCGCGGGCCGCTGCCTGCGGTGGTCCATTCCAGCATCTGAAAGTCGCCATCTGAGTTGCCGAAGGCCATGATGGGCCGCCGACCGATGTGCGAATTGATGCCGACGGGCTTGCCGGCCTTGTCGTCAATGAAGTTAAGCTCGGGCAGGCGCACAATTACCGGTTTGCCGTCGCGCACTTCGTATTTCGTCTTGATGCTCGAGCCGACGACTTGCTCGGGCGGAATGCCATAAACACGTTCGGACCACGGCCGCATGAACTCGATGCCGCCGCCGGACACGATGAACGTCTTGAAGCCGTTCGCGCGCAGATACGCGAGCAGTTCAAGCATCGGCTGATAAACCATCTCCGTGTAGAGCTTGCCCGTCTTGGGATGCTTGGCCGTGCTGATCCAGTCGGTGACAATCTTGCTGAACTCCTCGGTGGTCATGCCGGTGTGGGTGGCGGCCAGCATTTCCATCAACCCTTGTTCGCCGCTGGCCACTGCCGCCTTCACGTCGCCTTTCAGCAATGAAGCAAACGGCCCTTTCGTTTTCCATTCGGGATGCTTTGGCGCGAGCGCCTTGACCCGGTCGAGCGTGAACGCCAGTTGAAAATACATCGGCTGCTCGGACCACAGCGTGCCGTCGTTGTCGAACGTGGCGATGCGCTCAGTCACCGGCACAAAGTCCGGCGAACCTTCTTTTGTCACTTTCTCGACAAAGGCAACAATCGCTTTCTTGGGTGCAGTGTCGTTCCACGAGGGAAGCGGGTCTTGCGCGAAGACGGTAGTGAGGCCGACAAGAATGATTGCCAGCGGAACGATGAGGTTGCGGATGGTTTTCATAGGCTGCTTCTAGTTTGTGTGATCCGAGGTTGAAGTGGGATTCAGCGGTTGCAGATGGACGGGCCGGAACACCGCAAGAAATCCGGCGAGCAAGCGCCGGCTGCGCACCCTCAAGCCAAACACCAGTGCAAACGAGACGAGAACTATCAGACCGGCTGGGTGCCACCATGGCGTCGGACGCTGAGTGGTAGCGGCACCTGATGTACTGGTGGCTGTATTCGTGGCGGCGGTTGAAGCCAATGCTGGATTTGGAACCACCGTGAATGTGCGCGCGGAAAAATCGTTCGTCTGAAGCTGCTTCGCTTCCAGATCAAACCAGACGAGTCGCGCGGCGGGAATCGTGAATTGCCCGGGCCGTTGACAAACGTAAGTGATGACATCGCGCCGTCCGCCTTGCAACACCCCTCGCTCAGCCTGGTCATTGATTTGTCGCTTTGTGTAGATGCCAAGGCCGTCAATCTGCCCGGCGGGAAACGGCGGAAACACCATGCCCGGCACCTCCGGCGCACTGAACGTGACCGTCCGCGTGAAGGCTGCACCTGCGGGCACATTGGTTTTGCCCGGTTCAGGCTGCCACGCTTCCTCGACTTTCAGTCCTTTCGCACTGATGACAGTGCCAAGGTTCTCTGCCCCCGGCGGCAATTGAGCCTTGAAGCGCAATGGCGCAGTCGTGACCGTGGCGGAAATCTGATTGGTATCAAGTGGTGTGCGTTTGAATGGAAAGCGAATTCTCATGGCCGGAACGGATTGCTCACCGGCCCGCATGGCAAATGCAGACAACTCATACCGCTGCACGGTGTAGCTCGTGTCGTCAATGGTTTCGTTGCCGACCACCGGATGCTCCATCGGTGGGACAAGCAACACGCCCTGCGGATCGGGCAAGTCAAAGGTCGGGGCGCCGGCGAAATATCCCGGGGCGAGCAGTTCGACCACGACGGTGACTTTTTGGCCAACCCAGACGACATTATTGGTGGCAAGACGCGTCCGCACTTTTGCTTCCTGCGCCCACGCGCCAAAGCACAGAAACACGCCAAGAAAGCAAAAAAACTTTTGAACAGGAGCAGGTGTTTGCGGCTAAGGGTTCACTTGTCTTCCTCCTCTGCGGGCTTCGTATCTTTCTGTTCCGCCTGCGCCTGATACGCAAACTTCGCTCGCAGAAAATCGCCCGGAGTCGTCTGCACGCGCCGCAGCCAGGTGGCTCGCAGTTGCTCATCCGACATCTTTTCGCCGTTCATCTCCACCGGCTGACCTTTTTTGTCAGCGCCCTTCTGGTCGAACACAATCTCATCCGGCTTGTAGGCATCCGCCGATTCCTGACGATCTTCACCCGCTTTATCGATGAGTTGCTTGCGCGCGAGGGCCAGCGCCTTGTTTTCCTCGGCTTCCTTCCAGCCGGGACGGAAGCCCAATGCCCGGTCGTAGCTTTCAATGGCGGCGTCATACTTCCCATGCATCAACCATGCGTTACCTTGATCGAACGCGCCGTCCGCGCCGGGCACGCGTGCAAAGGTTTTCGCCGCCACCTCGAAATCGCCATTGCGATATTGCGCCACGCCGATGCGCCAGGGATCACTGTAAGCTTTCGCCGCTTCGGCGAACTTCTTCGCCGCGAACAGATGATCGCCCCGCTGATCTGCCGTTCGCCAGAACTGCGGATTGCGGAGCGTTCCGACCGCGAGAACCAGAACGAACAAGATTCCAATCCCGATTTGAACCAAGGCAAATGAAGGACACAAAGGGCGAATTCCTTCATCGCCTTGCGAACTGTGTTGGCTTCGGTTCAGATTCATTTGGTTGCCACAGTTGAAAGCATCCAACCCTTGCGGAAAAACGGCAGCAACAGCACCGCAAGCACCGGCGTCAGCCAGTAGCCGCTTTCCGCCCAGCGATTGCTTAAATCGCCGCCGCTCACGCTGGCAAACTTCGCCGCGCCCGCGACGGTCTTCATGTCCGCATCATCCGCCGTAAGTCGCACCGAGCTTGCCTCCGCCACCCGAGCCGCTGTGGTAAGTGCGTCCAACTCCGCACCCGGCAACAACGGCGGTAGCAAACGCACCGGCGTGCTGGAAGATTTGCGCCACACCGAGATGGATGCGGCTTGTTCCGGCGCGATGCTGTCGGTGATCCACAGAATCGAACCGCCCCCCGCATCGGCGAGAGTTTGATCAGCCAGCTGGAGCGCTGCCGCGGCCGCATCTCCGTCTGATGGCATGATCTTCGGATCGAGCGCCTGCGCGAAGGTATCAATGATGCCGCCATCCTTGGTCGCGGGCATAACGACGTGCGCCGTCCCGGCATAAGCAATGAGCGATGTCTTCGCTCCAGCCCGTTCTTTCATCAGATCATGAATCTTTTCCGTGGCGCGGGTCAGGCGACTCGGCGGCACGTCCTCAGTCGTCATCGAAGGGGAAACTTTCAGGACAATCGCGAGCGCCGCCGTGTCGTCGGCGAACGGCGCTGGTTCGCGTTTCCACGTCGGCCCGGCGACGGCGATGATGGCCACCGCCCAAACGATGGCGATCAGTTCAAGCGGACCGAAGCGGGATTTCTTTTCTTCGCCGCTTAACAGGTGCGCGAGCAGGTGCGGGGCAACGATACCGCGCCAAGGTTGCGTTGCATCCGTACGCCGTTGCAGCAACCACCACAGCAACGCGACTGGAATCAACGCGAACAACCATTCTGGTCGGATGAAATGAAACCCCGGCATTGCGATGGCTAAACCGAAGGGCGCAAAAGAAGCGAAGGCAGGTTGTGGCGTGCCCGTGTTTGCTACCTTTGCGGTCTTCTGTTTCAAAAGCCCGAACGCGTGGAACAGCATTGAGAATCCCAGCGCCACCGCCAGCGGCCACCAATACACATCACGCCGCGGCCGATGCGTGATGGTCTGCGCTTTCTGCGTCTCCAGTTTGTCGAGTTGTCCGTAGATCTCATCCAGCTGCTTGCGGTCCGCCGCGTGCGAATACAATCCACCGGTTGCGGTGGCGACATTCTTCAACGTGTCCACATCCAGCACGTCTTCGCCCGCCGCCTTGGGATCGCCAACCGCGACGGTGTGAATGACAATGCCTTTGTCCTTGGCGATCTGCGCCGCCTTCGCGGGTGGCACTTGGCTCGCGGTGTCGTTGCCGTCGGTGAGCGCAATGAGCACGCGTTCCTTCACGGTGCTGCGGTCGAACACGTTGATCGCGAGGCCGAGCGCATCGCCAAAAGCAGTTTGCGGCCCGGCCATTCTCGGCTGCGCTTCGTCCAGCAACTGGCGGCAGACATTTAGATCCTCGGTGAACGGCGCTTGCACGAACGGCGCGCTGCCGAAGAAAATCAACCCGACGCGATCGCCTTTGCGCTTCGCAAGAAAATCATCCAGCACTTCCTTCACCGCGGTGAGGCGGTCCACCGTTTCGCCTTTGGCGTTTTTGAAGTCCTTTGTCTCCATCGAACCCGACAAATCCACCGCGAGCAGCAGGTCACGCACGGGGATTTCCTTCGTGATAGGCGGCTCGATGAGCTGTGGTCTTGCCAACGCCAGCACCGTCGCGATCCAGCATATCCATACCGATAACCATCGCCACCAACCGCCGCGCGAAACCACCGCCCCGGCGGCTGGCCGCTGGCCGCTGTGTTCCGCCAGGCGCGAGAGAAAGAGAAATGGCACAACCAATCCCTGCCGGACCTCGCGATGCGCCGGCACCAGCCACCACACGAGCAGCGGCAATGGCAACAGCGCGAGCAACCAGGGATGGGCGAGCGTCAGCATGGTTTACACAGATGATTTTAATGAAGGCAGCAAAGCTTTATTCGTAGGCTGACTCTTCGCGGTCTTTGCGTCCTTCTGTTGAATCCGGGGGTCGTGATGCTTGATCCAGTGGCGGATGGCGGTCACGAATTCGTTCAATTTCGTGTCATCAAAGCTGGCCGTGCGGGAGGCGTAAGTGGCGTTTGCCAGCGCTGCCCCAAGTCCACTGTTGAACAACTTCGCGTGGCCGGTGCGATCCAAAAACTCGAACCATTTTGTTCCGGTGAGAGTGGCAACATCCTCACGCGGAAAGACCGTCAGCGCGGTGCGTTTCAACAATTCGGAGAGCGCCAGCAAAGTAGCGGCGCGCTCGGCGGCATTCTTCCATTGATCTTCCAACCTTTCCAATTCCGCCAAAGCCTCGCGGCGATAACGGTTGTGTTGCCAGCGGACGAATGTTCGCAAACCAGCGACAAGGACGAGAACGAGGACGAAGCCAAGCACCCAATCCCATCCCGGCGCGGGCGGCCACCACGATACGGCAGACGGCACGACGATGTCGTGCAGACGATCCAGACTGGCGGCGTTGGTGTTCATCGCAAGCGCGCTCCGAGTTGATGCCGGATTTGGTCCACGACACTTTCGCTCGTGCTCAACGGAATCACGGGCGTCTCGCGGTGCAGCTGGAATTTTTTCCCGGCGGCGCGCTGCTCAGCAAAGGTCTCACGAAACCGCTCGCGCAAGCCGCGATGGCTGGTGTCCACTTCGAGTTGCTGCGCGCCATCGCCAAAGACGAGCGGACCGGCGGCGGGCAATTCCGTCTCCAGCGGATCATGGATGAAGGCAAACAGCACGTCGTTGTGCCGTGCGATGCGCGTGAGCAACTGGCGCGATTCCTCATCGTGTCCTGCGCCGTCACTGATAATGCAGACCAGCCAATCGTGCTTGGCCAGCCGGTCGCAGCGGCGCAACGCCTCGTTGAACATGCCAGGATTGGGTCGTACGCCGGACGTGAGCGAGAGCGCGTGATTCTGTTCTACCACGGCATTAAGAATCCGCATCACCGTGGCCTGGCTGCGTTGCGGGCGGATTTCCCCGATGGTCGAGTCATTGAACACCAACGCGCCCACGCGGTCTTTCTGGGACAACACCCGCCACGCGCCGAGCGCAGCCATCTCGGCGGCGGTGACGGATTTCATGTTCTTCACGCTGCCGAAAAACATGCTGAGGCGCTGATCCACGAGCAGCAGCGTGCTGCGCTCGCGTTCTTCGGTGAAAACGCGGCTGTGAGTCTTGCGCGTGCGCGCCGTGACCTTCCAATCAATCTGCCGGATGTCGTCGCCAGTTTGGTAGCGGCGGATTTCTTCAAAATTCAACCCGCGCCCGCGCAACCGCGACGCATGGCGTCCCGCCAGCAACGACTGAATCGGCTGGCGCGGCAGAAAACTGAAACCGTGCGCGCGATGCTGCAAAGCAACGAGGTCGCGAAGGTTTATGTAAACCCCGGGCTCTGGCGTTTGTGGCGGACTGGTCATGCGACGGCAACTTGTTTCAGGACTTCATCCAATACCGCATCTTTGGTAATGCCTTCCGCCTCGGCTTCATAGGAAAGTATCAATCGGTGCCGCAGGCAGGCGTGAGCGACGGCTTTCACGTCATCGGGCGTGGTGGTATCGCGGCCAGCCAGCCAGGCCCGGGCGCGCGCGCCGCGATCCAATGCCAGCGTGCCCCGGGGACTCGCGCCGACCTTGAGCCACTGCGAAAGCTTTGAGTCCTTGAAGTCAGCCGGACGGCGCGTGGCAGCGACCAAAGCCACAATGTATTTCTCCACCGCTTCGGCGACCTGCACGGCGAGGACTTCTTTGCGCGCGGTAAGAATGGTTTGTGCGGCGATCTTGCCGTTGTCCTTGGCTTTGGCACCAGCGTCCTCACCGCGAACCAACCGAAGGATTTTCTTTTCGTCCTCGTCGTTCGAGTAACCGACAAAGACATGCAAGAGAAAGCGATCCATCTGCGCTTCAGGCAACGGATACGTACCCTCTTGTTCGATGGGATTTTGCGTCGCGAGGACGAGAAACAATTCCGGCAGCTTGTGCGTTTTGCCGGCAATGGTCACCTGTCGTTCTTCCATCGCTTCGAGCAACGCGGCTTGCGCCTTGGCGGGGGCGCGATTGATTTCGTCGGCGAGGACGAGGTTGCCGAACACCGGACCTTGCTGGAACTGGAATTTTCCGCCCGCCGCTTCGCCAGTGTAAATCTCCGTGCCGGTGATGTCGCTGGGCAACAGGTCCGGCGTGAACTGGATGCGACTGAACTCGCTCTCCAGATTGGCCGCCAGGGTTTTAATCGTGCGCGTCTTGGCAAGGCCGGGCAAACCTTCCATCAACACATGCCCGTTGGCGAGCAGCGCGATGAGTAACTGGTCAATGACTTCGTCCTGGCCGATGACGGCGGCGGCGATACGTTTCTTTAGGTCGAGGATCTGGTCGCGCGCGGTCATAGTTTTGAAAGAAAGCAGAGTGTCTGGTGGTTATCGAGCACGGATTGTTGATGGCGAGGTTTTCATATCGAACTGGAATTCAAACCGGACCATTAGCTGGAGCGGTGGTTGAGCCGCGGTCGGATTCCGCCCCAGGCCCGGTTTTGAGCAGTTTCGCAATACGCTGGCTCAGGATGGGCCCGGCCACACAGGTGACCACGACCAGCACCAGCACCGCGTTGACATAGGTCG
>JAKEEH010000433.1 GCA_022616725.1 Limisphaerales bacterium | reverse complement strand
GTTCATTTCGAGCACAAGGCTTTTGGGTTGCTACGACGCTAGCTGGGTGATCTGTTGAAAGACTACGGATGCTTCGGCACGGGATGAGTCCATTACGGCCATGCGGGGAGGACAACTCTCGGTCGCAGCGCTTGTGCCGAAACGGCCAAGAGTTGGCCACAATGGACTTTTTAGAATTGGGTGCGATGAATGATAGTGACTCCATGACCACCAAGCCCGCACTGCGCCTAAGCAAATTGATCGCGGATGAAACATCCGGAGCAATCACGTTGAATCGATTGGCAGAACTCATCAACGAGGCAAACCTGAAGGCTGGAACGGGTTGCCTTGTGAACCGGAAAACCCTCGCAAAAATCAGAGATGAACCTCAGAAAGTGGGACTGACGTGGAGCATCCTGGTCGCGTTGAACACATATTTTCGAAAGCGAGGTTTAGGACTTCAACAGTTGCCCATCCTCGAAACTCGAGGTGTCATGGAAGTACTCATGGATTCTCCCAACGTGGTCTTCATGCTGGGAGCGAAGCCGCGACCGGAAGAACGGAGAACCGACATCAGCCGCTGGGATACGCGATCGCTCGCTGAACTGTTGACTCAAGCATCGCGCTTGGATGTTCACCACGAGTTCGACATCGAAGATGTACTATGGCGCAGCCCGGTCGATCCTACTGCCATTCAAGGCGAGCGGTGGCATCGAATTCTGGAAGAAGACAAAGCCTCAGTGATTTCAATCGGCTCGCCGCTCGCCGCCCTGAGCAGCGAGGTCATGCTCGCCCGGATGTTTGGCGTGGCTCAATTCACCCCGCCACAGGTCAAAACCAGCAAGCAAGTGCCGTTTTTCTACGTCTGGCTTCCCAAGCTCGCACAGGGATTTCACAGCGCCTTCGGTTTGACGTGGCGAGAATTGGACTCCGATTCAAAGTCGATTGCGTCCCGCGTAAAGCGTAACCAGGCATCGGCATTTGTACTCGAAGGCGAACCGCATGGTGTGCCCGCAGAAGGAAAATCCTGGACGATGTATGGCGTAATCGCGGCGCAACGACGTGCGGCCGGTAACGTATGGTTGATCGTGTCCGGCTTGGCTGGCCCTGCCACCTACGCAGCGGCGAAAATGGTCAAACAAATCGTGGCCGAGCTTCCCTGGGGAAATGGAAAACCATCGAGCGTAATGTGGATTCCCGTGAAGATTAAGATCAAGGCGGGCGAGGCTGATTCCATCAACGGTGACTGTCGGGAAATTGTCCAAGCTGATTTTGACGGAGAACCACGCTTCTGGCCGTAGGCACTTGGGAGTGAGACAACCAGCGCGTCAGGAGCGAGATCTCTCCAAATTGGGCCGAGCGATAGTCAGAAGTCTGGGCGCTCTCTGAACAAGACCGGCTCAGGTTCAGGTTCGCGCTTGGGCGCATGGCCGAGAGGCAGGATCACCACGGAGACATCATGCACCGGATGCTTGCGGCGGCGAGTGAACATCCAGACCAGGAGCACGAAGCAGCAAAACGCGAAGCCCATGAACAGGTAGTGGCCGTGCTCCTCGATGAGGCCATCGAGGAATCTGGTCACTTGCAGCACGTATTGAGTCGGATGTTCCATAGACTCTTTCCCACTGCTTCGATCATGCACGTTTGACGCGGAAACTGCAAGCCATGTTCGTTGCCAACGGCGACAACTTAGCCCCCAATTCCGCCCCGGCCTGCACGCGCTTGGGAAAGCGTGAGGCCGGGGCGTGCGTCACTCAAACCCCAACCGCCTCGCCGCGTGTCTGCTGCTGGTGTTGACCTTGGGTGCGGGCAACGGCACGGCGCGCCACTCGGCCGATTTGCGCGATGACGTTCTCCTTCTGGTCCTCGGGGAGGTCCTTTACGAGAAGCTCGTAGGCGCGCTTCATCTCCGGGTTGCGGTTGATCTGCTTCAGGACGCCTTCACGGATGCGTTGCTGGCGGTCAATCTCGCGCACTTCGTTGAGGACGACAGTGCGTTCGAGCCGCTCGCGGGGCATCGCTTGAACGTAGGCCCAATACTTGGGGTTCTCTTTGATGTAGGCATCAATCTTGGCATCCACTTCCGGATTGCTCCGAAAGGTGGGCGTGTCTGACGGGGCGGCATTGCCGCCGGCGCTCGGTGGCGCTGAGGATTTCGGTTTGCTCATAACGATTCGTGTTTTGGTTTTGGTTTGCGCGGCATCTGCCGTGTTCGCCAGCGAGGGAGGGTGAAACCGCCCTGCGCCAGCAAAGTGTCTTCAAGGTTTGAGTGGTGCGGGTGTCTCTGGGCTGAACGCGGGCACGTCGTTCGTCGCGGGAAGCGGCGGGGCTGAAAGCTTCTGAAGTTCCCTGCTGAACTCGACGACGCGCTGTTCGTTGGTCGCAAGACGGACATTCAGAAGCGCGTTGTTGCGCGCCACGTTCTTCATCTCGCCGAGCACCGACTGCAACTCCCCGTATGACTGCGCGAGCTTTGCCGCTTCGAGCATCACACGCGCAGTTGCCTCCCGCTGGCGGTTCATCTCGGCGACCACGACATCGTTGGTGGGCGGCGGAGCGAACGCGGTATCCGGCGGTGGATTCAGCAAATAGTCCGTATTGAGCGGGCAGGATGCAGATTCCAGCGGGCAGAAACCTCGATGCGATAGACGGGATGCTGTTCGTGCATCGTCTCCGGGTGATTCGGGTCAACGAAGCGGCCGACGTGGTAGGCGCGCACGACCTCGCCGTAGCGAACGGCCTCGATGGGTTCGACTGCCGGTGGCGGCGTGGGGCGAAGGACGAACTGCGGACGCGACGCGCACGAGGCGACCAGCACGACTGGGATGAGGGCGAGATATTTCATGGCTGAAACAATGGGGTTGAGTTTGGTCTGGCCACGTCCGGTGTCGGTGTAGCAGCCACACCAAACGCAGGGGTTGGGAGAGAGGCAGGAGAGTTGGCGTTCGTTTCCTCGGCAAACGGCTTCAACGAACCGCCGATGGCGGCCTCGCTGCGGTCAATCGTCTGAACAACGTAGAGGTAAAACTGTTTTCCACTCGGCACGCGGACGTAGAAGCCGTCGCGTTGAATCGCGTCGTAGATTCGCTGCGCATAAACAGAGAGAACTTTTTCCGCGCCCTTGAACGGCGCGTTGTTCAGGGAACGACTGTCCACTGAGCCGAAGATGGTCTGCTCCTTTTCCGTCAATGAATTCGCAACACCGGAAAGGAACGTCGCAGCAAAGAGTTTGATCTCCGCTAAATTGTCGGACTTGATAATTCGTCCACGCAGACCCGCGCTGCCGTCGGTGATGCCCCACCCTTCCTGGTCGCCGGAGAATTCCCGGTCGAGGGCAACACCCTTGAGCCGCAGTTCTTCGCCACCCTGCCAGACGAACGTCCAGCTATTGCCGCTGGCGATGCGCTCACGATGGCGGTCGGTCTGGGCCGTGCCGTGGACCTCCGTGCCGGCGGGAATCACCAGCCTGCCCGCGTGGTAGATGTTCTCGGTGACGAGGCCGACGATAGGTGTTTGGATTGAAGCCGAGTCCACTGTGATGACTGTTTCACACGGAATCAGTCTTCCGAACGGCGCGTAAATCGAGCCGAGCGTTTTCGGTTCGGGAACACCGGCACTCGCATCCGCAAACAAACTGATCGCTGGCAGTTGCTGCGGCGGTTCTTGCTTTGGCTTATCAACTACAGGCTTTGGTGGCTCGTTGGTTTTCACCAGCAACGGCGGGGGCGCATTGGTTTTCAATGGCGGCGGACGAAACGCCAGCATCGGTCGCTCGATGCTCTGCACGACCTGGGGTTTGTCGGTCGCGTTCGTCATCAGCCCGGTGACATGAATCTCGTCCGAGCCAGACTTGTCACGCAGAGCACTGAATAAGAGCAGGCCGCCGCCGAACACGACTGCGAACAGCACGAGCTTTCCGCTGCGGGTCTTGAAGAAATTCAGAAAGTCACGGGGTTTCATGGATTGGTGGGTTTGGCGTTGGGCGCATTTGTCTTCTCCAGGTCTGCGATCGCTCGATGCAGTGCCTCCCGGGCGCGGGCTTCTTGCTCTGGAGTCATTCCCGTCGCGTGTGCGGGCGATGGTGCTGGCTGCGGCTGTAGCGGTGGAAGAGTGGTTTGCGTTGTGGTGGCACTCGTCGGCGCTGAGGGCATCCGACTCACCAGCACACTGAACTCGTTCTTGAGCGAGATTTCATTGCGCCCGCCGTTTGGCGTACCGGTAATGGCGAAATACACTGTGCTCGCCGCATGAGGCGGCAGCAGGCCCGGCGCGTCGCTGATGGATTGGTGATAGAGCCGGTTGCCAACACGCACACAGAAGCTCTCCGGCAGATAGCGAATCTCGCGCTCCGACTTGTTCCTCAACGTGACGTGGAAAACGAGCGTGTCCTCCGTATTGAAGCGAAACACCTCTTCAACGCGGATTTCATAGTCGTTGAAATCGGTGATCTGCGGTTCGTCGCCAAACGTCCTGGCGTCCGCGTCGGCCACGGCCTCGGGCTGCTGCTTCTTGAGCAATGGAAACGCCTTCGCCTTATCCAGCAACGCGAGCAATCGCGTCGGTGTGACCTGCGGCGCGGGTTGAACGCTTTCGGTCGCCGCGCGGTCTTCGAGGTTGAGTGCGAGCACGGGCGCATCGCCTTCAATCAACTCGAAGACGTAGGTGCGTTTGTTCCAGCGGATGTTCAGGTTCGTCGCTGCCTTGCGCGCCAGCGCGCGAACGGACACGAACGAAGAACCCTTCGTGTGCGCGAGTTGAAACTTTCCCGGCGTCTTTCCATCGGCAGTCACGCCCACGGCATCAATCGCGGCGATTGGTTCGGGGAAGCTGATGGTCGTGACGCGGTTCGTCGAAACCGGCACAATGACGACGACGCGTTCGTCCAGCGTCATGCGCTGAATCGCTTCTGGCGGTGCGGCGAGCGCGACGGTCGTGGCCAGCAAAAGGATGCTAATTGGTGATTTCATATTTGAAGTCGCCGACAGCGGTGGGAAAACGACCGTTGGCAGCCATGTTCGGGTTGCGGATGAAGCGGAGACTCAGTTTGAAGTTGAACGCCTCGTTAAAAACTTTCTCCTGAAAGATCCCGGTGCGGATCACCTGGCCATACACCGCGACCAGCACTTCGTTCTCGCGCGTGGCGAGAATGTCAATCTTCGCAATCTCTGGTTTCTGGTGAAGCTGCTTGGCGCGGAATTCAACCGCCTCGCGCGTGCGATGGTCCTGGGCTTTCTCTAACGCCAACTTCAGGAACATCTGCCGCAACAATTCGGGGTGATCGAAATCCTTGGGATTACGTTGAAGGAATGTGAAGGTCGCGAGTTCCGCCTGCTGCGCGTGCAAATCTTTCGCTTCCGAAAACTGAAGCAGCGGACTGACGTAGTAGGTCTGCGCAGGATCAATGATGACGACGCGCTCGCGTTGCTTGAATTGATTGATGATGTGATAGCGGTCCAGCGCGGCTGCGACCGACACGGCGACGGCCACGAAGAACCAGAACCACGGCAGACGGTCGCGCTGGGCAAACAGTTGGGTTGGGTCGAACTTCTTTCGGGCGACGCGGGCGGGCGCGCCGTTGCCGGTGGGCGTTTCACGAGGGCGGAGATCAGTCGTTTCCATAGATTTTCAGTAATAGTTGCCTTTGCCTTTGGCGATGAGTTCGCGGACGGCTTTATCACCGGTGAGGTCGTCGCCGGGACGGCCGCGAGCGGAGCGGGGCGGCAGGCCAGAGCCGGCAATGATGATTGCACCCGCGCTACCGTGGCCGGCAGCGGTAGAAAGTGTGCTGAGAACCGCAGCCATGCCGGCCGCGCCAACCGTGGCAAGCGGAAGACCCGTCGTGGAAGCGAC
>JAKEEH010000432.1 GCA_022616725.1 Limisphaerales bacterium | reverse complement strand
CCTGTTCCTGTCGGGTCTGCATGCCAAGTTCATCTTCCGCAATAACGTGAAGGGAACGCATACGGCTGAAGAAACCCGCGACATTACGATCATCCGCGATGGTTCTGCGATTAAGATTCCCAAGCAGCCGTCTCGCGGCGGTGTCGGCGGCAACCCGCTGATCAGCATCGAGTTCCTCGACGGCAACGGGACCGCGATCGACGATCCGGTGTTCCTGGGACGTTGCAATAAGATCTGAGTCATTTCCCAAGCCAACCCTCAGCACGCGGCTGCCGGGCGAGTGCCTTCCCCGGCAGCCTTTTCTCTTCCCAATGATCCTGTGAAATGAACGATCCCCGATTTGCTCGTGCCAATGCGGAAGCAGGGATCCGGGCGCTGTGTCTGGCAGCTTGAGTGTTCCTCGATTTTTCTCAAGGCATCGAGAATCGTGCCTGATTAAGGGAGCAAGACCGTTCGCTGGGCGTTACAGCTCTTGCCATGAAGCAGCCAGGAAGCGTCCCCGCTTTGGACTCCCCTGGAGTGCCTCGTCGTAGTGGAAGCTAAAGGTCCCGTTGAGATCTACTTCCTTTCCCGCCAGCGCGCCGAATGCGTCGGCCGTTCCGGTGATAGTTACTTTGGCGGCGGGCGCATAAACAGTCCCGATAAATTGAGAACTGCCGGCGTAGGTCACGTCGTGGCAGCTATTGAGTCCAATCAGTGAAAAGTTCTTGGCCAACCCCGGCACGTTGATCAGGCCCTTTCCGGCCAGACTCACATCACCTCCGGCGTACCATTCAACACTCCCGCCATTGCCGATGATGACTTCTCCGCTGCCTCCGCCCACGGAGGTCGTGCCAACGACATACAGCCGGACTTTGGCGGTGATCATCATCTTTTGGCCTGATCCCAAACTGATCGAGTTGATCTGGTAATCCCCCTCCCGGTCCAACAGGTAGGTATAATTGGTGGCACCGAGATTTCCAGCCCCTGGCGTCCACGTCGGGCCGAATGGCACCGGAAGCTGCCCGTCGGGGATATAGACGTTGACGTCATCCGCGATATGCCCGGGCTCGATCGTTCCATTGTAAGCCGGGTTATTGTTGTAAATCGTGCTCCCGACGTTGCCGATTGGTTGCAAGACAACGGTTCCACCCGGTCCGGTTCCGACCGACCCATAGATAGACACGTTGCCGACCGATATGTCGCCGGGTGTTCGCGACGTTGTCGTTACCTTTGCGCGGTCGGTCGCCAGCAGCGCGCTATATTGCCCATTCACGCTTTCGAGGAGATTGGTTGAGTTGAAGCTGTCAATTCGTCCGCCACCGCCACAAATGATCTTCGATTTTGAGAGGATCGCATTTGGAAACTGTTGATTGATCTTCGTCTGCACCTGGATGGTGCGGGAGATCAAATTGGTTTGGGTGGGCGCCTGCAAACGGCCGGTCGATCTGATGGCGGGTGGATAATTGGTATCGATGGAAACGACATACGAAGCTTCGCCAAGAGTGCGTTCTTTGCGATAGGCGCCGCCGCTCAACACCCAGCCATTAATGGCGAAGTTCGAGGTAGTCAAGTTATGGTTGAGGTGCGCCAGCGCCTCTTCGACGCCGGCTTCACAGATCGGGATGCAGTTATTCCAAACCTGTGAACGCTGGGTGAAGGTCTGTTGGCCAGAAATCATCGACAAATAAGCCGCGAGCATTAGACCCAGCAATGCGCAGATGATAATCGTTACCACGAGCACACCACCGTGATTGGATACTGTTCGACGAATCCTCATAGTTTTGAGCGCATCACGATCTTGGCCGACTGCATGAACTCGGTGGTGGTGGGAGCGGTTGGATATGGCTTGCGGGAGCACTTCCAGGAAGTTCCAGCAGCTTGCACGTCGCTACGTCAGCGGCGGGATATTGGTCGTACGATCCTTCTACCGGATTTCTTTGAAAAATGGAAACCTTCAACCAATCACAATCGGTCAACAAAACAGTCCGCTGCGATCCCTTGATTCGCACCAACGCCCGATCGACGACGCTGTAGGCCAGGGGCAGATCATCGATATCCTTGAACACCATTTCGTTGGCAGCGAAAGACGTCAGACCCTTCGCCTGACGAATTTCCTTCGATAGCCGGTCCAACGCCCTCTGGCTATCCTGGTCCAAACCGACATAACTCGCCTGCGCGGCAAAGCTGCGGCTGGTGTAAAACCAGAGTGAACATAACTGGCACAGGAGCAGCCCGCCGAGTCCGAGCGCAATCAGCAATTCGGAGGTTGAGTGGCCATGCTGCGCTCGGCGCGCAGTCGATCTGCCGGGGGGCAAACGCTTAGTAGATGTAATGCTGCAATCCATAACGGGCTACAAGGCTGAGGACGTTTCGAGTACAGGTTGTGGATCCCGATTGCCACGCCAGCTCGATATCGACCAGGCGCATGTCTTCGTTGTAAACCTCCGGGATCGGCAGATTCGTGCTGATGACGACTCTGCCGTAGTAAACGGTTCCGCGTGTGGCTGCGTTGGGAGCGTAGTAATTGGTAAATGTGGCCGGCACAAATCCGGGTGTATTGATCTGCTCCCAGTTGTAGAGCCGAATCGTTTCAAATTTCTCGAGCAGGATCTGGCTGGCTCGCAGGTTCTCGCGGGCCCTCCGGATAGAGCTAAACCCGCCGGTCATCCCGGCGTAGAGTGACACGAAGAGAGTTCCCATGATGACCGCCCCGATGAGGCCTTCCAGGATGGAGAAGCCCTGCTTTGCTGCCAGATTGTATCTGCATCGGATTTGCACGGGTTGGGAGCAGAAGAAGCAACTTTTCTACCAACTTCGCACCGCTGTGGTTTTGTGCCCAAAACTCGCGATATTATGCCCCATTTAGCGCCAAGACTGCCGAATTATTGGAGGGGATGTCCCAACCGTGGACAGTCAATTGAATATATAATATGCGTTCTCAGTATGTTTGCGGGGAACGTGGATTTCTGGAAAGAATCCGGTAATTCTCCGCGAGTAACGGGAGCCGCACGAATCAAGCGCAATTTCGCCAGTGGACGCCCTCGCCGGCGCTTTGAGGGCAACGCCTTGAAAACTGGAGTTCGCTCGCGCGGCTTGCTAGCATTTCCACAGTCATGGTCCAAACAGCTAATCTGGAGGCGCCGGATCGCCATCATTTGCTCGCTGCCGAGGGCTGGCTCGAACTGGGCAACCCGGCTGAAGCCGCCGAAGAAATCGCCCGTATCCGCCCCGAACTGCTCGAGCACGCCGACGTGCTCGAAATCCGCTGGGCCATTTGCGCCGCCGAACGGCGCTGGGAGACGGGTCTGCCCCTGGCGGAGTTGCTCGTGCGCGTTGCGCCCGATCGCGCTTCGGCATGGCTGCACCGAGCTTACACCCTGCGGCGCGTCAAGGGCGGCGGGCTGGAATCGGCCTGGGAAGCCCTTCGGCCGGCTTTCGAGAAGTTCCCGAAATCGGAGATTGTTCCGTTCAACCTCGCTTGTTACGCCGCGCAGATGGGCCGGCTTGACGAAGCGTGGGAATGGCTCCACAAAGCCATGGAGTCGGCCGGCGATGTCGCTGCGATCAAGCGCATAGCGCGCGCGGATCCCGACCTGGAACCATTGTGGGAACGCATCAGCACCTTATGAAAACATCCAGCCGGAAACTTCAAACTCCAGACTGCAAACACCAGAGAAACCCCAGAGAGGAAACCCGAATTCCGAATTCCGAAGCCCGAAGGAAATCCCAATGTCGAAGTCCGAACCCGGTATTCGGGCTTCGAGCTCCCTGCGGATTTCGTCGTTTGGATTTCGGATTTGCTTCTTGGCCGTTTCTTTGGTGTTTGGGTTTTGGCATTTGGAATTTCGCCTCGGCCGCCCCCTCCGATTGGCAGCCCGTGCCGGGACATATCATGACGCGATGGGCGAAGGACGTGTCGCCGGAAAGAGTTCATCCCGAATACCCGCGCCCCACCCTGGTGCGCAGCAACTGGCTCAATCTGAACGGCCTGTGGGATTATGCGATTGTGCCGACGAACACACCACAACCGGCTCAATTCCAGGGCAAAATCCTCGTTCCCTTCCCGATCGAGTCGGCGCTGTCGGGCGTCAAGAAGATGGTCGGCTCGTCGAACGCTCTTTGGTATCGCCGCACGTTTAAGATTCCTGAAGGCTGGGCCGGCAAACGCACCCTGCTCAACTTTGGCGCGGTCGATTGGGAGGCGCGAGTCTGGGTCAATGGCAAAGGTTTCGGCCCGCATCGTGGCGGCTACGACGCGTTCACGTTCGACATCACGGGGGCACTTAGGCCGGGGCAGGCCGACCAGGAGTTAATCGTGGCCGTCTGGGATCCAACGGACGACGGTCCGCAACCGCGCGGCAAGCAGGTCAAAAAGCCCGGCGGCATCTGGTACACGCCGACAACGGGGATTTGGCAAACGCCCTGGCTGGAGCCAGTCGGCGAATCGTGGGTCGATTCGCTGAAGCTGATTCCAAACAACGGCGTAACCGGCATTCACATTATCGCCAGTGTTTCGGGGTTGGTCGGCGATGGCATTGTCGAGGCGGTTGCGTTTGATGGAACCAACATCGTAGGCCGCGCCAAGGGGACGGATACGCCCTCCTTCAGCCTGGATGTGGAAAGCCCCAAACGCTGGTCGCCCGACAACCCTCACCTTTACGATCTGGAAATCACCGTCAAACGGGGCAACAGGATTGTCGATCACGCCCGGAGTTACTTTGGGCTGAGAAGAATTTCTCTGGCCGCCGACCCCGACGGCGTTCAGCGCATGCGACTCAACAACAAAACACTCTTTCAATATGGACCGCTCGATCAGGGTTTTTGGCCCGACGGGCTTTACACGGCGCCAACCGATGAAGCGCTGCGCTGGGACATTGAGATGACGAAGAAGCTCGGCTTCAACATGGCCCGCAAGCACGTCAAAGTGGAGCCAGAGCGATGGTATTATTGGTGCGACAAAATCGGCTTGCTCGTCTGGCAGGACATGCCGAGCGGCGACAAAAGCGCGCGCTGGCAGGGTCCAAGCGGGTTCGACGGGGAGGAAATGAAACGCACGCCGGAGTCCACTGCGATTTTCGAGCGCGAACTCAAGGCGCTCATCGATGGCCGCTACAACCACCCCTGTATCGTCATGTGGGTGCCCTTCAACGAAGGCTGGGGGCAATTTGACACGGTTAGAGTCCTGAAATGGACCATGGATCGCGATCCCACGCGGCTTGTGGACGGCCCGAGCGGCGGCAATCATTTTCCCGCGGGCCATATCATCGATCACCATCAATACCCGGGGCCGGGCGCGCCCAAACGCGTCACTGACCGCGCGATGGTCCTGGGCGAATTCGGCGGCCTGGGCCTGCCGGTCAAAGGCCACACCTGGCAGGAAGAACGGAACTGGGGCTACCGCACTTTTAAATCATCCGAAGAAGTCACGCGTTCCTACCTCGATCTCCTGCGCAAACTGCACCCGATGATCCGCGACAACGGATTGTCCGCCGCGATCTACACCCAAACCACCGATGTCGAGGTCGAAGTTAACGGCCTGTTCACCTACGACCGTCAGATCGTCAAATTGGACGAAGCAAAGATCACCGCCACGAACAAAAGATTGTACGGCCCGCCGCCGACAATTACGCGCCTCTCGGTCCTCAGCCCGGTCGCGACGAATGCCCCTGTCGAATGGGCGTACACGACCGAGAAACCTCCGGAGAATTGGGCCGAGCCGACGTTTTCTGACATCACCTGGAAGCGGGGCTGGGCGGGCTTCGGCACTGCCGAAACGCCCAATACGACGGTGCGCACGGAATGGAAAGGCACAAACATCTGGTTACGCAAAGCGTTTGACGCGCCCGCAAGCAAGCCGCGCAACCTGCACCTGCTGATCTTTCACGACGAAGACGCCCAGGTGTTCTTGAACAACCAGCTCATCGCGGAATTTTCCGGCTACGTGACTCGATACGATTTATCCATTCTCGACAAACGGGCGGAGCGAGCTCTCAAGCCCGGCAAGAACACTCTCGCCGTCACGTGCAAACAGACCCGCGGCGGTCAATACATTGACGTGGGTCTCGTCGAAGTGGAAGAAGGGCCTGCCCCGGCCGTTTTGCCTGTGAAAAGCGGCGCGACAGTGCCATGATTTGACAATATGCGGATCGCTAGCGTCATTCTGATTATCGGTCTGGTTTGCGGACTCGTTTTTCAACACCTTCAGCAACGGCGCCTGAAGGCGCAGAATCAGCAGCTCGCGACGCAAATCGAAAATCTCAATGCGCGAATTGCCGCCCAGGACGCAGCCGTTCAAAGGGGCGAACAGAAAATAGAGCAGGACCAGACCGAGTTATTGCGCCTGCGCAACCAGGCGGCGCAGCTTCGAGCAGCTACAAACGAACTGAACGACCTTCGTTTGAAGCACGAGCAGCTTGCGGCTGAAAACCAACGCATGCGCGCCGGCCAGGCGATTGCTCCGGGAACCGCTTCCGGTCAGGCCGGGGCCGATCCCTTTCTCTTTGTGCGCGACTCGTGGAAGTTCGCTGGCTTCGCCACTCCCGAATCAACCCTGGAATCGGTCGTCTTTGCGATGAGCCAGGGCGACCACAGGGCAATGCTCTCGGCGGTTACGCCGGAAGAGGCAGCACGTATGTCAAGGGAATTCGAGGGGAAGTCTGACGAGCAAATCTCTCGTGACACCCGGCGTCAGTTGAGCAAAATCAGCAGCTACCGCATCCTCGAACGCAAGGAGCTTTCCCCGGACGAAGTGGTGCTCGATGTATACGCATCCGGCGGGGAGGACAAAGTTATAGGGATGCTGATGAAGCGAGTCGGTGCAGAATGGCGTTTCGCCGGGCCGCTCACCGATAAGCGATAATTATTCGCCAGTGCCGATCATCGCCACCCGGTGGGCGGTGGGAAATTTCTCCGGCGCAAGCTGAGTGACTTTGCCCGTGGCGGCCCATTCCGCCCCGCGCCGCAACGTCGCAGCAAACCCCGCGCAGCTCATCGACACAACGCTGTGCCCGAGCGCGGTGTGGAACACGCGCCCCTGGCCACACTTGATAGCAAAGAGCAGCGGTTCGTCCAGGCCCGTGCCACCGGTCTTTTTGTCAGAGAATGCGCTCGCCAGGACGGTCACGTTGACGGCCGGTCCGCGCAGCCGGTCGTATAGCTCGTCTTTGGCATGCAGCCATTTTTGTGGGAGGCCCTTCATGATCGGATGCTCTGGCGCCCGGGTTTCGAGCACAAATTCGTGCTGCGCGCCGTGGCTGCCGCCCACGCCGGGCGAATCGTCCTGCTGAAAGCGCCCGCCCTTGAGCCGCAAGTAGGGACCCGACTTGTCGGTGCGCCCGCCCCAGCCGCCGACGCCGATCATTTCGTTGTACTCGGGCCATTCCGGGAACGAGTTGTTCGCGGCGTGCACCGCCACGAACCCGCCACCGCTGCGAACAAATGAGACGAACTCAACCTGAGTCTCTCTCGGCCACGCCTCGCCATTGTAGTTGGAAATGATGACCTTGTACTTGCCGAACGCGGGGCGAAAAGAGCCCATTTGTTCCTTCTTTGCCGGCGCTGTGGCCACCTCCACAGCGAACAGAGCGCCTTCCTCCAGGATTCGCTTCAGCACGGGCGTGGTTGCTTTCCAGTCGTGATTATTCTGGCCATCTATGATCAGCGCGGCGAGGGGCGCGGAGTGGGCCGAAATTGCGACCAGCCACAGCAGGACCACAGTTCTGTAAAGCGCGGACGTCACGAGCCCGATTACATACGAAGCGAACCAAATGTCCAGTGGATGTTCCACGGCGGACTTGTATTTCAAACCAGCAAACGATCGGCCTTGATTGGCAGACGGCGAGCCAGGCGGCACGTGGTCCCTCCTCAGCACCCGCTGCTCTTCTTTGCTCACTCGTGACTGGTAATTAGTGATCAGTTCACTACTCACCAATCACTCACGACTCACTTTCGCCATTCGCCGGTGCAAACTTGTTCTGCTCGTTCGTCTTCCCCCGCGTGGACATTGAACGAAAGTCCGTGAGTCCAGCAGAACAGCCGGAAACCCGAACGCCGAAGGCCAAAGTCCGAAACAAAACTGAGTTGTGAAGAGATTTAAGGAAAAAATGAAAATAGAACATCCAAGACCTTGTGTCAGCCGTTCGGTGGTTGCACTGGCAGCCTTGTTCGTGATTTCCGCCTTTCGGGCGACGGCCGGGATCCCGGAGCCGGATCTGGTTTGGTACGGCAAGGTGCTGGTCGCGCCCGGCGACGTCGTCGTGCGCGCCACTACCGGCACTCTGGCGTGGCAAATTGAACCGATGGCGGGCGGGACGCCGTGGATCGTGGCCACGCGCCTCACCAACATCAATGACCAGTTCAGCTTCATCTTGCGTGTGCCTTGCGAATCGCCGGAACCGGCGGTGACAGGGACGTCGAACACGGTTGTGCTGACATCGCCAGCGCTGAGCTACCGCCGGCTCACAGTAACGCTCGATGGCCAGCCCTTGACCATCCAAAGCGCGCCGACGCTCTTTACGCCGGCGCTGGCTGACCGCGGCCGGACGGAACGGATTGATCTGGTGTTGGGCACCCTGCCGGTGGACACAGATGGTGACGGCCTGGCAGATGATTGGGAGCAACTGCATTTCGGCAGCCTGGCCGCAAATCCAAACGACGATCCCGATCTCGATGGGATGAGCAACTTCCAGGAGTACCGGGCGGGAACCGATCCGAAAAACGCCTCTTCGCGCTTTGCGCTCATTGAGATTTATCCGTTGCCGCAAGGCATGTATCTGCGTTGGGCGAGCCAGCCGAATCGTCGTTACAAAGTTCGGCGGGCCTCGTCGCTGCTCGCGTCGCCGTCGTCCTATGAGGTTGTGCAAAGTGGCGTGCTGGCGACGCCGCCGTTCAACGAATTCATCGACACAACCGTGCCACCCGGCGACCACTTCTTTTACCTCCTCCAAATTGAGGAATGACCGGAGGAAAACCCGAATTCCGAATGACGAAATCCGAAAACCTGAATGGTGTTGCAAATGAAATTTGTGCTTAATCGAAATCTGATCCCGCCCGTCCTCGCCGCGTTCTTATTGATGGCCGGATCACAAGCAAGCGGGCAATGGACGCAGCAAACGATGCAACTGCGCCCGGGGTGGAACGCGGTGTTTTTGGAAGTGCATCCGGAACCTGAAAATTGCGATGCGCAATTTTCCGGACTGCCGGTGGAGAGCGTATGGGACTGGAACCGAACGACGGAGTCGGCGCAATTCGTGCAGGATCCGAGCACTCTGCTTCCCGGAGCACCCGGTTGGTTGACGTGGTTTCCGCCCAACCACGCACTGGCGGGCGTTGGGAATTTGTTCACGCTGCGCGATGGACGGCCATACCTGATCAAGGTGGCGAACAACGCCGCGCCAGTAACCTGGACTGTGACCGGCAGGCCATCGTTGCGCCGCGTCACCTGGCGCCCGGGCGAGGTCAATTTCGTTGGGTTCCATGTGGGCATGCAGGCCCCTGCGTTCCAAAGCTTGTTTGCCGGCGAGAGCGCGTTGGCAGGGCAACCGGTTTACGCGCTGGATGCTGCAGGCGCGTGGCGCGCGTTCAGCGACTTGTCCACTGCCAAGCCGAAGGCGGGTGAAGCCTATCTGGTTCGCTGCCGGCTTCCGGCGAAAGCCGCTGGAACCATTCTGGTCGATTCGGGTTCCCGGCAGGGTCTTAGCTTTGCCGGCAATGCAGCCGAACAGAGCATTCGAATCCGCAACGCCAGTGTCGGCGCCCGAAACATTTCTGTAAGAGTGTTGCCTTCGACTTCGCCACCTGTAGGCCAGCCGCCACTGGCCGGGCCGGTGCCGCTGGAATACTGGCGGGCCAATTACGCGACCACGAACTTTGGGTGGGAACCGCTGTCCGCGCCTCTGACCTTCACGGCCCTGCCTGCGGGACAGGAATGGAACATCCGCCTGGGTGTGCGGCGCGCGGCGGCTTCATCGGCCGCGCCCGGCTCGAAGTATCAGAGCCTGCTCGAAGTGACAGACGATGTTGGCACGCGATGGTTGGTTCCCATTAACGCAGATCCGGGGGATGCGTCTCCGGCGGCGGATTCTGGACCAGGCGAATCGCAGTACGCCGGGATTTGGATCGGCGAAGCTGTGCTCAAAGCCGTTTCCCAACCGGCTCACCCCAGTGATCCTTCACTAGCGCGTCCAGCCGGCAGCGATTTTTCATTCCGGATCATCATGCATGTGGACGGAGCCGGAACTGCGCGGCTGCTTCGCCACGTCTTTCTGGTTCGCAAACCGCCCGTCATGGTGTCCGACCCTATGGATCCGAACCTCAACCGTATCGCAGAACCGGCGCGCACAGTTGCGGTCACGGATGAGGCGCTGATTCCAGACATCATCGGCACGGGGGAAATAGTAGGGCGGCGCGTCAGTTCGGCGGCGTTCGGGTTTGAGCAACCAGTAGTCCTGACCGGTGGCGCGTTTGGCGCCGGCACACTCAACGCCACTCTCACGCTTGACTACGATCATCCGCTCAACCCGTTCAAACATATCTTTCATCCCGACCACAACAACCTGGATGAACGCTTCGAACAGAAACTGCCGGAGGGCAAGGAAGCATTTACGGTCGCGCGATCGTTATCGCTGCAATTCACGGCGACCGATCCTTTGGGCCTCAATCCGCCGAGTTGGGGCGACACTGAACTGGGTGGAAACTATCGCGAAACCATTACCGGCCTGCACCGAAGCGCCATCCAGGTGAGCGGAAACTTCCGCCTCGTGCGGGTGGCCCCGACCGCGGCGCTGAACCAATGAACCGATTTCCGACACTGACGCACTTGAACACCGAACGATTTGCCATGAAAAAGCACACTTTACGTTTCATCAACTACATTGGAGTTGCCTGCATGACGCTGGGACTCAATCCGGTTGCGCAGGCGCAGTTGACCCCAATTTGGACGGTGAATTACGGCCACAACGCCTCGGGCGTTGCACAGGGGCACTACTTCACTAATACGGCCCTCTTTGGGAACATCGTTTCCTCTGCTGATACTCCCACGATCGACCTCAACTGGGGATTCGGCTCTCCTGCGCCAGCGGTTCCGGTTGACCGGTTCTCTGCCAGTTGGAGCGGGATAATCATCCCGAAAGCCTCCGAAACCTATACCTTCCATGTGACTTCGGACGATGGGGTTCGCCTCTGGTTGGACGGTGAGTTACTTCTGAACAATTGGGTCATCCAAAGTGCGACCGAGGCGACGAGCCAATCGAGACATCTGACGGCAGGTACCATGTACTGGCTTCGGGTCGAATACTTTGACTTCACATCAGCAGCCCAAATCCAGGTCTCCTGGAAAGGGGTTTCCCAGCCCAAGCAGTTGGTGACATTCAAGGATTCTCTGGATGGGAGCTGGGCGCACTTCGGGACCGTGCTGAGCGGATTGGGTGATGGACGATTCGCCGTGGCCGCTCCGCAGGCGGATGTCCTGTTCAGCCCCAACCAGGTCAACCCCAGCATTAAAGATGGGGGCGTAGTTTGGTCGTACAATCAAGCAGGGCAGAGTACGGGACTTCTCCCGGCGCCGACGAACACGTTTCGCCGCGAATACGGGAGGACACTGGCCGCTTTTCCTGATGGCCGGCTCTTGGTAGGGACTGCGAACTCCACGCCAGGCACAACCAGGCTGGTAGGCTCTGTATTCCTGCATGGGCCTGGTGGTGAGGTACTGGGTGAGTGGCCCAATCCTGAGGGAGTCACAAATGTGGGGACGCGGTTTGGGAGCGCGCTGGCAGCCCTTCCGGGCAATCGGTTCGCTGCGACCCTGCCGGGCAACCGACCCAGGGTCTTCATCTACGATGCGTCGCAACCTGCGGCGCCTCCGCTGGTGGTGCTTACCAATCCCGCCCCCGGAGTCACATCGTTCGGGGCAGTGCTTGCGCCATTCGGCAATGACCGACTGCTGGTCGCAGATCCAAATGACAACCAGGTGCCAGGCCGGTTCGGCAGTGTGAGGATTTATGATCTTTCCGGAAATTTAATCCGCACCATTCGCAATCCGGTCGAGCTGGATAGTAGTGATTTTGGCCGAACGGTGGTAGCGGTGGATGATCATCGCTTTCTGATAGGAGCGCCATGGGCCGACGCGGTGTACTTTCCGCTTGGGCCGGCTGTGACAAATCAATTCGCGGGCGCGGTCTATCTGTACGACGACACCGGCGGTCTATTGCGGACGTTTACGGGGCCGAACCCGGCGCGTTCGGGGCAGTTTGGCTCGGCCATGGCGATGCTCGACGCTGGGCGGGTGGTGATTGGAGCTCCGTTGGAGCAGATCGGCACGCTGCCTACGGGCAGGGCGTATCTCTTCAACCTGGGAGGGGTGTTGCTGGGAATAGCTGAGAATCCAGCGCCCGATGCCTATGACCTTTTTGGCTGTGCTGTCGCCGCCATAGACGAACGCCGCTTTGTGATCGGTGCTTCGTGGGACGACACGGGAAGCACCAATGCGGGTAGCATTTATGGATACGATGCGCCGTTGCCGGCTGTGGAGCTTGGCTCGGTCATTCCAGAACCCTCGCAACCGCTGGACCGGATGGGGACGTTTCCAATGTTCGGGCCTACGGTGAATCCGCCCGACGCGGCGTTCTGGCACGTGCCATCACAGAAACTGTTCGCGGTGCGTCCCGGCAGCGTACTTGTGTCGTGGAAGCTGGCCGGCAACGACGGGACGAACAATTGGGAAGCCGCGATCACCTGGCCAACGAATTCCGCTCGGTATCAGTCGCACATCGCGGGTCCCACTCCGGTGGACGTGAGCGACGGAGGCACTTATGGCAACGCCATCTTACAGGCGAGCACGACCGGGGCAACGCTCGTGAGCAGCAATGCTCAGCATTGGTTCACTTCATCGACTCCCGGCGATAGCCTGATCATGCTTTCGTCCGGAAGCCCGACAAACAGCCCGATTCGGTTTCAGTTCGTGCGATCCATTGCCTGGAACGACCCCGCGTACCTGCACGACTCGGCGCCAGCCACTGTCGGGTCCCCGATTGTGGATCCCGCCGGATATCACAACCCAGCATGCGGTTCGCCGCAGGTGGTTCTGCCCAACGGAGTTTTTGCCCCCGCTCCCGTCTTCGACGTGCCAACCCGCACTGGGACTATCATTCCGGTGAATCGCGACCGTGCGAATACTGAGTCGGACGATTTGGTGGTCGGCTTCTATCAATTCGGCACGAAGCTCTACGATCCGGTGACGGGAACGCCGGTCGCGAACAGCATTGCGTGGCCGCATAAGCCGGTGCGTTTTCGCCCGGAATGGCCCGGCAACGCGCCCCGCATTGTTATCGCCAGCCAACAGGGCACGGGGGCGCTTGATCCCGCCCAGTTCGTGGATTGGGAACTGTATTTCCAGAATAATCCGACGCAGGCCGGCTTTAATCCGAACGATGAACACGCGCTGCGTCGGCCGTTTGGCGGCAGTGAGGCTGTATTCGCGCTGCGGGACGATCTCGGGACGGCGAACACGTCTGAGCCCTATGTCCTGATTCGCTACCGCGATCCGGCCAGTGGCGACCAATGGCGCATGAAGGTCTGGCAAGTCGTCGCCGAGGAGGCTCCGTTCTTCTTCCGCTACCCCGCGCAGGCCGGCACACTCATTCAAGCCCCGTTTCCGCTCCCCACCCTCGCGTCCGTAGAGCAAACCGCCGGGGTCTCTGGCCCTTACTTCCGCGACCGCAAAAAGTCATTCTGGGCTCGGGCGGCAGGCGACAATGGCGGCTCGGCCGAGATCGTGATGCGCTACTTCTATCCAATGCAACCGTCGTTCTTTTTTGCGTCCAACGCTCCGGCTCCGGGGGCAAGTGTACCGTTCCTGGATCGACGCGCCGGCACGCCGGGAACTCCCATCAACGTACGGTTCGATGCAGTTTGGCCGAACGAAGTGCCGGAACTTCGTGTTGGAGAGACGCTTGTCAAGCCAAAGAACGGGCTGCCCCAAATAGCAGGTCAAAGCAGTGTCGAGATTCTCTATCAACAGGCCCTTCCCACACAGGATCTGCTCAGCGTGCGCCTGATCGACCCCGTTCGGACCCGGAGTGTGCCGCTGGCTCAGTTGCCTCCGGACGTTTCAACACAAAACCGCGCGGGTCTGATTTACTTTCCGACGCTACCTCCGTATCTCGAACGCCGCGTCAGCTATGATCCGGTGGCTCATCGGCTGCAGTTCCGCGGCGAATTCGTCGAGCCGCCCGCTGGCGAATCCTATCTGCTGCTGAATGTCCTCACCGCGCGTGATCGAGCGCTTCTCGCGGCTCTCACCACGGATGTGGCGTGGCAGGCTGCCGTGACAGCGCTGGCGGCGCAGGCCGCGAGTGTCGTAGATGTGCCGCCCGACTCGAGTGGCTTCGATTCGCTGGCGCTAACCGCAGGCGAAGCGCAAGGCACTGGCTACGCTACTCTGGCGTTCGGCAACAGCACAAATCTGAGCGCTCCCGCCGATCCCATCAGCCTGAGCGTAATCAAGGTCACTTGCCCCTTGTATCGCGGTGAACTCAAAGTAATCGAGTCCTCCAACCCGCTCACCGAAAAGCTCACACTGCGTCACAGCGGTGATTTTGCCGGAAGGCCAGAGGATTTCGAGTTCGAGTGGCGCGCTCTGCCGCCGGTCGATGGCCTGCCCTCGACGCTTCCGCCCGAGCAATGGCTGCGGTTTGAGCCTGTTCCAGCGACGGGCATCGGCGCAGTGGACTTCACGATTGGCGGTCCGGGGCTGCACACGCTGAGCGATAACTATTTCATTGCCCGGTACCGTCGCGTCACTGGCCCCAGTCCTTGCGGTTCCACGTTCAGTGCGTGGACGGCGCCCATGCTCGCCGAAGGCTGGATCAAACGCGTGTTGGCCGGCATCGGGCCTTTCGAACAGCGCATCCAGGATTATCAGGACACGCAGGTGAACACGATCATCAGCATGATATCTCAGGCCGGCGCGCGGGCGGTCGGCGACGTGGCACTCAACCCCGATGCTGTAAATCAAACGGGTTTGATCGAGCTCTACGAAACAATTCTCCGTCGCGGCCTCGCTTTGAGCATCGAAGGAACGCCCTCGGTGGATTATCCGCCGGCCAACGATGCGTTGTTGCTGGCGGCGGGTCGTCTGGCCGACCTCTACATGCTCCTTGGCAACGAAGCCTATGCCGATGCGGCTGATCCCACCATCGCCTTCGGCACCGACGACGGCATCTACGGATCGCAAGCAACGTCCATCCATTGTTTTATGAACCAGACTGCGTCGTTGTTGGAGGAGGAGCTTGGACTTTTGCGGGGCCGAGACAATTCCAGACTGCCCAGTGTGGAAACGCACCCGGTCTATAATCGATTCATTTGGAATTTCACACACGACATCACCGGTGGGGAAGTCGCGTACGCCCTGAACTACAACATTCGCAACGCCAACGACGACGTTGCCGGAACCATCAACGAAGCCGATGCCAAGATTCTTTATCCTCAAGGCCACGGAGATGCGTGGGGACATTATTTGATGGCGATCAAGAACTACTATCGCCTCCTGCGTAGCCCGCACTTCACCTGGGTGCCGCGGATCGAAGCCGTCATTGTGGGGGGCGTCCCCGTTTCAGTGGATTACCTCGATGAACGCAAGTTTGCCGCAGCGGCCGCCGCGCGCGCGCGCAGTGGCGCCGACATTGTCAATCTTGCCTTCCGCGATGGTTACGTGGAAAACCCGGCACGCCCGTGGCAGAACCAAACCGATCCTGATCCGGAGCGCGCCTGGAGCTTAAGCGATTGGTCGGCCCGCGCTGGCCAGGGCGCATTCTTCGACTGGGTGGTCGCCAATGCTGTTCTACCCGATGTGGATCCCAATCCGAACCACACCGGTATTCAGAAGATCGAGCGGGCCAACATCCGTGAGCTGCCGGAGATCGCAGAGGCTTACCGGCAGATTCAGGAGCAGACGGAGCAAAGCGATCGAGGACAAAACCCGCTGGGCCTAGCCAATAACGTCGTGCCCTTCGACGTTGATCCAGGCGGCATCGCCGCGGGCAAAACGCACTTCGACCAGATCAACGAGCGGGCCACTGAAGCGCTGAGGAACGCTGTGGCCGTGTTCGATCACGCCAATGCGAGCACGCAGTTGCTGCGCCGTCAGGCCGACGATGCCAATGACTTTCAGCAACGCGTCGTCGAGGGCGAAGCGGACTTCAACAACCGGTTGATTGAGGTTTTTGGCACGCCTTACACCGACGACATTGGACCGACGGGCACTTATCCGACCGGTTACAGCGGACCGGACATATACCACTATGATTACGTGGACAGCCCGGAGATCGGGGGCACCGGCCAGCAGCCGACGCTTCGCTTCGACCTTGCCGAACTGAATGTCGCCGCCAACGGTGCTCTCAGCAAAACCACCCGTCCGGTCGTCTTCCACTTTTCACGCAACGGCTTTGGCCTTGAAAAACCGGCCACCTGGACCGGACAACGCAACGCGCCGGGCGAAATCCAAATGTCCCGCAGCGCCGTTATCGAATCCATCCGGCGCCTCGAACGCGGGGTCACAGAGTACGGCAATTTAATCGACCAGGTTGAAGATGCCGCCGCGGCACTCCAGGCTGAACTCAGCCTGAATGACACTCAGATTAGCATTCGCGAAGCTCAGTTGGCGCAGATTGCTACTCTCGACCAGGAAATCTCCGAACTTCGCGGCCGCGCAGCCCTCATTCGCCATGGCGCGGAGCTCGCACAAATCGGGGTCCAGTTCATTGCCGAGTCTATGCCCGAAGTCGTCGGACTGGCAACCGATGCGTTGTCTGTGCCGCAGGCCTCGATACGCCTCGCCGGACGTCTATCTCTGCTTACGGCTTCCGCTTTTGCCCAAAAAGACGAATTAATCGTCGCCGATCTCCAGGACGAAAAGAACTCGATCGCCGCTCTTACCGATCTCCAACTCTTCAAGGAACAGGCCAGCTTCGCCGAACAGGAACGGCTGCGTCAGTTGGAGCCGTTAATTCGCGCCGAACCCAGCTCGCGACTGGAATTGGCGGCACTCGCCGAAAGCGTGCAGCAGACAACCGCTCGCTATCAGGCCGCCGTCGCTCGCGGTGTTCGCCTGCTGGAAGAGCGCACCCGTTTCCGTCAGCGAACGGCTGCGCAGATTCAAACCTATCGCTACAAGGACATGGCTTTTCGCGTGTTTCGTAGCGACGCGATTCAGAAGTACCGCGCCCAGTTCGATCTCGCCGCCCGCTACGCCTACCTCGCAGCCAAGGCGTACGACTATGAGACTTGCCTCGCGCCGGCGGATAGCCGCGGCCCGGGATCAGCTTTCCTGACCGCGATCATCCGGGCCCGTTCTTTGGGCCTGATGGCTAATGGCATGCCACTCCCCTCCAGCAACACTGGCGATCCCGGGCTGGCCGATCCACTGGCGAGAATGACGGCCAACTGGAATCTCGTGCTCAAAGGCCAGCTTGGGTTCAATAATCCACAAACCGAGACCGGCCGCTTCTCCTTGCGCAACGAGCTCTTCCGCATTCTCAACGGCAGCGCTGGCGGCCAACGATGGCGGGACACACTCTCCAGTTATGTGGTGCCAAATCTTCTTGCGCTGCCCGAGTTCCAGCGGCATTGCATTCCGTTTAGCCCCACGCAACCGGTCGAACCCGCTATCGTCATTCCGTTCGCGACCACCATCAATTTTGGCCTGAACTTTTTCGGCTGGCCGGCCGGTGGTGGCGACAACGATTACGATTCAACGAAGTTCGCCACAAAGGTGCGCTCGGTAGGGGTTTGGTTTGCCAATTACAACAATCTCGGTGGCGGTATGATCAATACGCCCCGCGTCTATCTCCTTCCCGTGGGCCTCGACGTCATGCGCTCACCCACGCAGGGCGGCGCATTCATCCGCGAATGGCGCGTACTTGATCAGGCGTTGCCGGTGCCCTTCCCGCTGGGATCTGGCTCTCTCAGCGATCCGGACTGGATTCCGATTAACGACTCGCTCTCAGAGGATTTTTCGGCGATTCGCCGCTTCGGACGCTTCCGGGCTTTTCACGACAGCGGCAATTTCAATCCGACCGAGACCATCAGCGACAGCCGTCTGATCGGACGTTCGGTGTGGAACACGCGCTGGCTGCTCATCATCCCTGCTGGAACGCTCCACACCGACCGCAACGAGGGTATTCAGCGATTCATCAACGGCGGCTTGAGGCTGGACGGCACCCGCGATGGAAACGGCGTGTCCGATATCAAGGTCTTCTTCCAGACGTATGCCTATTCCGGCAACTGAGGCTTACAAAGCAACACGCAACCATGAGGAACCGATGCTGGCTCACACGAATCACTGGCATCCTCATTGTGACGGGAGCATCGGCGCTGTTCGCAGGGGAACCACCTGCGGGCGGAGCCTCGGCACAAAACAGAATCCAGATGACAACGACGCATTACGTGAACAAGCACTTTGAAGTGCGCGACCGCGATCAGCCCGTGAAATACGTGTTCAATGGGGAAACTCGCTTGGCTCGCATCTCCAGCTCGTTGTCCTCGAGCGCGCGCCTCCAGCGGCTTCGCCTTCTGCGCGGCTGGAACTCGCTTTCGCTCGCGGTTACCGCGACAAATTTCACGGGGCAGTTGAATCAGTTTGCAGCTAGCGGAACTCCTCTGGTGCAAGCCCTCTATCGATGGAGGCCAGCCACACGCGATTATGCCGAGGTGAGCGCCGGTCAGACGGTCGAAGCTGGAACGGTCCTTTGGCTCAAAGTCCGGACAAACGCTCTCGTTAGCGTCGCGGGCACATATGTCGAACCTGCTGCTCCGTTGCTGCCACCAGGCGGAGGTTACCTTGCGGTATCCGGGTTGGAGGATTGGTCGCCGACGTTGCCGGCGGGTGTGACTACGTGGAAATATGACGCGCAATCCGGCGCATGGCGAGCCAGCCTCGGTGGCGACCTGGCGCCCATGAGCGACGCGCCGCGGGCTTTGGCACCCGGTGAGGCCATCTACGTGCACAGCACCGAAGCTGTTCAGTTAGAGATTCCCGATCCAGCTCGGCGTGTTCTGTATTATCATCCAGATCATCTTGGCTCTTCGACCGTGATCACTGATGTCGCCGGGGAGCCCGTCGAAGAAATGGCCTTCTATCCTTTCGGCGCGACCCGCCATGAGGAACGCCTGGGCGCAGTGGAAGCGCATTATGGATTCAGCCAGAAGGAGCGCGACGGGGAAAGCGGTCTCCAATACTTTGGCCACCGTCTTATGCACCCTACCCTCGGCCGGTGGATCTCCACCGATCCCCTGCACGAGGGCGGCGGTGGTCCGAATCCGTACGCCTACGTCAATCAGAACCCGCTCAAGTTTGAGGATCCCGATGGCGCCGAGATCAAAGTCACCAGAGCGGTGGACACAAAGAGCCGGACGGTCACCTATCAGATCCACCTGAAGGCCGCTTTCATCGACGTACAGCAGACGAAATTCAGCCAGCAAGAACAAGCCAAGTTCGCTCAGGACGTGAAACGCCAGATCGAGGCTTCATTTGCGGGAAGGGCCGCGGACAAACAGCGGATCGGGAAGAAGGTCGAGAAATGGAACTTCGTCTGGAACACTACCGTGGACATCCGTCTGGTTGATAAATGGAGCGAGATCAAGAAAGACGAACATGTGTTCCGCATCGTCGAGTCGCTGGACGCGCGCGGTGAAACGACCAGTGGCGGAATGCTCATGTCGCTGAACCGCGGTATCTTCAACTCTAAGAAGGGCACCCGCACAGCGGAGGAAACAGCCGCCCATGAATTCGGCCACGCCGCTGGCCTGGGGCATGATGACCGCAAACCCAACCTGATGATGCAATATAGACCCCCAGACACGGGGAATGTCAGCCTTTACCAGATTCAAACAATCTACAACTCGTTCGCGGCCGGTCGGCTCAACCAGCGAGAGAAACTGATGGATGAGCTGGACGCATACGCTCGACGCAAACCTTGATTACCACATGAACGTCTATTCCTCATTCCTCCGAAGCTTTCGCCAGGCTTGCCTCGTGGCGATTCTTGTGTGTTGTCACGGATGGATTCGTGCCGCTGACAAGAGTGGCGTGTCGCCCAACACAATTTCCCTCCCGAAAGGGCCCGGTTCAATCGAGGGACTGGGCGAATCCTTCCAGCCGACGCTCAACACCGGCACAGCCAAGTACGCCCTCGGCATCAAGCTGCCCTCCGGCACAGCGAGTCATCAACCGTCACTGGCCCTCAGCTATGAAGGGGGCGGCGGCAACGGCCCGCTCGGCTACGGCTGGAGCATTTTCTTGCCGCACATCCAGCGCCGGACCGACAAGGGAATTCCCACCTACGGGCAGTCTCTTGGCGTGCAACGACCGGACACGTTCATCACCGAATCGCGCGAAGAACTGGTACCGACCGCGGACGGCTACTTCTTCTGCGAGAATGAAAGTTCCTTCATTCGCTATCGGCAGGTCGGCGAGCATTGGGAAGGCACCGCGCCAGACGGGACCCGTTTGGACTTTGGCGTCAGCACCAATGGCCGGATCGCCCAATCCACAAACACTTTCAGTTGGCTGCTCGAGCGCGAGACCGATACACGAGGTAACGTCATCGAGTACGTTTACCGTTCGTTTCCCGGAGCGCAGAACCTCAATCAGAAGTACCTCTCACTGGTCCGCTACGGACCGGGGTCGCCGCCGTGGACGGCATTTCACTTCGTCGCGTTTGAGTATGAAGATCGTTCAGACTGGTTCGAGGACGCCCGCGCGGGTTTTCTTGTGCGCACCGGCAAACGGCTTCGGTCCATTCGGGTAGCCACACAAGGCGTGACGTTGACCAACCACCTCGCCGGCGACTTCAACAGCGATGGCACGACCGACTATTTAAACCGGCGCTACGATCTAGACTACCTGTCTTACGCGGGCGCTGCTTCCCATTGGTCACTGCTTGCGAGGGTGACATTGACAGGCACCGACGGGCTCACGGCACTGCCGCCTGCGACGTTTGAATATGCGGTCTCTCACCCTCCGGCGGTAATCGACGCCTCAAGCAACGTATGGTCATCGATTAATGCCCCCATTGCCGTCATGGATAATTCACTGGTCGATTTGATCGACTTGAACGCCGACGGACTTCCGGATCTGCTGAAAACCGACGCCGGCGGCGGTGGCCACACAGTAGGCGTCAACCGCGGCCCGGTGCGACAGGGCGCCGACTGGGTCATTCAATGGGCCAATCCGGCATCGGTCGATGCTGGCAACGGCACTTCCTGGAATTTCGATCTGGCTTCGGATCAGACGCACCTCGCGGATATGGATGGCGACGGACTTGCGGATCTGGTCCACAAGACGGCCGATGACACGGTATTTTACTTCGCCAATCGCGGGCGTCTCGGCTGGAGCCAACGACGCGACATGGCGTTGCAGGACGGTGCGCCACCCGCGCCGTTCGGCAACCCAGGGGTGCGCACAGCCGACGTGGACTTCGACAAGCGGATCGACATCATCCAAAGCATTGACGTTGGGGGAAGCGTCGCCTATCGCATCTGGTTCAATCTTGGAGACCAAAGTTATTCCACGCCGAGCACGGTCGAGCCTGAGGGCGGGTTCGATCTAGGGCTGTCGAGCGTCCAGATCGCTGATTGCAACGGAGACCGTGTGCCGGATATCGCCCGGATCCAACCGGGAGCGGTGAATGTCGCGACTGGCCTTGGTTACGGGCGCTTCGCTCAACCGGTCAGCCTTGTATTGCCGGACTTCACGCTCGACGATCTTCAGATCGCAAACGCCAAATTGACGGACATCAATGGCGATGGCCTCGCCGATCTCGTTCTCGAACGCGCCGCTCCCGGCGTATGCTGGTACTGGCTGAACCTGGGCAACTACACGCTGGATTCTCGCCGAGTCATCACCGGTCTGCCGAGTGTCTCGTCCGGTACAGCGGTGCGCTGGGCGGACCTCAACGGGAATGGCACCACTGACCTCATTTACGGTGACAGCACCGCCGAGCCACGCCTGCAGATGGTCGAGTTCGGGCACCTTCTGAGCGGGGGTATTGCTCCGAATCTTCTCGCGCGGATCGCGAACGGAATCGGGCGGCTGACTTTTATCGAATACACCCCTTCGACCTGGTTCGCGCTCGAGGACGAGACGGCCGGTCGGCCATGGCCAAACACACTGCCATTCCCAGTCACCGTTGTGGCGTCGATAATTGTTTCCGACTCCCTCGGGCACGAATACACCACGCGTTACCGCTACCACGACGGCTACTACGATCCAGTCGAGAAACAGTTTCGTGGCTTCGGCGAGGTTGAGCAAATTGACGCCGGCGACGAGTCCGCCCCCACGCTGATCAGCCGTTCGCATTTCGACACCGGCCGCGCCTTCGACGCAATGAAGGGCCGCCTCCTCCGGGCGTCGTCGGAAACAGAGGACGGCGGGGTGTTTTCGCGGGAAACAACAACCTGGGCGGATCCTCCAAGGACGTTGCGAACCGGCACCAACGGCGTGCTCGTCCGTTTTGCGCATCCCATCGCCACGGTGAAGGAGATTCTCGAGCGAGGAGCCGGCACGCCCCGGCGATTGGAGTCCGACATGGAATACGACGACTACGGGAACGTGACGCGAGAGAGCGACTACGGGATCGTCGAAGATGGCGACCGTTCCGCCTTCGACGACGAGCGCGTTACGGTCACCGAATTTGCGTTGAACCTGCAGAAGTGGATTATCCACGCGCCGAAGCGTCAGATCATCCAGGACGAAAACGGCGTGGCAATTTCGCGTTCGGAATCCTTCTACGATGATGAGACGTTCTCAGGGAATAACTTCGGCGCTGTAAGCATTGGCAACCTCACTCTACGCCGCGACTGGATTGACCCGACCAGCTCAACGGCGTTTGTCAATTCGATCCGCGCCAAGCACGATGTGTACGGCAATCCAACCCTGACGCTGGATCCGCTGGCTGAGAATTCTGGCAACCCGTCGTCGGGCCACGTCCGCGAACTGGCATATGACAGCGCGTTGCACATCTACGCGGAGCGCGAAACCATCCACCTCGGGAGTAATAGCCCGCCGCTCGTCTGCACCGCAACTTACGACCTCGGCCTGGGAACTGTGACGCGTTCCGTCGATTTCAACGGGAACGTCACAACTTACGCGTACGACGCGCTGAGCCGTCTGTCCAGTATCGCCAAGCCTGGCGATACGGCGGCTTTCCAGACAGCGGAGTACGGCTATCGACTGGCCGTCCCGGCGACCTTTGAGATAACCGGCGGCCTCCTGCGCACCGGCCTGGTAAATCATATCGAAACACGCATGCTGGATCGGACGCCCGGGACCGCCGCTACCAAGCGGGACCACTATTTCATTAGCTGCCAGTTTACTGACGGACTCGGCCGAGCCTTGATGACGCGCACCGAAGCTGAACCAGCGGAGGGGAGCACCACGCCGCGCGTGGCCGTCAGCGGCGCGGTCTTGTTTAACGCGCGAGGCAAACCCGCGAGCGTCCTGAATCCGTTTTTCACGCTAAAGTCCGGTTCCCTCGACGAACTCCTCGGCTTCGAGAACATCGAGGCGTCCGGCTGGCAGGGCCAGTTCCACCTCGCCGGCAGCCTTGTGTCGCTCAATCTCGCCACGGCACACCAGACGTCCACGAAATACGATGCTGCGATGCGAGTTGTCCAGACAACGAATCCCGACGGAACATTCGACCGAACTGAATATGAGCCATTGATCGTCCGCGAATTTGACGAGAACGATGTCGATCCCGCCTCGCCGCACTTTGGCACGCCACTGGCGCAGTTCACGGACGGGCTCGGGCGCTTGGTGCGGGTCGATGAAATCGTCCGGCTGAACGACGACGGCACGCCGTCCGATACCCCGCAGGCCTGGACCACGCGCTATCGTTACGATCTAAATGATTGCCTGACCCGGATTATCGACGCGCAGAATAACGTCAAGGAGCTGCGGTACGACGGCCTGCAACGCAAGCTTTGGATGAACGATCCCGACACGGGCATCTCAACCAACCGTTATGATGACGCCTCAAATGTGATTGAAACCGTGGATGCCAAAGGCCAGCGAATTACATATACCTACGATGGGGCGAATCGCACTCTCACGGAGGATTACCACGACGAGACATCGACCGAGTTCAGCTACCATCGTTCGCCTGATATCGCCTACCACTATGATGTTCCCGCCGGGCCAGTCGATCAGGGCGACGGCTCTCGCGCCACCGCCCGGAACAACAAGGGCACACTGGCCTGGGTCGAAGACACCAGCGGCCGGGAACATACTTCGTTCGACGCCCGCGGCCGCATCGAGTGGACGGTCAAACAAATCCCGGACCCGGTGCTCGCGCCGACGCTTTTATTCCAACCCGAAACTGCGGTTTCCTACAAAACCGCCTTTGAGTACGATTCTCTTGATCGTGTCACACGGATGATCTATCCGGACAACGACGAGGTCACTTACCGCTATAACGCCCGTGGTCTGCTTGAAGGCATAACTGGCGGACCGAGCGGACACATTCTATCCGGCATCAGCTACCTGCCGTCTGCCCAGCAGGCGCGCATCGATTATGGCAACGGCGTGCGGACAACTTACGATTATGATGCGCGCCAGCGACTGAAGCGATTGTTTACGCGCCACACCTCTCTGAACACCGAGCTGGTTCACTTCACTTACGACCTCGATCCGGTTTCGAACATCGACGCGATTCACGACCAACGTCCGGCCTCGGCTGTGCCACTGGACCATCCACGGCGAAACTCCCAGCGTTTCAATTACGATTCGTTGTATCGCCTGACGCGCGTGCAATACAATTCGCCGAATTCCGCAGCCGCGAACGGTGGAGAGATCAACTACCGCTATGATCGCATCGCCAACATGCTCGCGCAGACCAGCGATATCGAGCATACAGAAAACGGCGTGCCGGTTACCGACCTTGGAACAATGAGCTACGGCGGCATAGCGGGGCGCTCCGGTCGTATGGGCCGCCAACCAAATGATCCAGCCGGCCCGCATGCGCTCACTGGATTGGAACACTCCGGCACCAACCGGACGTATTCCTACGATGCCAATGGCAACATGACTGTGATCGATGGCCTGCGGTGCACCTGGGACTTCCGGGATCGCCTCGTCGCGGTCGAGGACGACACCATGCGGGCCGATTATCGCTATGACTTCACGGGGCGGCGGGTAATCAAAAAAGTCACGTGGAGGAACGGACAGCCACCGACCCAAAGCGTTGAGTCGGCTGCGTCGCCAGCGCCGGATCCGGCGACTACCTCGGCACTCTACCCGAGTGAACAGTTCGAGATCCGGGATGCCGATCAGCCCACGAAATATGTGTTCAACGGATCAACGCGCGTGGCCCATGTCATCGGGTCGCTCTCCACAAACGAGCGCATTCAGCGGCTTCGGCTGCAGGAAGGACCCAATCTCATCTCCTTGGCAGTTACGGCCAAAGATCTGGCCGGCCAGCTCCAGACGGAAAACGCTTCAGCGCAGGTCATCAAAAATCTCTATCGTTGGAACGAAGCGGCTGGCAGTTATGTGCCCGTAAGTGCGGGGCAGACCGTCCCGGCGGGCACGATCCTCTGGATCCATGCCCTAACCAACGCTATGCTCAGCGTCCTCGGTTCTTACACCGAACCGGCCCCGCAAGCATTGTCTGCGGGCGGCCGGTACATCGCCGGACCGGGACTTGAAGCGTGGGCCCCGACTCTCCCGGGGCCGTTGGGTTTCTGGGCTTACTCAACTGCCGATCACCGCTGGCAAGCCCAATTGCCTGGGGGACTCGCCCCTGTCACCGAGCTGCCGCAGATCTTTCCACCGGGACAAGTCCTGTACGTGACCGGAGGAGAAAATGTCGAGCTCGCCGTACCGGATCCCGCTCTGCGCATCCGCTACTATCACCAGGATCACCTCGGGTCCTCGGCGGCGATGACAGATGCCGCAGGCGCTTTGATCGAGGAAACGGCGTTTTATCCATCTGGAATTCCGCGGCACGAGCACCAGGTCCGGACCGTCGAGGAACATTACGCGTTCACCGGGAAAGAGCGGGATCGGGAGAGCAGACTTCATTATTTCGAAGCCCGTTACCTCAAGTCGGCTTTGAGTCGATTCGCGATTGCGGACCCGAAATATGCTAGTCCCGATGCTCTGGCGTCCTCGGAACAAGCCTCGTTTCTTGCACACCCACAGGAGCTCAACCTTTACGCCTACGCCCTCAACAACCCTGTCCGGTATGACGACCCAACGGGACTGGATGCCAAGGACAAGGTGAGTTGGGGAGTGGATGCGGCGGGGGCTGGTGCGGCCAGTGCGGACGAAACGAAGCTGTGGCTTTACAGATTCAAGCCATCGATCAAGAGCCCGTCAGCGGGAACTGCCCTCAAGGTCGTAGGCAAAACCGCTACCGTAATCAGCATCGTATGGAAAACCGCAGAGTTTCTCAATGACCCATCCGAAGCCACCGGCGGGCAACTGGCGAACGAAGTCGCCAAGACATTGGTAGGCGTCGTTGCGGCGCCGGTTGGGATCATCTGGGCCGGTCTTGATCTGGCCGGTGTCGGGCCGAGCGCTACGCTTGAAGCTCTCGATAAAGCCACTAAAGCACACAAAGAGGCGGCGGCCGCCTACCGAAAGACTGCGGAGACTTACAAAGGCATGACCCAAATGATCAATGAGGCAGTGCCGAAAATCAGCGCGCAACACCGGCACGTCGCCGAGAAATTGAAGCTGCTGAATCAAAAGACCGCAAAACTAAACCAAACAACGCGTAAGATACTCAAAGGGGACACGCGCTCATTGGCGGAATTGAACGCCGCGATCAAGAAACAGGAACGGATCAATCGAAAGACGGCGGCGCAGTTGAGGTATTGGCAGGCCCGAGCCCGAAAGCTGCAGTAATGAACTGCCTCGCTGCATCCCGCTGCTCGCGCCTGCTGAGTTCGTCCGACGCACAGTGACCGTCGGCATGATTGGGCTGATGGCAGGTTTCACCTTGATCGGTAAAAGCGGGCCGCGCCGAGGGGAGTGGGCACTTGATATGGTTTGGCAGCTCCGGCATTCGGGTTCCATGGTCCGGTGATTTGGTTGGCCTCTTCAAGCACGGCGCCCGACCAGCGAATGGTGATGTTGCCGCCGGTCGCGACGGCACAGACGGCGCCCGGAATCTTGGTCGATTGCGGTCCGCCCATCGCCGCAATGGCCGCGTCAGATAGTCGGCCGGCGCGCAGTTGAATGCTGCTAACATACCCCGGCTGAACATCCACATCGTTGTCGGCAAACAGCAGCGCCCAGGGCGTGTCGGGATTCGCGGCGAGCGAAAAGCGGCCGTCCCTGCCTTCCGGCAGCGCGTGCTGGCCGACCTTCACGCCGTTGATAAACTTGGCCACGATCGGATTCGGCCCGGGGCCCGCGAGATCGACTGCGAGCGCGATACGATACCAGGTGTTGGACAAAATGGTCCCGTGATACGCGCCGCTCACGCCCAAACCGTTGCCTTCGTTGACGCGAAACTCACCGTCATTGGCGTTTAGCGGATCAGTTTGTAGCAACGTGCGCCGCTGACTATCGCTTACCGCCGGATAAATCACGTCCATGATCAACGTATATTGGTTTACGTTGGTGCCGCCGCCGGTGCCGCTCAAGCCGTGGCGCATCCGGTACCCATTCATTGCTGCGCCAGGCAACATTCCTGGAAATGCCATCACGTTCACCGCCTGTCCGCCAATGCGAGGCAAGCCGAGGAAATCGCTGTCGGTGAATCCGGTTTCAACAAGCACATTTTGGTCCGAGTATTCCAGATCCTGCCCGCAGGTCGCGACGAGGTTAGGGCTATCGAAATCCCACTGGCCGATGACGCGCGCGGGTTCAGGCGTAAAAACCACCAGCGAAACAGGGCTGCTGGTGACGCTGCCGCCAACGTAGCCGATAACGACCGAGTAGCTGCCGGCATCAGTGAGCTGGACATTGCCGAGCGCAAGGGTGGCGTTGGTCTGGCCGGGAACATCACCGCCGTTGCGCCGCCACTGGTAGGTGAACGGTCCGATGCCCGTCAAGCTCACGGAGAAGGAAGCGCTGTTGCCAACGCCTTCGGTGATGGTTGCAGGCGTCGGTCCGCTGACGAGCGGCGGCGCCACGGAGCTCAGACTGTAAAAGCCGACGTTGTCGAGTCCGAAGTACCAACTGTCCGTGCCGGCGTGGGCAAAGCGCAGGCGCACCTGGGATTGGTTATCCGCCAATGGCAGGCGGTAAACTTCGACGCGCTTAGACTCGACTGGGTTATCATCGACGCGGGCGCTAAAGTACGGGCCAAGGCTGGCCCAGGTGTTCGAAGCGGCCCCGATGAAAGCGCCATAGTAGCCGCCGCGTATCTCGCCGTTGTCCATGTAGGTGGCCTGGCCTTCGAAGTCGCCGATGCGCACAGTATTTAAGGTCGCGAGGGCGTCGATATTCCCGCTCGAATCAAGCAGGATGTCAGAGCCGTTGAGAAAGTACACGACGGGCAACCAGGTCGCTCCCTCGTCAATGGAATACTCCACCGCCGCGATGCTGTCCTGATTCTGCTCCCAAAGGCTGTGGAAGGCCAAATAGACGTTGTTGCGTCCGGTCAGATCAAAGTCGGGCGAGAACAGATAAACGATCTGAGCTTCACCGTCGCGGTACCCGGAGTCGCCAAAGGCAATTTTGCCCTGCGCCAGGTTTGTCACCACCGCCCCATTGACGATGTTCAGCGGATTCACCGTTAAGACGCGCTGGTAATCTGTTTCGGGTGTGTGCGCGCCGTAGGTGAGCATGGGGTCGTTGAAGCGAGCGCTGTTCACAACCACCCAATTGGCGTAACACGCCGAGTTGAGGTCCTGTAAACCGCCTACGTCCGGCGCCATGGGATCGCATGTCGGATCAGGGATCGCGCTGAAACTGAGATTTGTCCATCCTGTGGGCAGCGCGCCTTCGGCTGTGGTCTCGAAATCCTGGAGATAGATCGGCGCTGGGAGCAGTATGTTGTAATAATTCTGGACAGTGAAGCTGAAGCGGTTGGTCGTGTTCGGTGTGGCGCCTCCTGTATTATTGTAAGCGATCTCGTAATTGTGCATCGAAACCGCCGCCAACAGGCCTGGGGGATCGTACTGAACGGTCGTGACGCCGCCGGCTTTTTGTATAGACGGCGAGACAAGCATTCCGTCGAACCTGAACTGTACGGAGTTTGTGTTCAGGATTGGGGCTGGCACGCCATCCTGGAGAACAACGGTCGCCGCCGTGGCTGGGTGGACATCCGTGGCACTGTCGGGCGGCGTTGCCGAAGTGACGGAGACAGTAGCGTTTGTTGTGATATCAAGCTTTACGAGATCCACGTACCCGTCGGGAAGATTCACGAGAGCCGTTGAAACCGTGACGATGGAAGCATACCGAGCGGTAGCGGGAACCGTGCCCGCCTTTAAGTCCTGGCCCCAATTCCGCAGTCCACCACCGCCCGGCAAGTCGGCAACGAATGCAGCGCCACCAATTTCGACGGCGTCACCGACAGTGGCGAACGAGCTATCCAGGAACTGAAGCGTCAACGTGCTATAGTCGTTCTGGCTGCGATAAGTCGAGAACCAGGCTGAAAGCGAATATTGGCCGAGCCCGGCGTCGATGCTCCCGGCAGTGATGGCGCGCGTGAGGCTATTGGTCTGGGCAACGTTCATGCTGCCGCCGTCGAGATCATACGGGCGAAGGTAAACGGCGCCGGCGCCCGGCGGTGCGGCTCGCGTGTAGCCCAGGGAATAATTGTAGGTCGAGAAATGGGTCCATCCTCCGTCAATGCCGGCAGAGTCATTGCCCCCGTTGCCGATGCCAGGCAGCACGTAGTTGTTTGTGGCCGATTCGTAGCTTCCATCGATGACGATGTCCAGGGCGCTCGCGTTCCCGACGAACGCCAGGCCACCCGCTAAAATGGAGAGTCCGAGAGTATTGGAGCCTTTCATATACTGCTTGTTCCGACGTTTAATGACGCAATCTCAAGGTTCCGGTAACCATTTATTTACGTCGCATAGACAAAATCTGTTGAGCGGTGTCGTAATATTGGCAGACGGTTCTAAGGCTCACAATGCCCTCTTTTGGGGGGAAGCGGCGAACGCAGGCATGGCTCGCAGACGCTCTCTATCTTCTTAAAAAGACAGGACAGCAACAGCACCGTGGCCTTTTGGTAAATTATCGCAAACAAAGCCTCGTTGCCCACAAAGTCGTTTGGTGGCAGTATGGCGAAGAATGTCCAAGAATCGTCCAAGGAAACGGCGTACGGCGGTGCCCGCCTTAACGCCGCAGAGACGCGCCTACTGGCGAAGGCGTTTGTTCAGGAATAGTTACACCCACAATGGACGCACCTTCCGCGTGAGGCCTTGGTGCATCAAGATCCAACGTGCCGGCACACGCCGCACCTTCTCGCTGCTGGCGTCGCGCAAAGACGACGCGGCGCGCGAGGCGCATGCACTCTATCACACGATCGTCACGCGAGGGTGGGATTCAATGAAGTCCGACGGAGCTGCAGTCGATACTTCTTTTCGTCCGCGCGCGGACTCCAGGAGAACGGGCAGTAACGTCAGATTTACCACCGGATTTTGGAAAGCTCGGCTGGTGCGCAGACCCTACCACGATCCGGCATCCCCGCTCCTGAGCCGTGGTTTCTCGGTCCGGATCGAACACGATGGCGCAGCATGCTATTTCCCGTTGGGCGAGAACGATAGCCGCCCAGCGGCAAAACGCGCCCGAGACATCTATTTGAGTGTGCTACGGGCGGGCTGGAAGGCTACTTGCAAAATCTTTCCTCGGGAGCTGACCGTGGCGATGCACTGGGCAGGGAATCCCGTCGCGTGGACGTATGCGACCCTGTACACGCGAGCCGATTCAGAGCGCCGCGACATCTCGCCGCTTGGGTATGAGGAGGACCAACGGCAGCGACAAGTTGCGGCACTTCGGGACCCAAACGGAAAGGTGTGCGTTGCCGTTATCGAACCGGATGCCGGGATTTGCCAGGCGCTGGCACGCTGTATTGAACGCCATGTGGGCTTTTCCTGCGTCGGGCAATTCGGCAGCACGAGAGCTGCGTTCGCGCGCATGGCGGAATGCGCGCCACAATTGGTGATCGCCAATCATCATCAGCCCGACATGGAGGGGCCAGAACTGGTGGAACGCCT
>JAKEEH010000431.1 GCA_022616725.1 Limisphaerales bacterium | reverse complement strand
TGTATCCGGTCGCGTCGGGCGTAAAGCTGGACGGATAATCAAACATCAAGGTCTGTTGGTCCGGGTCTTCATCGTCCGCGCGAAGCGACCACTTCTCATTGGCTTGCACCTTTCCCTTGATGGCCTGATTCAAGGCGGGTTGAAGCACGGAACTGATTTTCTGCTGGCAGGCGACCTTGAGCGCCTCAATACGACGTTGCTTCTCCTTGTTGCTTCCGCCCGCCTCCGGCTCATTTGCGCCTCCAAAACCGAGCCAGGTTCGGTCAATCGAAACATCAATGTCCTCCGAGAAGCGCTCGATGATCTTGAACACCTTTGACAGCGACGTGCCGCCTTTGAAGATGAGATGCTCGCCGATGTCCGGCAGCCGGAACAATTCTTTCAACGTCCAGCAAACCCAGAAGTCCTTCTCGACGATGACTGCATCAAAACCCGTCTGCTGAGTGGTGCGCTGAAACACTTCGGCGCGCTCGCGGGGCGAAAGTTGGAGAACAGAATCCATCTTATGTTTGAGTGATCTGTTGAGCGAGCGGACGCATCCAGGCGGGCAGCTTGGGCGTGAGCGCCGCCAAATCTTTTTTCGTCCGGGCGTCCAGGTCTTTCTTCAGTTTTGAAATGTGCTTCGGCATGTCCGGGCTGCCATGGAGGTAACGCAATGCCTGAATCACCAATCCTGCCCGCGTGCCCGCGCCCAAAAGATTCCGGGGCGCGGCACGGCGAAACACGAGCACCAACTTCCCCAGCGCTACGCGGCGCGGCACGCCGTCCGTCAGGATGATGACTTTGGCTGGCACTTGATCCGACAACCCAAGCGCATTCGCGGCGTAAGCTCCGGTGAACTGCCACTGTGCGTGGCTGCCGTCCATGAGCGCCCGCACCGTCGCCATGATGTCCGGTGCGGTCTGGCCGATGATCGGATTCGAGCGCGGCAAATCGTAAAGCCCCCGGCGAATCCGCCGAATCTTCCCTGCCTTGACCAACCGATGCAATGCGACTCCCACCGCCGACCGGTGGCCAAGGTCCAAAAACTGGTTCGGCGAAAACACGCTACCCGCTCCGCTTCCGCGAATGCGGTTAATGATGCTTTTATCAATGGTTTGCACGGCTTTTAGTCGCCAATTGTTGTAATAAAAACTGGCTAGTTTTTGTTACAGGAATTCCGGCCTTCTCACAAGCCTCTTTGTTGAAACGGTTCTTTGTCGCCCGCGAGCCTTGGTGTTCATGGCGCTTTCTTCGCCTTCTTTTTTGCCGCAGGTGCGGTAGTTGCGGGGTCGTTCATGCACGAAGGGCGGTTCACGATGACCACATCGAACAATCCACTGAGTCCTTTCAGGCCGCGTTTCAATTCCGCTTGTTCCTCGGTACGTGCGCCGTCGTCCCAAATTGCTGCGATGACCGCGCGATAAGGGGAGTCCTTGCGGAGATACAAAGTCAGGTCGGCGGCGATTTCTTCAGTCAAATCTTTCACGCTTTTTCCGCGATACCAGAATTTCACCTCTACAACGAGTTCCAAACCCAAGATGCAAAGGTCTGCACGCGGCTGGTAAGTTCCCGTTGGCGGCAAATACTGTTCTTCCTCCAGAGCTGGAATCAGCGGTTTCAAAACAGCGTAGAGCATGCTTTGAAAGTGGTATTCGTTCTCGATGTGCCATCGGCGCGGTTGTGCGCCTTGCTTGGCGGTTCTCGGTTTATCCTCCCACGTCCACCGTTGGAACGCCGTCGGCACGCGATGCAACACCGTCGCCACATCTGTCAACGTGAGGGCGGCAATGTCGAAATCCATTGCCCGCTGAACTGCCCAATCAATCGCGGCCAAACGCAACCCCGCCTCGAAGCCATCCGTCACGCTTGAAGCCTCCTTGAGTGCGGCCTTCAGGACATCGCTGACGGACTGTTCCGCTGGAGCGCTCCATCCGCGCCGATGCAATGCCGCTGCGAGCCACACCGGTTGATTGCCGTTAGCAGTTGCCTTTGCGACGGCGACTCGGTGTCCCAAAATATCAAGCAAGCCTCGCCGCCAACCTCCGTCTTGAACCAGACCATCTGCATCCTTCCAAACTGCGGCAGACCACTGCTCGAAACGCTGGCGAATCTCTTTGCCCAAAGCACTCTCTGCTCCTGCAACGACTCCGGCAAAATTCAGTGGATCAGCCACAACGCCGCACGGTTCGCCTCCCGTTGCGAAGTTTGGCCTTCCGATTGACCATTCCAATTGGGCCACGAACTCCGCGGCAAAACGGGTTTTCAAAGTCTCAACGCCACACGCAAATCCCAGCACAGCCACGTTTCGCGAAGTTCGCTCCGCCCCCTTCGCCGCTGCGGCCCGTGTAGCGGCTTCCTCCAGCAGCGCAAGCAGGTCGTCTCCCCGGAGCAGCCATCCCAGAAAAGCGGCCACCAGCGGATTTTGCTTCGCGTCGGTTACGGCGGTGTTGGCCAATACTCCACGTGCGTCAGTGATCAGCATGAGGTTCTCCGTTTTCATAGAAACCACCTCAGCCGGTTGAGTCGTCCATGAATGGAATCCACGCTGAAATGGGGCAACGCTCCGAGTCGGCCAAGCAAACGTGCGATGAGTTGCGAATAGCCGATGGTCACCGGCATCCCCGCCATGTCGAAGCTCTTCCAGGAATGGCACGCGAAGGTATAGACCTGCTCCGTCAGATACTTCATGTCAGTGAACGTCGAGGACCGATGAAGATGGAGCAGCACAGGATACGGCAGCCCGTCGGTTGGTTTCTTAACCTCTCTCGATCCTGTGAGCGAAAGAATCGCATTGGACTTGTTGAGCGTCAGGTAAGTTCCACGCATTGGCGCAAACTCGCCCTTCATAACGTCCACTCCTCTTGCCATTCCTGCGGCGAAAGATTTCGCCCCTGGATTGTCGCTATCGAATAGAACCGTGTCGTGGTCTTGGGCGACGTGGAGGAAGGCAAAATCAACATGGTAATCCTTCAAGCTCAAAGCGACTGCTTTCACCGCATCGGCTTCGATGTCCTTCAGTGGCTTGAACGAATGGAAGATCAAACGGACTTCATCGCCCTTTTGCCAGTTCATGTCAGTACGGGCGCGCTCGATGGAACTTGTGAGCATCTCCACCACGGCTTTGCCGTAATCTTCAAAGGGCACGGCGTTCGACATATTGCCAAGCAAGTAGCGCCCCTCGCTTGTGAACATCGTCGTGATCCCTACCATGCGCTGACGTGCCCCAAGCTTCGAGTCACTGATTGAAGTGCTCCCCAGCCCAACAACCAACTCGTGCGCCATCGGATTGTTCACTTTCAGATGCCACGGTGTTCCGCCGAGTTTCGCGTAACTGGCCAGCGCGATATTGCTCAAGATGAAATCCAAGCCCGATCCTTTGCGACGGCTGGTTTCGATCATGAACTCCTGAGTCGGGATTTGCTGGGAAAGGAACGTGGCCTTGGCGACCAGATACGGATTCGTTTCACCGCGCATGTCGTGGCTGGCCTCATTCACCTGCACATAGGCCAGATGCCAACGTTCTGCCTCGGTCGTGACCGTGGCCAACGCTTCTTGCGCCGCCTTTCGATAGGCCAAGGCCGTTGCGTTGTCTGCCAGGAAGAAACGCACGTCTTTCCCTTGCAGCCGGTAAGTCTTGATGAATCCGTTCGGGAAGAAGCATTTCCGCCCCGGCTCGTTGTGTCCCTCCAGCAACTTCTGGAGAAATTGTTCCACTTCGCCTTTGCGATTGCGCTCGCAAATGACGCAGATGCGCGGCGTCGAGGGCGTGAAACCCTGCTGGCTGTATGGCCCGAGTTCAAAAATTCCACGCTTGGCGTCGTTCAACGCCGGCGTGTTGAATGTCCGATCGAACACATAGAGCGCCTGTGGCGCTTGGTGGACAGTCGGAAATCGTTTTCCTTTGGTATCGAGGTGCGGCAGCACCGGCGCTTCAAACCCCGGCAGCAAGCGGAGCGATTTCGCGGTGAGGCGATTCTCGATGCGCGTCAGTTCACTCAGTTTCTTCGGCCCAACCTGGGCCGCCGACTGAAGATCAAACAACTGCCGGTCAATCGTGTTCGCCCTGCCTTTGAACGTGGCGTTGAGACAGCGCATGAAGCCGTCGTAGTCCGCCTCAATTTCAACATCCTTGGCCTCGACTGTGTTTCGCCCTTCGCGACAATCCGTGAGTTGCAGCGTGCTACCGTTGATGGCTGCGACGCGACCGACCAGCCGGGCGCGCGGCTCAATGCGGGCGTCGTTGAAAGGCGACTTCTCCGACACATACAAGCCGACCAGGTCGAATCGTTCCGCCAACCATTCTGAACACGGTCGGGCAATCCGTCGGTAGGTGTGATGGTCGAACACCAAACCGAGAAAGGGGTCTTGTCCGTCAAATTGAAATACGCGGGCCTCGATTGCGTGTGCCAGCCGCACGAACAGCCACGGTGGAACGGTTGCACCGTTCACGGCCTGAGCGATGAAGTCATGCTCTTTCTCGGACGACAAAACCTTCAATGGCCCAACGTCCACGGTTTTCCGATCCGTCTTCCCCGCGAAGCTGGCAATGAAGCTTTCGTTCACCAGTTGGCGCGCCACGCCGAGGTTCTCCCGCAACCGAATCTTTCTTGTCTCCGGGCAAATGGTGCAGGCTGTGCCATCCAGCCGGACTGCGTAAATCAGATCCAGCTTCTTCCCGTTCTCCTCCACGCTCACTCGATTGAAAGCGTGCGTCCCCGCGTGCGTCTTTCGCAGTTCACGCATGGCGTCCCTGGAATCGAATGGTTGGACGCCCACCGAGATTTCCACGTCGGGCAGGTTGATCGGGAAAATGTTTAAGTGCAGGTGGCTCATGTGTTCAGCGTGCTGTGGGTTCGTTTGGCGGGTTCTCCTTCGCTTCGCTCCGCCCAGCGATTTCTCCAACGTGGAAATTCGCCAATTCAAAAGTGCCGGGCACACGTTCAATGCGAAAGATTTGAACGCGGTATCCTCCTTCGATGAGAACCTCCTTCAAGGCGGCAAAATCGCGTTCGGTGAAACGGTAACCAAGAACGACCACCTTCAATGCCTCCTTCGGAAAACCAACTCGCTTCGGTTCATCGCCCGGCAGGACCAACCGCCACTCCTTCTGGAACTCCCAAGCCTTTGATTTGCACAGCGACCATGGGTCGATCAGCGTCCCGGATGCCTTGGAAGCGATAACCTCAGCAGTGGGAGCGTCCACATACTGAACTGGTTGGATTCCCGCGAAAAAAGGATCGCTCGCATCGAAGCCAAGGCAGATTCCACGATGGTAATTGGCATACGTGGCCCACATGAGCTCGTTGTTCATTTCTTCCGCGAAGCAAAGCACTCGCGAATGTCGCCGTGCTTCGTGACCCGCGAGGGGCGCGAAAACTTTTTGCGCCGCTTCGTCTTTGAGCGTGTCCAACTGAGTAATGCTTCCCAATCCACGCTCGCGCATCAAAGCGAACAGGTCTTTGTGGTGCAGAATGAATCGGTCGATGTCCAATGGGCTGCCGGTCGCATGTGGTCCGAGCAGACTGTCGTGGAGGTCGTCAAAATCGCGAGGCGATGAAAAGTGGAACGTGCCGTTCTCCAGAGATTCCTTCGTGTAGTTGCGTTCGGTGACAGTGCCATTCCCATCTTTGCGGAGGGCAGAAGTCCACGACCGATACCTGAAAAGAATTTTTGGAATCTTGTTCACAATTGCATCTCTCCCTGCGTTGGCGCTGCCGCTTTCTTCTCCTGTGCGAGGCGTTGCACGTCAGTCCAGGAGAGAACGAGGGCGTTGTAGGCGATGGCTTCCTGCGCCCATTTGCGACGTTCGCAAATCGTGTAGAGCCGATACGACAGGTCACGTGCGACTTCTGCCTTCGCGCCGAGTTGGTGGATCAATTCCGCCGCGCCGGACTCGCCTTGCTCCAAACGGCGGATTAGGTGATGCGTGATTTCCCAAATCGTCAGCCGCTTATCCGTGGCCGGATTCCAACCCGCATCCAACTCCTCCTTCTTCAGCAACCGAACCTTGCCGCCTTTGGCTGTAAGGATGCCGGCCTCGGCCATTCCTGATACACTCGTGTTCTTCGCCGTTGAGAGTGTCTCCGCCGAGCCATACGCCCCTTCGTTGAATCCGTATTGGTCGAACCAGGCGAGAGCCCAGCGCGTGTCCGCATCGAACTCGCCTTCCTGTTCGGCCAGTACCTCATCGAGGCCCTTGTTGATTTCCGTCAAGGCCGACCGCACTGACATTGGTGAGCCGTCCGTCTCCAGCACCTTCGCGTAACGGGAGAACACGGCCATGCCCGGCCCGATGGCGGTTTGAGCCAAATCTACCGGCGCGATGTTGCCCTTCTGCAAATACCGCAACGCTTCAGGCAACTCCCTTTTCAACGCAGCCAAGAAATCGCGGCGCGATGTGACACCAGCGTCTGCCATCCGCGCTCGGCAAACCAAGACAACTGATAACGCGAGTGCATTTGTTCCTACGCTGACCATCCGGTTGCTCAATTCCGTCCGCATTGGCCAAGTCCCAGTCAAGCTGAAGCCCGCTCGAAGAACAGCTTCCAAGAACGTTTCCCACCCAGTTGAAGCACTGCCCTCTTCATCACGTTCCGCTTGCTTGAAGGCGTAATAAATTGTCACCGGAAAGGCTGGTGGTGTTGCTTCGGCCATGTTGTGGATGGCGTTTGACATCCCATCCAAGAAAAACTTTTCAGCCAGTTCTTGGCTGCCGTGTCGAAACGGTGTTGCGACCAATTCTGTCGCCTTCGGCACGAGCAGCGTCTCGAACAAATTTGGATAAACCGCGCGCAAAGTCTGCCGCAGCCAGACGTAAAAGAAGTCTGACAACTCAGCGTAACTAATATTGTCGTAGTAGGGCGGGTCAGTGGAGAACAAGCTCCCTTTGATAAAGGTGGCTTTCTCTGTCGCATCAGCCTGCTTCGCAAAGCCAAGATTCGAGCCCGCGAATTTCTCGACGGATTTCGCCGTAAATTCGACGTTGTTGTTCCAAGAACCGCTTGAATCAGAGAATGGATTGCCCTCGGCAAAATCCCAAACCATTGGAAGCGCCTGTCGACCAAAGGTGTTTCTCAGCGCCTCCATTTTGGGACTGGAATCCCATGAGCAAATGCACGATCCACGGTCAGCACTCCGGCTCAAAGCGAACGACAGATAGACGCTGATTGATTCGGCATAGGCTTTTGCCCCGTTGCCTCCCTCGTTTAGTCCTGCGGTTGGTGAGTTTGTTTTCTCCCGCCCATTTTGAGCAACCGCCAGTTCATAATCCTCGATTACCTGCTTCCTTACCTCCGTGATGAGAGTAGAGAGAGTCGTTAATCCAACGAGTTGGCGGGATGTGAACAAATGTCCCCAAGTTGAAAGACCATAAGCCGAACAGACCCCACCCGTAATCATTGCCCGCGTTGGCGTTGTTCCAGACAGGAATGTTGTGCGTGCCTCGGCAACCCCCGGAATAGAATCGGCACTCTGGGCGACCATTTCTGCCTCCGGAGTCGGTGGCAAATAGATTCTACCTCTCGAACCTTCGGCAACAACTGCCATCAGCCTAGC
>JAKEEH010000067.1 GCA_022616725.1 Limisphaerales bacterium | reverse complement strand
CGTTCCCGAGCTCCTTTTCGACTTCGGGCGGAACCCTGGCTACGATGGACCGGACCATCGCCCCGAGCAGCAGCATCCCGACCCACAACACCAGAGCGAAGCCGATGAAGAAAATCAGGACCATTTTTCCCCGGCGGGCAAATTCACGACGCGTGAGCTGCGCCTCGAGTTGCTGCGCCAATGCGGCAATGACGGGGACCGAGCGAACCTCGAGGACAGACGCATCGCTCGTGAGGGTCAAGTCAGGCTGGGCGCCATCCCGCAGGATAACTCTTCCCTCGCCCGCGCCGTCGTACTCGGCCTCCAAACGATCGATCGGAATTTCGATGACCTTCTCGGCGCCACGAAAGCTCAGCGCCCGGGTCGTGAAGAAAATCTCGCCCTGGATCGGTTCAGGCCCGTTATCCGGATGGAATGCATGCGCATGATACCTTTGATACGGCTTGGCCACGCTCAAGTTTTCAAGCTATGCTTCATTTTCGGCAAGCCCGATTCAACGGGAACCCTCCGTAGGGAAAAAGTGAGTAGTGAGTGGTGAGTGGTGAGCGGGCTCGCCAGTCGATTGACTCCAGATGAGCGCGAAGATTGACACATACGAAGCCAGACCGAAGTCCCGTGCGCGGGTCTGTCCGGAACTCCTCGCGCCCGCCGGGAACTGGGACTGCGCCCGGGCCGCGGTTGAGAACGGGGCCGATGCGATCTATTTCGGCCTCGGGCAATTTAACGCGCGCATGCGCGCCGCCAACTTCACGGACGCCGACCTGCCGAAGCTGCTCGAATATCTCCACCGGCGGGGCGTGCGCGGCTACGTCACTTTCAACACCCTGGTGTTCGCGAACGAACTGGCCGAAGCGGAACAGCATCTGCGGGCGATTGTCACCGCGGGCGCGGACGCCATAATCGTGCAGGACGTTGGCATCTGCCGTTTGATCCGGCGCATTTCGCCCGACTTTCCCATTCATGCCTCCACGCAAATGACCATCACCAGCGCTGCCGGGGTCGAGTTTGCGCGTGAGTTGGGTTGCGAACTGGTGGTGCTGGCGCGCGAATGTTCGCTGGCCGAAATCGAAAAGATTCGCCAATCGACCCGCTGCTTGCCGCTGGAAGTTTTTGTGCACGGGGCGTTGTGCGTTGCCTATTCCGGCCAATGCCTGACCAGCGAAGCGCTCGGGGGCCGGTCGGCCAATCGGGGCGAGTGCGCCCAGGCCTGCCGCATGCCCTACACGCTGGTGTCGGACGGCAAAACCGTCCCGCTCGGCGACCGGCAGTATTTGTTGAGTCCGCAGGACCTCGCCGGGCTGGAAGTATTGCCCGAACTTGTCAAATCAGGAGTGGCGTCGCTCAAGATCGAAGGACGCTTAAAGACCCCCGAATACGTGGCCAACATCACGCGCGTCTATCGGCAAGCGCTCGACCGTCTTTGCGGCAGCGCGGAGAGCAATGGCCGCGCGCTGTGGGAGCAGTCGCGTTACGACCTGGAGATGGGATTCTCGCGCGGCCTCTTCACTGGGTGGTTTCGCGGCATCAACAATCAGCAACTTGTCCATGCGCGATTTGGCAAGAAGCGCGGCGTTTACCTGGGCGCGGTGTCGCGCGTCGAAGGCAGCCGCGTCGCGATTCACCTTGAAGGACCGCTAAAACCGGGCGATGGCGTGGTGTTTGACGCGGGCCATCCGGACCGGCAGGAGGAAGGAGGGCGCGTTTACAGCATCGACCGACGCGGCGGCGAGGCGCTGATGGCGTTTGGCCATGGCGATGTGAATCTCAAACGCATTCACCGCGGAGACAAAGTCTGGAAGACCAGCGACGCGGAACTGGACCGCCGTCTGCGGCAGTCATTTGCAGGGGATCAGCCGCGTTTCCAGCGTCCGATTTACGTCGCGGTCCACGGGCGTGAGGGTGAACCGCTTACGGTGATGGCGCGCGACGAATTGGGGCACGTGACCGAAGTCCATTCCGGCGTGGCGCTGGTTCGGGCGGACAAGCAGCCGCTGACTCAGGTCAGATTGATGGAGCAATTTGGCCGCCTGGGCGGAACGCCATTCAGGCTTGGCCGGCTCGACAATCATCTGCCAGACGGGCTCATTGCTCCGGTCAGTGAACTAAACCGGCTCCGGCGCGAACTGGCAGAGGAGTTGGAACGGCAGCGGGCCCAGCCCAAACGCTGGACCATTCACGAACTTTCGAGCGACGGCCGTTCTCCCGGGGGCACGGCAGTCTCTGTTCGGGAATCGGCGCGCTCGGGACCACGCGCGTTGCCCGAACTCATCGTCCTCGTCCGCGGTATGGCGCAACTCGAAGCCGCGCTGGGCTGTGGCATCAGGACGCTTTATTGCGAGTTCGAGGACCCCAAGAAGTACCGTGACGCGGTCGCGCGCTTCCGCGAATGGCAGTCACGCCAGGCGGGGAGCGACGCCGCAATCTTCGTAGCCCCGCCGCGCATTTTCAAAACCGGCGAGGAGTGGATTCTCAACCAGATCCGCTCGTGCGGGGCCGACGGCTATCTCGTCCGCAACTACAATCACCTGCGTTGTTTTGCCGACAGCAGGCGCATCGGCGATTTTTCCCTGAACGTGGCCAATGGCCTCACAGCAGGGTATTTCATTGAGAATTTCGGTCTGGAGCGTGTCACGGCTTCTTACGACCTGAACTTCACCCAACTCGAGGCCCTGCTGACGAGTTCCCCGCCGGCGTGGTACGAAGTCACCATTCATCAGCACATGCCGATGTTTCACATGGAGCATTGCATCCTCTGCGCTTTTCTGTCCGAGGGCACCGATTACACGAACTGCGGCCGGCCCTGTGATAAACACGACGTCCGGGTGCGGGACCGGGTCGGCGCCGAGCACCCGTTGAAGGCCGACGCGGGCTGCCGCAACACTGTCTTCAACGCGCTGGCGCAAACCGGCGCCGAATACGCGCAGCGCATGGTCGATCTCGGGGTAGCCAAATTCCGCCTGGAATTCCTCCAGGAAAGCCCGGAGCAGCTCAAACAGACCGTCGTCAAATACCGCCAACTCCTGCGTGGCGAGATCACCGGGGGACAGCTCTGGCGCGAACTGAAGCTGTGGAACCAGCTCGGGGTGACACGGGGCGCAACCTCCAGCCGCTGACTCTTGCTGGTCTGATACACAGTGGGTCGCCAACCTCACCGGTTTTTCAGTTTTGCGGTTGCGCATGGGCCGCGGTTGCCTAGACTGTGGTCGGTTTTTTTTGAGGCTCCTTTCACCTCCAACAGAAACGTCATGAAATCTGGCAATTCGAAAAAGAAGACTCCGAAAAACGGAAACGGACCCGCAAAGGCTAAAAGGCCGGTGGAAGTGCCGCCAATCCTGCTCGAGGGCGACGCCACCACGACAACCACTGCGGGCGGCCCAGGCCGTCGTTATGCCGTGCCAACCCCGGGAGCACCATCACCCGCCGCAGCCACCCAGGAACTGCCCGAAGCTTACGGCACGAAGAAGCTTCTTCTTGCCGCGCGCGATCCGCATTGGCTGTATGCGCACTGGGACCTGACCCGCGATCAGTTGCGCGAGTACAACGGCAAATCCGCAGATGGCCACCTCGTGCTACGCGTGTACAAAGACAATTCCGAAGGCGAACCGGTAACTGAACAGCACGTCCACCCGGAATCGAAGAACTGGTTTGTCAACGTGCCGTCCGCGTCCACGAAATATGCCGCCGAGCTTGGCTATTACGCGAAGGGGGGCAATTGGACTCGCATCTCTGTCTCCGCGCCCACCTTAACGCCGCCAGACGCCGTTTCTGAAGACGCGTCGGTCTGGTTTGAGACTTTGCCCGTCGATTTGCAATTCCAGCACCTCTTGCAGCTCGTCAAGTCCGCCGTCTCCGAGAACGTGCCGCTGCTCGAAGCCATCCAGCAACTGCGGGCGACCGGATTCAAAGGCCTGCCCGACCCGCGCGCGGTCTCTTCCGGTAAATGGACACGCGAGCAGGAACGCGCGCTCGGCGAATTGATCACGATCGATTCATTGCGGCGGGTGTGGATGGGGTCACTGGAAATTACCGAGCTTATCCGCCGTCAACTCCAGCAACAGATTTCTTCGGCGATGATGGCCGAGTTCGCGATCCCCTCTTCCTGGAGCGGCGCGATTGGCAGCGTCACCAGCCCGTACGGCTACGGCGAACGGCGGAAGGGCTTTTGGTTCAACGTCAACGCGGAATTGATCATTTACGGCGCGACCGAACCCGACGCGGAAGTGACGATCGGAGGCAAGAAGATTCGGCTGCGCTCGGACGGCACCTTCAGCTATCGCTTTGCCCTGCCGGATGGCAAATATGGTTTGCCGGCGATTGCGCGCTCCGCGGACGGCACTGATTCCCGCAGCGCGGATTTGAATTTCAGCCGTATGACGGAGTACCGCGGCGACGTCGGCAAACACCCGCAAGACCCGCGCCTGAAAGCCCCCCTGGTTGAAAACGTAAGCTGAGCTTCGCAACCATTCGTGGGAAACAATTGGGAAAGCGCCAGAGGACAGGGCACTCCATGACCTGGCGGAATTGTGAAGCGCCCTTGGTGCGACTGTCCTCTGGCGCTTCGCGTTGGCCGGCGACCCACTCGTTATGCAAGGCTACCTGTCGCTGATTTTGCACGCGCATCTACCGTTCGTGAGGCATCCGGAGCACGAGCGGTTTTTGGAGGAAAACTGGCTTTTCGAAGCAATCACGGAAACGTACCTCCCCCTGGTTCAAGTGATGGACGGCTGGTTGCGCGATGGAATGCAGACTGAGCTAACGCTGACGCTGACTCCGACGCTCGCGTCGATGCTGCTTGATCCGCTGCTTCAGGAGCGCTACGTCCGGCACCTGGACGCCTTGATCGAACTCTCGGAGCGCGAGATCCACCGCACTTCCTGGGACAAGGCCTTCCAGCCGCTCGCGTGGATGTACCATCACCGCTTCAGCTCTCTGCGCGAGACTTACCATCACTACGGCCGAAATATCGTCGGCGCGTTCCGCAAATTCCAGGAGGCGGGCCGGCTCGAAATCATCACCAGCGCCGCGACCCATGCGCTGCTGCCGTTGATGGCCGCGCATCCCAGTTCGATCCGGGCGCAGATTCTGGTTGCCCGCGACCATTACCGCAGTTGTTTCGACCGGGACGCGACCGGGATCTGGCTTCCCGAGTGCGCTTACGTCGAAGGGATCGAAAAGGTGCTCCAGGAAGCCGGAATTCGCTGGTTTATCATTGACACACACGGGCTAATGTACGGCCGTCCGCGACCGCGCTACGGTGTCTTTGCCCCCGTGTTCACGCATAATGGCATCGCGGCGTTTGGGCGCGATCTCGATTCCGCCCGGCAGGTCTGGAGCAAACACGAAGGCTACCCCGGCGACCCACGCTATCGCGATTTCTACCGGGACGTCGGATTCGATCTGGATTACGACTACGTGCGTGCCTACCTGCCCGCGACTGGCCGCACGTTTACGGGGATCAAGTACCACGCAATTACCGGCGAAGGCGAAAAACGCATCTATGATCGCAATGCGGCCCTGCAGACCGCCGCCGAACACGCGCAGCACTTCATGCAAGCGCGCATCGAACAGATGCAGAAGCTGGCCGGCATCATGGACCGGCCGCCGCACCTGCTCTCGCCCTACGACGCGGAACTGTTTGGCCACTGGTGGTATGAAGGCCCTGAGTTTCTTGACTATTTTTTCCGCAAGACCTACTACGACCAGGACGTCATTCGCTTGAGCACACCCTGGAGATACCTACAGGCAAACCCCACGCAGCAGGTCGCCACGCCCGCCGCCTCGAGTTGGGGAGATGAAGGCTACTGGAAAGTCTGGCTTAACGAAAAGAACGAGTGGATTTATCCGCACCTCGATATCGCTCAAGAACGCATGACGGCACTGGCGCGGAAATTCCCAAAAGCCGACGGCGTGAAACTGCGCGCCCTCAAGCAGGCGGGGCGCGAACTGCTCCTTGCTCAGGCCAGCGACTGGCCTTTCATCCTGCGCACCGGCACCAGTCCAGACTACGCGCGCAAACGCGTCACCGACCACATCCTCCGCTTCCTCGCGCTGCACGAGCAACTTACGACGACGAAAGTCGATGGCCGCTGGCTCGCTGAGGTGGAAGAAATGGACAATATTTTCCCCGAAATCGACTACCGATATTGGGCGTGAACGACGTGGCCGTTAGAACGAAGATGCACATCCACCAGAATCGTATATATTTGAAGGCGTGACGACTGATCAACTCAAAGGCGTTGTCCATTCAGACCCTGAGATTATGGGCGGGACACCGGTGTTTGTTGGAACGCGAGTGCCGCTGCAAAATCTCATCGATGCGCTAGAGGGAGGCGAGTCAATAAAGGATTTTCTGGATGGATTCCCCTCTGTCAAGCGCGAGCAAGTGATCGCGGTAATCGAGGCGGCTAAGGCTAAGATCCTCGAGACCGTGGCGGATGCGCATTCTCATTGATGAATGCTTGAACTGGCGGCTCGGGCGCGCACTCGCCGGTCATTATTCAACGTCCGTTCAACGCATGGGCTGGAGCGGTGTGAAGAATGGCCGGCTTATCGCTCTGGCCGAGCAGAATCAGTTCGACGTGCTCCTTACTGGCGATCGGAATTTGATGTTTGAGCAAAATACCGCTCAACTCGGCATTGCGGTTGTAATCCTGGAAGCTGAGGGAACCCAGCTTCACCAAACCTTGCCGTTAATGCCAAAAGTCCTGCAAGTGTTGCCGACGCTCGCGCGCGGTCAGGTCGTTCGAATCAAACCGTGAGAGGGCGTGTCATACTCATCCTTGGATTGTTCGCTGCGGTTGTAGCGTTGTAGCGCTCTGTGGATCGCTGATTCGTCTTTCGCGAACGGCCGCAGCACTGCGCCAGGAGAATGGCGCTTTGAGACAGCAGCTTGAAGCGAAAGCTCTCGACGCGGCGCAAGTGGACGGCGAGCGCGTCGCGACAGATCAACATTTGGAGGAGCTTGATCGCTTGGGTGCCGAGCTCGCGCAATCCGAAAAGCTGCTGCGCTCGCTCACGAATGTGTTCGCCGAGAACGCCGACCTGCGACGCAAGGTCGAAGATTTTGAGCGCGCGGAGGCCAAGCAGGAACCGAATGAACAATCTGCCGAGGTTGCCGCTGCATCGCAGATTCCAGGGTACGCGCTACCGGCGACAGGTTCTGTAAGGACAAATTGGAGCCAGGAACAGATCGAAGCTTACCGGTGTGCCAATAATCTGTTGCAGATCAATCTTGCGGCGACGCTCTGGGCGCAGGCGCACAACGGATTTGCACCGAGCAACTTTGTTGATTTGCACGAGTACATCGCGCCGATGACGCTGATTTGCCCAAGCCGACGGCCACGGTGGCTGGCGGTGAATTGGAGGACCTTTGACCCATCCGCAATCACCTATCAGATGACAAGCCCCGGTGTACAATGGCAGAGCGTTCACCACAGCTACGCCCGGTGCCCCACGCATGAGACTGTCACCTTCAACCACCCGGGTCAAATCGGGCTTCCGAGCAAATACTCGATCAACTGGTAAGCAAAAAGCGGCGCGAACTTTGGTTCACGCCGCTTCGTTCCTCCTGACCCAGTGGTGCTTTACACGTCGTAGTAGAGAAAGAACTCGTAAGGATGCGGGCGCAAGCGCAAGGCGTCATGTTCTTTGCGTTTGTGGCTCACCCACATTTCGAGGAAGTCGCGGGTGAATACGTCGCCTTTCAACAAGAACGCGTGATCCTCCTCCAAAGCGTCCAGCGCCTCGGCAAGGCTGCCGGGCACTTGGGGGATTTTGGCATGCTCTTCCGGCGGGAGTTCGTAGAGGTTTTTATCCATGGCTTCGCCGGGCTCGATTTTATTGAGCACACCGTCCAGACCGGCCATTAGCAAAGCCGTGTAGCACAAGTAGGGGTTCGCGGCAGGATCGGGCGGGCGATACTCAATCCGCTTTGCCTTCGGGCTTTCGCTGAAGGTGGGGATGCGGATCGCCGCGGAACGGTTGCGTGCCGAATAGGCGAGGTTCACCGGCGCTTCGTAGCCGGGCACCAGGCGTTTGTAGGAATTGGTCGTGGGATTGCAAATCGCGCAGAGCGCATTGGCATGCTTCAAAATGCCGCCGATATAATACAGCGCCATTTCGCTCAACCCCGCGTAATCAGTCCCGGCAAAGAGCGGCTTGCCCTTCTTCCACAGCGATTGATGCGTGTGCATGCCCGAACCGTTGTCGCCATAGAGGGGCTTGGGCATGAACGTGACCGTCTTGCCGTGCCGCTTAGCCACGTTCTTGATCACATACTTGTAGAGCATCATGTTGTCGGCCGTCTTCACCAGCGTGTCGAAGCGAAAGTCGATTTCCGCCTGGCCCGCCGTGGCGACTTCATGGTGCTGGCGTTCGATTTGAATTCCCAATTGCTCCATGATCAGGCACATCTCGGTGCGGATGTCCTGTTGGGTGTCGGTCGGCGCCACGGGGAAGTAACCTTCCTTGTGGCGGATTTTGTAGCCGAGGTTTGGCAAACCGTTGCGGCCCGAGTTCCAAATTGCCTCCTCCGAATCGATCTCGTAGAAGGTGCCGTTGCTCTTGTGATCGAACTGCACGCTGTCGAAAATGAAGAACTCCGCCTCGGGCCCGAACACAGCCCTGTCGGCGATGCCAGTCGATTGCAGATATTTCTCACCGCGCTGGGCGATGCCGCGCGGGTCGCGACTGTAGGCCTCGCGGGTCCCGGTCTCGGCAATTGTGCAGGTGACTGAAAGAGTGGGCACTGTACAGAAAGGGTCAATGAACGCAGTGACGGGGTCGGGCATGGCCAGCATGTCCGAGGCTTCGATGGACTTCCAGCCGCGGATCGAGGAGCCGTCGAAGCCAAAGCCATCGACAAAGACGTCTTCCGTCAGTTCTGCCGCGGGGACGCTGAAATGCTGCCAGGTGCCGAAGGTATCGACGAATTTGACATCGACCATTTTGGCGCCTTGCTTGCGGGCCATGTCGATGACGCTGCGCGCCGAAGCGGAAGCGCCCGCGCCATTGGCGTGTTTAGCGGGCCTGGAAAAGGTGATTTTTGTTTCGGAGCTTGCAGGCGCGGGTAAACGCGAGCTTCTCCTGGTTGTTTTGAGCGTAGCTTGTTTTGGCATAATAGTTTGCGTTTCGTTCAGAGACGGAACGCCGCGTCCAATCAAGGATTGGCACGCAGCGTTCCAAATTTAAGGTTGTCCACTAGGCCCCGTGATAACCCTCTTCGCCATGTTCGGCGAGATCGAGGCCGACGGTCTCAATTTCCTCGCTCGGACGGAGGCCAATGGTGAACTTCACAACGTAAGCGATGATCGTGGTGGCAACCACAGACAGGATCAGCGTCACTAGAACCGCTTTGATCTGGTTCATAACCAGTCCTTGCTTAAGACCAGTGACCACTGGATTGACCTTGTCGGTGGCCAGAATGCCCGTCAGCAGTGCGCCCAATGTGCCGCCCACGCCATGGACACCGAAAGTGTCAAGGGCATCATCGTAGCCCAGCCATGACTTTAGCTTTGCAATGGCAAAGTAAGGAATTGTACCTGCTGCCAAACCGATGATCATGGCCCCGCTCGCATTGACGAAACCACACGCGGGCGTGATCACCACAAGGCCAGCGACGATTCCTGAACAGAATCCCAGAACGCTCGGTTTGCCGCGGTGCAAGTATTCCACAATACCCCAAACGAAGCCAGCCGTGGCCGCAGCCAGAGTTGTAGTTGTAAACGCGTTGGAAGCGATCGCATCCGCCCCAAGAGCGGAGCCAGCATTAAAGCCATACCAGCCGACCCAGAGCATGCCGGTACCAATCATGCAAAGGACCATGCTGTGCGGTGGCATGGGTTCTTTGCCGAAACCGAGCCGCTTGCCAAGGATGATGCAGAGGACCAGCGCGGACCAGCCCGAGGACATATGGACAACAGTGCCGCCCGCAAAGTCGATCGCCTTAATCCCCGCATTGGCGTTCAACGGGCCGCACATGAAACCGCTGGTTGACCAGACCATGTGGGCGAGGGGGAAGTAAACAGCAAACATCCACAATGCGATAAAGAGCAGGATGGCTGAAAACTTCATGCGTTCAGCGATCGCGCCAACAATGAGGGCGGGTGTGATAATGGCAAAGGTGAGTTGAAACATCGCCCACATGCTGTCGCTGATCCAGTGATAGCCGGCGCCGACCTTTCCCGGCTCAACGCCTTGAAACATTTTGGCGGAAAGGTCGCCAATGAAGGGGTTGCTGCCCGCGAAGGTTAAACTGTAGCCGCATAACCACCACAGAATAGTGACCATACCGGCAATTCCGAGGCATTGCGCCATGACCGAGAGAACGTTTTTGCGCCGCACGAGGCCACCATAGAACAGAGCCAGTCCGGGCAGAGTCATGAACAGTACGAGGGCGGTGGACACCATCTGCCATGCATTATGACCAGGGCCCGGACCGGCAACCAGGGAGGTCGCGTTGGTCTGGCGAGCGCCGTTGTTCATATAAGCTTCCAGGTCGGACAGACGATCTTCCACTGACGCCGTGGGTGCGGCGGCCGCCGGGGCGGAATCCGCGGCCAGCGCGGTTCCGGCCATACCGGCGACGACCAGCATAAACGCAAGAATCAGTTTCTTCATTCCAGTGGTTCCTTGAACGGACTACACAGGCTGTTGTTTCTTGACGATTTCACCGATAGGAGCGAGCGACGGTTTGCGGTCCGGCGTGCCATGAACCGTGCCGCCAATCGCGCCGGTATAGCCTTCTTCGCCGTGCTCTGCCAGGTCCAGACCCGCCGTCTCGGCGTCCTGAGAGGGTCGCAGACCGAGCACCAGCTTGACGACGTAGGCAATAATCGTTGTCGCCACCACCGAGAGCAGGAGCGTCACTAGGACGGCTTTGATCTGATTCATCAGGAGACCGTCTTTCAGATTGGTGACAACGGGATTCACCTTATCGGTGGCCAGGACGCCCGTGAGCAGGGCTCCGAGGGTGCCGCCGACGCCGTGAACGCCAAAGGTATCGAGGGCGTCATCGTAGCCAAACCACGCCTTCAACTTAGCAATCGCGAAATAGGGGACCGTGCCGGCGGCAAGGCCTATGATCATCGCACCAGTCGTATCCACGAAACCGCACGCGGGCGTGATTACCACAAGTCCGGCAACGATTCCTGAGCAGAATCCCAAAACGCTGGGCTTTCCGCGGTGCAGGTATTCAACGATACCCCAGACGAAGCCGGCTGTGGCGGCGGCCAGAGTGGTGGTGGTAAAGGCGTTGGAGGCGATCGCGTCCGCGCCGAGAGCGGAGCCGGCATTGAAACCGTACCAACCGACCCAGAGCATACCGGTGCCGATCATGCAGAGGACCATGCTGTGCGGAGGCATCGGTTCTTTGCCAAAGCCGAGCCGCTTCCCAAGAATAATGCAGAGGACGAGCGCCGACCAACCCGAAGACATGTGCACGACCGTGCCGCCCGCGAAGTCCAGCGCCTTGATCCCGGCGTTCGCGTTCAGCGGCCCGCACATGAAACCGCTGGTTGACCAAACCATATGGGCAAGAGGGAAGTAAACAGCGAACATCCACAGGGCGATGAAGAGCAAAATGGCCGAGAATTTCATACGCTCCGCAATGGCGCCAACAATGAGCGCTGGAGTGATAATGGCGAAGGTGAGCTGGAACATGGCCCACATGCTGTCGCTGATCCAGTGATAGCCGGCGCCGACCTTCCCCGGCTCAACGCCCTGGAACATTTTATTGGCAAGATCGCCAATAAAGCCATTGCCGCCCGAAAAGGAGAGGCTGTAGCCGCACAGCCACCAAAGGATAGTAACCATGCCAGCAATCCCGAGGCATTGGGCCATGACAGAGAGCACATTCTTTCGCCGGACGAGCCCGCCGTAAAACAGCGCCAAGCCCGGCAGTGTCATGAACAACACCAACGCGGTGGAGGTCATCTGCCACGCATTATGGCCGGGTCCGGGGCCGGCCACGTTCGAAGCCGATTCAGTCTGACGCGCGCCGTTATTCATGTAGGCTTCGAGATCTGCCAGGCGGCTTTCTACGGTGGCCGGCTTCGGTTCGGCGGCTGCGTCGGCGGCGCGGAGGGCGAACTGACCGAAGGCAAGGCCGAGCATCAACGTCAAGTAGAAAAATGCTTTCTTCATTTGGGTGAGGATAGTTTGGGTTTGCGCGGGGTTTGGTTTAGACAGCCAATTCGCCTTTTTCTTCGGTGCGGATGCGAATGGCTTCATCGATCGAGGTGACGAATATCTTGCCATCGCCGATCTTGCCGGTCTTGGCCGAGCCGACGATGGCCGTGACGGCAGCCTCGACGCGGTTGTCCGGCAGGACCATTTCGATTTTGATTTTGGGCAGAAAATCGACCGTGTACTCGCTGCCGCGATATATTTCAGTGTGGCCCTTTTGGCGGCCGAATCCTTTGACTTCGCTGACGGTCATTCCTTCGATGCCCACATCGCCCAGAGCGTCCTTCACTTCCTCGAGCTTAAACGGTTTTATGATCGCTTCGACTTTCTTCATAATTGGTTTGGTTGCATTGCCCCCTGTGGATCGGTGCTCACGCGCACTCGATTCCTGGAGCGACAATCCTTTAGCAACGGGGATGCCAGCGGCGCTTCAGCCTGGTGACTGGAGTCGTAAGTTTCTGTTTACCAATAACTTACGTAAACAATGAATGAAATGGCGTTGAAGCTTGAAGCTGTTGCATTTTGATCATGCAAGCCGTTTTGCAACAGTCCGAAGCCAGCAGGCGATTTGACATTTTGTTCAGCCGGGCTTTGTTTTTCATATGTCGTCCGTGGTTGTGGTGAAGAAGGGGGGAAAAGCGGTCATAGCGGCGGATTCGCTGACTACGTTTGGCCGAACGAAGTTTGGAAAGAAGTATCAGCGATCGTCGGAAAAAATCCACAAGTTTGAGACCTCTTACATCGGGATCGTGGGCGATGCGGCGCACAGCAACGTGTTTGAGACAATTATCGAGAAGTACGCCGATGATCTGAGCTTTGATTCGCGTAAACACATTTTTGAGACGTACTTGAACCTCCACCAGATCTTGCGGGACAAATTTCACCTGAACCCCAATGCCGGAGAAGACATGGCTTACCAGTCGAGTCAAATCGACGCCTTGATTGCGAATCAGTACGGGATTTTTGGCATGTTCGAGTTCCGGGAGGTGCACGAGTTCGAGCGCTTCTGGGCGATAGGGTCTGGAAAAGCTTACGCGTTAGGGGCGATGTTTGCCGCCTACGATGAGCATGACGATGCCGAGGAGATCGCAAAAACCGGCGTGCTGGCGAGTTGCGAGTTCGACAATGCCTGCGACCTGCCGATTTCGTGTCACTCGCTCAAGCTCAAGGAGGAAGCCACCGAGAACGGGACCCTGAGCGCCAATAACGAACCTCCCAAATCGCGAAAGAAAGCCAGGACCGTCGGCACTCAAAGCGCGAGCGGGGCGAACTGCTAAACGCCTTTTTGCTCAGTCCGGGCCGCGTGGAATCTCGAGAGAGGGTGCGTGGATCCCGCTTGAAAATCCGCCATTGCGTCGCGCAACCTGCTGATGTAGTGGGGTTCGGGAACACCGTTGTTGAGATCGGCGCTGTCCAGCAGCTCAGCGGCTGCTTCAATGAGGGGCAGGTTGCCCTCGTCGATGATTTCCGCCCATTCGCGAATGATGTCCGCGCGGCTCAAGCCGTAGTTAACGTGGTCGAGGATTTCCTCGGCCAGCCCCAATGATGCCTTGGATGGTGGCGTCATAAGCAAAATCGATCCTTATTGTACTCCTCCAGGTAAAACCGCCTCCGCTGCCAATCGTGCACGTAACCTAAGCGATAGCCGCGCTGTTCGCAAGTGAGCACGGCCGGAAAAGTGTTTCAACTAAAAAAGTTGCTTCGACCGAAAACGGCTGCGGCGCCAATTCTTTGTGTCACTCGGGCAACAGAAACGTGAAAGTGGCTCCCTGATCGGGTACACCATAGGCCGAGATTTGGCCGCCGTGCCGGTTAATAATGCGTTGTACAATCGCGAGGCCAATGCCCGAGCCTGGAAACTCGTGATGCCCATGGAGCCGCTGAAAGGGGACAAAGAGTTTGTCCGCGTAGGTCATGTCAAAGCCAGCGCCATCGTCGCGGACGAAGAAAGCCTTTTTGCCATCTTTGTTTTCGACGCCGAAGGAAATGTGAGCCTTGGGCTTTTGGCGCGCAAACTTCCAGGAATTTCCGAGGAGATTTTCCAGGGCGATGCGCAGGAGGCGCTCGTCCCCTTTGGCGTAAACATCGGGAGTGATGGAAAATTCGACCTCGCGTGTCGGGTCCGACTTTTTCAGTTCCTCGCCGATACTTTCGGCGATGTCGCTTAAATTGACCTCCTGGAGGCGCATTTCCTTGCGTCCAATCCGGGACAAGCGAAGGAGGTCATCAATGAGTTGATTCATGCGGAGGCTGGCGGCGCGAACGCGGTCCAGGTAATCACGCCCCAGGGAATCCAGTACAGGGGCATAGCTTTCGAGGAGGGCATGTGTGAACCCATCGATGCTGCGCAGCGGGGCGCGGAGGTCATGCGAGACGGAGTAGCAAAAGGCTTCGAGCTCCTTATTGGCCGCTTCGAGTTGGGCGGTGCGCTCCCGGACGCGGTCCTCCAGTTCGGCATTCAGACGGAGGATTTCCTCTGGCCGAAGCGGACCCGGTGAGGGCGTTTTGGACTTTTTCCGTGCTCGGGGCATTTCAGGCGCGGGACATTTGTCCGCGACGAGCACATTCATAACAGAATCGATGGCAGTAAACATGTAAAATTTTCTTTGCAGCACCGGATTCGTCGATTTAACCCATTTAACTCATTTGGGTTTTCCAAGTCCCTCAGGCAGCGCTTTCGCTCTCGAAAAAGCTCTGTAGTTGAAGAACGCGTTTATGGCGGCGCATCTTTTGCAGGCCCTTGGCTTCGATCTGCCGAATGCGTTCCCGGGTGACCTTAAGGCGGCGGCCGACTTCGTCGAGGGTGCAGGCATTGCCGTCAGTCAAACCAAAGCGCAGCTCGAGGACCTGCCGCTCGCGGTCGCTCAGAATCGAGAGGACATCCCCAAGGTTGTCGCGCAAAAGGCTGTAAGTGGTGCGCAAATACGGGTCTTCGGCGGTGGTATCCTCGATGAAATCGCCGAAATTGGTTTCCTCACCATCGCCCACCGGGCTTTGCAGCGAAATGGGGTGTTGGGAGATTTTGAGCACGGCGCGCACGCGATGGACGGGAAGCTCCATTTCGTCGGCGATTTCCTCGGGGGTAGCCTCGCGCCCAAAATCCTGCATCAATTGGCTTTGCACCCACCAAAGTTTGTTAATGGTTTCCATCATATAGACCGGGATGCGGATGGTCGGGACTGATCGGCGATGGCGCGGGTGAGGCCCTGCCTGATCCACCAGGTGGCGTAAGTGGAGAACTTGTAACCGCGACGATATTCAAACTTCTCCACGGCCTTCATCAACCCGATGTTGCCTTCCTGGATGAGGTCGAGGAGGGACAAACCGCGATTGGTGTATTTCTTCGCGATGGAAATGACCAGGCGCAGGTTGGCCTCAATCATTTCGCGCTTCGCCTGATCGGCTTCGGCCATGAAGTGTTTCAATTTGTCATAGGCCTTGAGGAAATGCCGGCAAGGCATGCGCACGAAGCGCTCCAGGGATTGCAGTTCAAGGCGCTGCGGGGCAGTGAGGTTCTGGATGGTTTTGGCCGCCGTGGCTTCATCCTCGCTCTCGATGAGCACGAGAACCGCCCGGAATTTTTCATAAGCATTGTCCGCAATGGCGGCAAGATCCTGCACAAACCAACGTTGGAACTCGAACTGCGGGAAGGCCGCCTGCAATTCCTTATCGGCAGCACGGAAGGCGGCGAGCCGCTGCGCGGCCTGATCTTCACCCTCCGCGGCGGCGGTCTGCCATGCCGCAAAAGCACCGTCAGCCTTCTGGTCGAGCTCGCGGACGGCCTCGGCGAGACGAGCCATGACCTTTAGATGCTTATCGCGGCATTCGACTTTGCGGTCGGAGACGACGCGGTCGAAGCGCTCGGCGGGCGGGTCGGCAAGGAGTTTGCCGGCCATAGAAAGATATTCTTTCGCGGTGAAACCGAAGCGAAAGAGCAGTTGTTCGATTTCGATCTGAGCTTTTTCAATGCGGCGACAGATTTCGATCTCTTCTTCAGGCTTGAGCAGGGCGACAGGCCCCATCTGTTTGAGGTACATGCGCACCGGATCGTCGAGTGTTTCGGGGCGCTTGCGGTCGTCGTCACCAAACTCGCCCTTCTTGGCGACATCAGGCAGGAGCACGATCGGATCGCGGGCCGGTTCGAGGTCATCGACCGGGTCGGTAAGCGACGTAGCCGTAAGGACCGAAAAGGAGGCGGTCGCGGGGACGGGATCGAGCACGGGGAAATGCGGGTTGTTGTTCATAGTAGATTTGCCATTTCCAACTAACGCAGGACAGGTTCGAGCCATACAAAATGCAACAAAATGTCTCTGACCAAACGGGCTAATTTGTATCGTCAGGAGAATAGAAAGCCGATGGTTTAGCGAGAAGTCGGTAAACGCCCACCCGCAGGTGGAGGGTTCTGCTACGGCAGAAATGGGGTAAAAACGCCAACCTCGCTGTGCTTAGTAGTGGGAATTCGGATTGCTTGACCCCGCGCGTGAAAGGAAATTTGCGGGGTGAAAAAAACCCGGCGCAATAGCACCGGGTCGCCAGTTAAAACAAAATCACAACAAAGTTGTGTTCTATTCCACCTCCGCAACTTACACCCGAAACTATCGTGATCAACTTAAAATGATGATAGCGCGGCCTTCTGAGATGGTTCAGTCACCCATGGATTTGCGGAATGCCTCGACGAGGGCGGCGGGAGTTAGCGTCGATTTATTGAATACTTCCGTCGCACCAGAGTTTTTGGCCGTCTGAATCATGACGTCCACGAATGCATTGGTATAAACCATGACCGGGATGGTCTGGAGGGCGGGGTCGGCGCGAATCTGCCGCAAAATTTCCACACCATTGATTTTAGGGAGCATCATGTCGAGAAGAACAGCGTCGGGTGGAGATTGCCTGAGGCGCTCAAGGCCGCTCTGGCCGTCGTCCGCGGCTTCGACGGCGTAGCCGGCATTTTGAAGGGAATTGCTGTAAACACGCGCCACCACCGGATCGTCTTCGATAATCAGGATTCGTTTCATGCGCTGGCAAGGCGATTTGAAGCAGAAACCCGTGTCGCAAGCAATGAATTTGTCGGATTGCTCGGTTGTGATGATTGCAATGGAGGGGATGAATCGAATTGTGGATCGGTAAACAGCGAATATGTTACTGGCGTTGCCAGTCCGGGTTGTTCAGGTCCGGGTTGGAGGCAGAAATTATGAAACGAGGTTGGGTGCCGCTGTTTAGTCTATTGACCGGTTTGGGAGCGACGGTATTGGTCACCTGGCTGGTTGCCGGGTATTTTGAGGCCAGGACAAGGGCACAGTTCGAAGATGCGGCACAAGCAGCGGCGCAAGGTATTCTCAAGCGGGTAGAGGCTTACGTGGCGCTGTTGCGCGGCTGCACCGGGCTATTTGCCGTGCAGCGGCAGGCAAGCGCGGGGGAATTTCGGGCGTTCGTGGATCGTTTGCGCGTGACAGAGCAATATCCCGGCGTCCAAGGGATCGGTTACGCCGCTCGCGCAAAAGCCGAGGAACTGGAGGCCCTGACCGCGCGCATGCGCGGCCAGGGAATGACGGAGTTCAAAGTGTGGCCGGAGGGCGAACGAGCGGAGCATTTTCCAATTCTCTTTCTCGTGCCACAGGACCGGCGCAATCGGGCGGCACTGGGCTATGATATGGGGAGCGAACCGGGGCGCCTGAGGGCCATGGAGCGAGCACGCGACACCGGCGGCCCGGCGGCATCGCAAAAGGTAAAACTAGTCCAGGAGCTTGAGCCCCCGCATCAGGCTGGCTTTCTGATTTACATCCCCGTGTATCGTGAAGGTGAGGTCCCCGCCAGCGAAGCAGAGCGGCGCGCCAGTTTGCAAGGATTCGTTTACAGTCCGTTTCGCGCCGACGATCTGATGTGCGAAGTGGTTGGAGAGCAGCAGCAGGGCACATTTGATGTGCGGGTTTACGATGGCGCGGCGACCGCGACGAACCTGTTGCACGCGTCCGAGGGGGCGGCCGACTCCCGCCCGCGAGGGCGTCTCAGCAGCACAATCGGTGTGGATGTCGCCGGGCGGCGCTGGAATTTGGAGTTTACGTCGCAGCCGGATTTCGATGCGCGAGCGCAAGGCGGACGCATCCCGTTGTTTCTCTTTTTCGCCGGAATCGCGCTGACGCTGGTGCTCGTTTACTTTACGAATTCGGAAGCGCGCGCGCGGCAAGCCGCCGAGCAGGGGGCCATACGGCTGAGGCGCTCGAGGGAAGCACTACGCCAGAGCGAAGAGCGCCTGCGGCTGATCGTCGAAAGCGCGAAGGATTATGCGATCATGACCCTCGATCCCGCCGGGACCGTAACCAGTTGGAACTCGGGCGCCGAGGCGCTGTTCGGCTACACGAGCCAGGAGATAATCGGCCAAAACTTTCGATCGATCTTCACACTGGAGGATCGGGCCGCGCGGGTGCCAGAGCAAGAGTTAGCGGCGGCACTGGGAACCGGACGGTTCGAGGACGACCGCTGGCATGCAGATAAGCACGGCCGGCGGCACTTTTTGACCGGTGTGGCAAGAGCAATTCGGGACGAGTTCGGGCAGGTGCAGGGGTTGATCAAAGTCACGCGTGATATTACGGAGAGGCGCGAGATCGAGGAACGCATCCGCCGGGAAAAGCACTTCATTGACGCGGCTATTATGAGTCTTCCCGGAGTGTTCTACGTGTTCGACCAGGAGGGGCGGTTCGTACGATGGAACCGGGCGCTGGAGGAAGTGACGGGCCGCTCCGCCGCTGAAATCGAAGGTATGCACGCGACGAGCGTTCTTGCGCCGGACCATCGACAGCGAGTTGCAGAGAAAATCGGCGAGGCGTTTGCAACGGGGTATGCGCAGGTTGAAGCCGAAATCCTGACGAAAGGAGAACGGCGCGTGCCTCATTTCTTTACGGCAAGGCGGGTCGAACTTGATGGGCGGCCGTGCGTGGTCGGGATGGGCGTCGATATCACGGAACGATACGACGCCGAAAAAGCCCTGGAAGAAGCCAGCGAACAGATCAGGCGGCACGCCCGGGACCTCGAGCGCCTGGTTGCGGAACGGACTGCCCACCTTCAGCAGAGCCTCGCGTCGCTTGAAGGCGTGTTATATCACGTGGCGCACGACTTGCGCGCGCCGTTACGCGCCATGCAGGGGTTTACGTCAATTCTGCTCAAGGAGTATGCGCCGCGCTTTGATGCCTCAGGCGTGGAGTACGCGCACCGGGTATCCGAGGCCGCGGAGCGCATGGATCGGCTGATTCACGATCTGCTGGAATACGGGCGCCTCGGCCACGCGCCATTGCCGATTGCGGCGATCTCGGCGGAGGACTCGGTGAACCACGTTCTGGCCGATCTGGGTGGGGAGATTGAGGCGAAGTCAGCCCAAATCACGGTCGAACGCCCGCTCCCGGTTGTCGCAGCCAATACGACCGCACTGGACGCCATCTTTTCCAACCTTCTTAGCAATGCGCTCAAGTTTGTGCCCCCGGGAGTATCCCCCCGAGTGCGGGTGCGGGCGGAAGAACGTGATGGGATGGTTCGACTCATCGTCGAAGACAAGGGCATCGGGATTGACCCAAAATATATTGATCGCGTCTTTCGCGTATTCGAGCGGCTTGAAAAGCCCGACGCCTATCCAGGCACCGGCATTGGCCTCGCCATCGTCCACAAAGCGGTCGAGCGGATGCATGGCGAAGTGGGTGTCAGCTCCCTTCCGGGCCAGGGAACAGTCTTCTGGGTCGAGTTGCCCAAGTCGAAATAACTGCTTTTGGCGACTGTCGCATATCAGGCCGGCGCAGTCCGGTTGCGACACGTTGGCGGGCCAGGCCAGATATCTGATTATGATCTCCGCCCCTCATCGACCTCGTAATGGTCGAAGAACGTTACGAGGTCCGACTGATGGCCGAGGCCGCTGGCGCACTTATAGGACTCAAGCTCCTGCGTCGATCCTGCGTCGAGCCGTCGTCCTGATCGGGCCAGCCGCGTTTCAACATGAACTTTGTTCCAAATTCAATTGCCGTGGGGAGAGCCTCTCCGAGCTGCTCAAGAAAATCAATCTGGGGCGCGTCTGGCTTGGCCATCCTTGCGAACAGTCATGGGGCGTCCTAACTTGCGTCCGGCATGCCGAGCCTTGTCGAAAAAATTGAGAGTAACGCCGCGTCGCGGATT
>JAKEEH010000430.1 GCA_022616725.1 Limisphaerales bacterium | reverse complement strand
GCTTGCACGACTGTCCTCGCCTGCACATTACTGCGAAGGAATGCCAGGAAACCATCCGCGGCAGCCCTCGTCGTCGGATACGTCGCATAATTATCCCAGAACGATCCAGCCAGCGCGCTGTTTTGTGAGATTAAGAGCTGTTGAAAGACGCCTTCGGTGGCCGCGCTGAGCTGAGTAAACGGCAAGTTTCGCACGCGATTGGTATTCCACAACTTCGCCAGGTTTTGATCGGGCGTGTCCTGCAGGGCCTTGGTGATATTGGTGCTGATCACCGTCGGAGGAAGGCCGACGGCGTCAATCAATACTGCGTTTTGGCCCGGTTGGGGAGTCCCTTCGAAAAGGAAAAACCGCAGCCGATTGGTTGCCGTCATCACCCATTGCGGGGCGGGGAAACGGTTGTCCGCGTCCCAAACCGGACTGTTGGTGTTCGCTATGAAGAATTGTCCGGGCGGCCCACTGATATAAACCGAGTTCGGCAGGAAATTCGTCATCGCCCACGGTCGATTCACAGGCGTCACATTCACGGGAATCTGAAACTCACCTCCCCGCCAGCTATTTGCGGCGATCGTCCGTGCCGCATTCGTTATGAACCGCACCGACCCCACTGGTGGCCAGCGCCCTCCCTGGTCATTCGTCAGCGTCAGTGAAATATCCACCGCCGCGAGCATGGTCAGCTCCCGTGGGTAATCGTTCGTATAGGAATTCCATGCCTCCAGCCCCACCACATTGGACACGCCGATAAGGAACATCTGGTTGGTGATCGCCGTGGAGGAACCGCCGGCGCTGGAACTGGGTGTTTTGGTGATCTGAATTTTTCGCTCCACCTGGACCACGTTGCGCAGAAAGTATTCGTTGAACGCCGGGAAGCCCTTCCTCGCACCCAGCAGCACAGGGATCCCATACACATAGCTCTTATTTGCCTGGCCTCGGTCCGCCGACGTCAGACTCGTCCGGTCAACGCTGTTGCTCAGGTCTTTCCAATTACCGGAAGTTACAATCGAATTCGCGTCCGGCGTGCCGGGTCGGAGTTCCTCGTAACCGGCGATCCAGACGTTTGCACCATCGTTGTTGAACACGGGCCGCAACACCGTTGGATAATACGGGTATCGTGCATTGGCTGGCCCAGGCCGATTGGTTTGCGCCTCGAAAATATTCAGCGCCAACTGCAAGCAGCGATGCACCTCGGGCGTGTAACGGTTCGTCGGATAAACCTGGATATTCGTCACGCTGAGGAAACGCGTGCCGGTCGCATCGAGCAGCCTGTGATCGCGCAGCAGCCGGTCTGCCGTGACGTGGAAAAATTCCTCTGCCGTCCACGGGACGAACTGGGACGCCGTTGTGATGTTCGTGTCGTCGAAATTGAGATTGTAGTAGTTCAGATTGATGGGCCCGAGCAATTCGGCCCGGAGCGCCTTGTTGGTCAGGATGGAATCATTCGTCGTGGTCAGGAGCGTCTGCTTCTCCGGCAGCGTATCCGTGCCCAATTGCGCCAGCATACGGTAAAACGTATTGCTGTTCAGCGACCCCGCCTTCGACGAGGCAAATTGGAGTCGATTCTGGAAATTACCGATACCGGGGCTCTGTGGATTGAAGAAATCGTGGACGCTGAAGAAATGACTTGTCGTTGTAGCGCCCGGCCACTCGCGATCCGGATAATCTTCATTCGCGCCTGCGCCGGCTATTAAGTCGCTGTAAGCATCTATACCGTCATCGCGAAAGAAAGAAGCGGCTGTCGCGCCAAAAATCTCTTCCGCAGTGTCAAGGAGTCCATAGTCACCGCCGTAGCGGAATCTTAACAGCTCGCTCGCGTGATCGAATGCCATCCCCGAATTGGGGCTCGTCAAGTTATCGATGAAGGTGTAAGTTGGCCAGGCATCTACGTTCAGGTCCGTCAAAAATGCCGCCAAATTCATCTCCCATGTTCCGAACCCTTCATTCCTGTAAAATCCATCCACAGTTCCCGGCTGTCGCTTCGCATTGTTATGAATAAAGTTTATGTCCAGAGTCCGTCCGATGGGAATGATCAGGTAAGCGTAGCGCCCAATGAACCGGTTTGAGCTGGAATGAAACTCGTTCGGCCGAGCCAGCACGCCGATCCACTGCGGATCTCCGACCGTTTCGTGATTGCCGCTCGGCTCATTGTTCAAATTGTGATAAACGGTCCATCCCGACGGCTCGAACCGGCCATTCCGGTTCAAATCAAGGTAAAACATTTCTTCGCCCCCGGCCCGCGTCACCGGAGGCGGCGGATCCTCGAGCAGGTTGGTCAGCGCCCGTTCGCGCGCCGTCCCGTTCAACTCCCAATGTGGACGGTTCGCGTAATTCGTCGCCGCCACTGAAACTGTGAGGTCCGGTCCCAGTGCGATCAGAGTGTTCGTGTAATTCGTGCTGAAATACGCCGCCATGTGCGCGAGGACGTCGGCTTTCGCGCGGTCCAGCGCCGCGTTCACCATCAGCTCCGCTTCCGTCCCCGTAAGCGTCTGGCTGATCGACGCGCGCTCCCGCTGACTCAGTGCCAAAAACGCCACCGCAACGATCGTGATGACCGACAAAAAGATCAGCGTGATGACGAGGGCCACTCCGGATCGATTGGAACGACAAAAGTTCATTTCAGCGCAAAAATGTCAAAGTCAGCCCGGCGCGCCCGGGTTGCAACGCGCTGCTTGAATAGATGAACACGGTGGACCTGTCCCTGGAGGTAGCCCGCCGCCACCGGCAGCGAGTAACCGCGCGCGCGGAACCCTTCGACGGCCTTCGGATCGAGAATTCCCAACTCCAATTCCACGTGTCCCGGAATCCAGTCGTAAAAATCAAAACCCGGCTGCAGGACGCTCGCCGGCGAATTCCCGATGAACACATTGGGCGGGGAGTCGGAATAAAAAATTCCATTCTGGTTATAGACATAGGCTCGGAAGTGGACCACGCCATCAGCGATCTTGTGCGCGCCCGGGTCATTGGTACTGTGAGAACGCGTCAAATTTGTCGCAAATCCCCAAATGAAGTTTGTCTGATTCAAAGTCGGCAAATTGGTCCTCACAACATGCCGCCATAACTCGCCCAGTCCGGCATTCGTCACGCTGTCAGCCACGTCGATATGATCCTGCACCCAGTAGGTCGTTGACATCCATTCATCGCCGCGCCGCGACAGAAACGAGATTTGCTGCAACAGATTCGTGCGCACCAGTCCACCGGGCAGATCGGTCATGTAATTCGTCGCCTGCGTCACCGCCGAAAGGTTGACCACCCCCTCCACGTGCGAAGGGAACATCTCCTGCATCTCGCGCGAGATTAACTCCATTACGGCCCGGCCACCCTCAAGAATATCCACCTGGTTGGCCCCAAGCCGGAACGCTCTCTGCGTCTGATAAAACATGGAGAGCAGACCGACCGTGATCACTGACAACAAGGTCACCGTCACCATAATTTCGATGAGCGAAAATGCCCTTTGAAGCGCGAGCGGCTTATGTCTTTTCCTCATCCTCATGGCTGAAAGAAATACAACTCAGAATCATCTTTATCCGGGATCAGCCTGCCGCTCACCAGCGAGCGAAACACCTGCCGTCCCGCGCCCACATTGCCGTTGGGCAGCACCGGCCAACGAATTTCGAGACGCAACTCGTGCAAATAATCCGCCAGTTCGTCGCGGAACTCCTGCTCGTAATGCGGGCTGGAGTTCTTGTACTCAAAATTCCGAATCCGCACCTGATACGAGAAAGCCACGTCCGACGTAACGTCCCCCAGGCCGACATCCACCGCCGCGCCGGTTCGGGCTCGGATGATCGCGCGCATCTCATTCGTGATTCGAGTGCCGCTTGGCAGGGTATATTCCGACGGGGTGCTCAAACGGCCGATGATCTCGCGGCCCGTGTCAATTTCGGGGTCCATTTTTTGCGGATCCCAGTCAAAGACCTGCCACGAACTGGCTTTCCCCACATCCCAATAAACGACTTCCTCCACACGATTCGTCAGTTCGAACAATCCTTCGGCCCCGTTGCGAATCGCCTCCATCAAAAACGTCCCCTCCTGGTTGATGATTGTATCCTCGCGATTATCGCGCTGCACCTGCAGCCCGGCCGGCAAAATCCCGATAATCGCCACCAGCGCAAACCCGATAATCCCCAAACAAATGGCGATTTCCACCAGCGTGAACGCTGCGGAATCGCTTTGCGAGCGGATGCGTCCGGTGCGCAGTTCTCTGCGTCCCGCCGAGGGCCGCGAATCAGGCACAAGTGTTGCAAGCTCATGGGTGAGATAAGCAGAGTAGGACTGTCCAGCGGGACGCCGGGCGGGCCGCACGCGTTCGCCTTCAACCGCTCGCTTTTTTGTAAAGAATATCATCGCTACTGTACCTGCGGCTGCTCCAGCCTTGCCCGCCCGCTATACCCCTCGATGCGAATGCGGTTGTAATTGGTTTTCCAGCTATCGCGCGGCGGCGTCTCGCGAACGTCCACAGAAACAACTTGACGGGTGACATTGTCGCGTTCCACCAGGATGCTTCCCCTGGTTAGCCAGATGTATTCATCCTGAAAAACGTTGCCGCCGAATGGCTGTTTCAACCGCCCATTTTGGTCAAAAGCAAGATGCGGCACCTCGTTGCTGCTGCTGTTCGAAGTAGGGAATGGAAGGGACTCATAATGGAATGGGCGGTCTAATGGATCTATGCCATTCCAGGCGCCAGCCGTTGAATATGTTTTATCAAACTCTTGTTGGACAACAAACATCCCGTCCGGCAGAGTTCGCCAGGCCGTCAAATAGCGACCGGTGTGCTGGCCGGGTTGGTCCCCGACCGTGCGCTCGGCATACAAGGCATAACCTGCGAACGGCGCTCCAGCAATCCGGTCAATCACTTTCTGTTCCCTGGCGTTTGCCACCGTCATTCCCGCGACCCAATCCGGCACAAAAATCACATGCACCGTTGTGCGCCCCGTAATGGCCTTGTGACGTGCCAGCGCGATGTCATCCAGTAACTGCCGCGTCGCCGAGGTCACGATATTCGATTGCCCAAGCCCTTTGATCGCCGGGATGCTGATCGCAGTCATCACCCCGATAATCAGCATCACCACCAGAAGCTCGGTCAGCGTGAACCCTGCTGCCCTTACCCGCAACGATGCACTTAGCACGGGGAGCGCGACCGTCTCGGTCGCTCCAGCCGGCGTCCCGCCGACTGGCTGAACGGCAGAGCACTGGTGCGGGGCTGCTGAATGTTTTTGGCGAGACGCCCAAAACTGCGACCGGGACGGTCGCGCTCCCCACTTTTCTGACAAAGCCATAGCTATCTCCAACTCATGACATTATCGCGGTTCGATCCCGTGATGTACACCTCGTTAGGTTTGTTCGGGTTAAACGGGACGACTTCAGCCTCCTGATCCGGACCGAATGACCAGACAACCGCTTGATGCTGACCGGGGACCAATCCGTAAATGTAATCCTCGCATTTGTTGTCGTCATTCATGTCGATTGTGATGATGTATGGATTGCCCCAGGGATCGCGGACGATGCTGTTCGTATCAATTCCCCCAAATCCGGGACCTCTGGACGGCTTTGTATTACTGAAGAGGCCGATACGGCGCGGATTGCGCTTGTGGTTCTCATTTCCCAGACCGTCGATAGAGAGAAGGATGTTCATGATGACCCGGTTGTCGGCCTGCCAGTCCGAGTTGGCCGTCGTAACTGGGAATAAACCGTTGCCATCTTCCCGGCTCAGCGGGGTGTTTCCGTTCCGAGCGTCAATAGTTCCATAGGTGAAATCAGGCACGTTGGGTTTGGTGGCGGCCTCCTTTTCGGCATCCGGGTGTGCTGGCGGCCGGCTGTATTCCGACTCATAAGCCGATATCGCCCCAATCAAATTCGCCATTTCGGTCTTGGCCGCGGCAACTTTGGCTCTCTTTTTTACGATCCCAATCGTGGGCAATAGCAGCCCAGCCAGGATGGCGATAATGGCGATCACGACCAGCAGTTCGACCAATGTGAATGCGCGCGAACCGCGCGAGCTCACCAATCCCGGTCGGCGCACGGAAAGCGTATAGCACCGGTGATTCACCGGCGCGATGCGCACCGGCGCAAGGCGCGGCAGGTGTACGGTCAACCGGTTGAACGTGATGTGGGGCGTCCAGCTATCCTCCGTCCAATCGACATTCAGCCGCAGGAGTCGTTTTAATGTTTTCATAATCATTCTTTCCAGTTGCCAATCGCCACCCTTCTGCCTCGGATCTCGATCTCTCCCCAGAGATCGAACGAAGTCGGGTTGTTCGTTGGATAAGGGTCATTTGCCTTCGCATTCGG
>JAKEEH010000429.1 GCA_022616725.1 Limisphaerales bacterium | reverse complement strand
TGCAGTTGTAGGTACCTGCTCTCCCCTACCGCCATTGTGTTGGATGTTCCGTCAGCAATATCCGCTGCTGTAATTCGTGAATTGTTGTGGAATATGCCATTGTAGAAAAATACCCTACCTGCATACCCGGAACTCCCACCACAACTGGGTACGTTTCCGCCACCTTGGACGCCAAAGTAATTGCAGTTAGCATTTCCAATGCCGGAATTTGGATCGGACGGGCACTCCCAAATGCTACACCTTCGCAATTGCTCGGCGTCGTTTGGAGCGGGCGCCATCGCGTGGTAGAGACCGAAAAACGCGCGTTCGCATCGGAAATTCTGATGTCTGGCATCGTCTTCAAGATGCGGCAGTAGTAGTACCGTCCATGGTGCGAAGCTGTCCTGATTCGCATTTCCTCCTACGGCACAATTTGAAGTTGGACTGCTGTCGCGGCTCGTAATCGCACCCGATGGGTAGGTCCTGAGGGCAGCCTCGTAGCTGTGCAAAGCGAGGCCGATCTGGCGAAGTTTCGACCCGCAAGTAGCTCGTCGTGCTACTTCGCGAGCGTACTGAACAGCCGGCAGCAATAGCGCCATAAGGATTCCGATAATGGCGATAGCTACTACGACTTCGAGCAACGTCATTCCATTCCGCCATAGCCTTTTGCCGCGCATTGTTGCCTCTACTTATTGGACTGCGGCAGAGAATCGCGTCGGGCTCTAGATCGGAATAAATATAGACCTATCCCAATTAGAATTGCCGCGCCTCCCAAAACAATGTACGACCATTTGCTACGGGGGCGATTGCGCTCGACGAGCGATTCCGGCAGACCGAATGCGCTTATCTTCAGTTCATCTTCCGTCACAACACCGAACGCAATATCGTCGGTGACAAACGTGTGTCGTTGGTAACTGTTTGGGTCGCCAGCGATTCCCTTACTACAATCAATCGAGTCTGGAAAGTGATTCGTCTTGGCCCGCGGTGAGTCATATTTGAGGACATAGTCTTCGGTAAACAACTGCTGCGCCCCCGACTTATCTCGAAACTGTGTGTCGGTATGAATCCGCGAAATCGCAAATCCCAACTCCAACTGAAAGTCAGCAAATGCTTCGACTAGGGCTAGGGCATTTCCTAAATCTTTGATGGAAAAGTACACCCTAAGGAGCTTTTGTCCCTTTTCATCGCGATGCTCATATAGTTTCTCAATTCGCACCTTGCCGTCGCCGGTTGCCAGCGATTTGGCGAACCACTCACCGTAAACGAAAATGGGCGCTGCGGCCCACTGATCGACGCGAATGCTGCGTTCAACTTGAATCCGCTTGACGAGCGACTCCCGCTGGCTCAAGTTTTCGTCGGCGAAAACGATCAACTCAGCGACGCGTAACTCGCGGTCTTGTGGTTGTTGCTCGAGTCGGAAACAAAACTCATCGCCATACCGCACGACATATTTGGTCCTAATCGGAACCGTGGCGTCGCGTTTTTTGCCCTCGGGGTTATCCACCACCCTCAAGCATGAATTCCCAATCCGCTTTAGCGTTGCGTTGCCGACGGCATCCCACGCATCCAGCTTGCCTCGAACGCGCACATTGGACATCCGTTTTTCCATGAGCTCATAGGCGCGTTTGTATTCGCTGACGAATCGGTCACTGGACCAAGTGCTACTGCCAGTCTCATTTGGCAACGTAGCGTCACCGGGACCAATTCCCACGAGAACATTCACCCACGTGCATAGAATTAGTAACTGATTCATCTTGATCGCCAATGCATTGGCCCCTAGGTCGATGTTATTCTCGAAATTAGGCAACCCCGATCGCGCGGAAAACGTGATCAGGCCGTTCGCCGCCATTGGATGCACGCGAAGGTCGCTGGATTTCGGCGCGGACGTCGTCGGGACTACTGCCACTTCGCTACCCCAAGCTCCGGCGAGGTGCTAATTCCGCCTGCCGGAGCCTCTGCGAGGGGACAGTGGGTGATGACAATCACTCAGAACAGATCTTTTGCGCAATCGAACCCTGGCATTTACAATTAATGTGGCATTCCGCCGGGGGGGGAAGATCGGGGCAGTCACCGGTTGGCACCGTGCATTCACCGCACGACATTGTGTTGCACGACGGACCGGTGTAACCGCCTCCCTGACCGCTTCCGGTTCGTGTTCCAAAAAGTAGCGCGAATGCCCCCATCCCGATGAGAACGGCAGGTAAAATCCTTCCTTGCACTTTCTTCTTCATGAGCGCTCTCCGAAAAAAGAAACATTAAACTCGGTCCGCTTGAGAAGGTCTCAAGCGGACCGAGTTTCACAGTACTGGGTTATCGATTTATGGAGTGATCAACGGCAGGAAACGTAATGGAGACCACCGGCTGCTCGACGCTTGAGGTAAAAACCAAAAAAACGACCTCGCTCTTTCTCGGCTTGTTAATGCCAAGCCGGACGGTGGCAGCTTGCCACGGCCTGAGCACGTCTGGTAATTGCTCGACCGACGTACACGCGCAACTTTCATCGTGACCGAGTATCTTTACGGTGGAGGATGACAAATTGCGAAGCTCAAGCACGGCGCAGTCTTGACTGGTCGAAGGAACTGATCCATCAGGCAGCGCCGACGCCAATTGCTGTGAACGATTCACGCCGTCGAGCAGATCAACTTCCGTGAGAATCACTCTCTCGCCGCGCAAATACCGCCAGCCGTTCGTTAAGGACCCGCAGAACCAAAAGGCAACAAGAACCACTCCGATAAGCAAGGCGGATGGAATTCCCAGTCGAATCAGATTGGGTCTTGAAAGAATCATGTGCAGTTCGAAAAAGCGTGGGCAATTCAAAGGGAGGTCGAGCCACCAGGAATCAAATGATTGGCATTCCGACTTCCGATGGTGAACAGGCATGGACTTGGACAATCGGTGCAGCATTCTTTGTCGACAAACTTTAGATGGCACCATGGCGGCAGATTTTTCGGTGGATTAGACCCGACTCGCACCACGATCAGAATAGAGCCAATATCGAGCCTGTGCCCGCCTACACGAAGAACGTCCACCATTTCGGTACACTTGTCGCAACTGTCCCGGTAAACGAGCACCAACCACGTACCCTGAAATGGCGGACTAAGGGCCGTATCGCTTCCGGGAGAATTGGCTACGCGGTGTTCATCGATTTGAGTCCAGACTACAACACCCGCAACGCAAAACGGGACTGCCAAAATGGCCCATGCGTATGCGAAGCGAAAGTGCGACTGGAAAAACTCTTGGCGCAATAGTACTGCGAGCACGCCCAAGTCGACGGCCAACATGATTACAGGAGATATTTTGAGGTTGCCGAAGCATCCGCAGGTCTCTGCATTCGCGAAGCTCATTTTGCCAGTTGCAAGTGAGAACACCAAAAAAAGTGAAATCACAAGCCGCCTGCCAAAACTTGCTTTGACGGGATGAGCAATAAGCAGCCGACACAGAGTTCGACGCTGACAACCGTTGTCTGCCAAATAGTGGCGGGAATTGAAAGAGCCGTCCCGTCAATCACAGCGAGCAGCGACGAGGCCGCTTTGGCGATGCTTGCGGCAACCAGCAACACCCCAACCAGCGCGTTAAAGCGATAGACGGTCGACATCGGCACCTATCTTGGGCGGCCGAACACCCGGTTCAGGTAACGCCCCCCCCCTAGATTTAGGGGAGTTTAACAGCAAGCGCATCTTAGCCATCGATCCTCAAGTTGTCAACAATGTTGACGTTTTCCGAATAATCCCGGAAATCAGGGTGACGGCGGCGAAAGGCTATGCTGCGAAGGACGAGGAGTAGCGTCACCATGGGCGCCGGGCCCGCGCTCTTTACTTCTCCTCCCACGACAGCCCGCGGGTCATCATCGTCACCTTGCTGCCGTCGTCGCCGTCGGCATTGACGAAGATCGTCAGCTCGGCTTTGCCACGGGTCCGCTTGAGGATCGCCGACTTGGCCGTCACCAGGTCGGAGCCCGATTTTTTCCAGCCTTGCTGTTCGAGCCCGCCGGAAAACGATTCCACCGTGGCCTTAACGTCGGCCGGATTCTTGAACTTGAGCTGCTGGACGAGCTTCGTGTAGGTGATGTCGCTGGCGTCCTTGGGGAAGGGAAGGTCCTTGACGTTCAGGGGCGCGGCGGCCTTGTCATCGCCGGCCTTGCCCTTCTTCGTCTTGGGCGCATCATCGACTTCGCCGAGAGCTTCCGCCAGCAGCTTTTTCGCCAGCGCCTCGGCCTCCTCCACTGTCTGCGGCACTGGCTCGTCCTCGTCGGACTTCGGCTTCTTTGCTTTGGGGGCCTTGGCCTTGGCCTTGGCCGTCTTTGGCGGCTCTGGCTCGTCCGCTTCCGGTTTGTCTTCGGCCGGCTTCTCCGCGGGGAGTTTTGCCGCCAACAGCTTCTCGCTGAACTGGATGTCGAACGAACACTTGAACCGCCCCTCGTCCTCTGGATTGGCTTCCAGCTTCGCCTGCCCGCTGACCACGCCATCCTTGAGCGTCGCTTCACCAGTCAGCCGCTTGCTGCCGCTGAGGTTGATCGACGTGCCGTCGGCGTACGCAAACGTGTAGCTCGCCTTCCCCTCTTCGAACTTCACCTTGACCTGCGGCTCGAAGAAAAAGAACGAGCTGTCGGACCCTTCCTTCTCGAGTGCCGCCTTGAGCTTGTCCACGGGGATCGGCTTGACGCCCAGCAGGATGTTGAGCTCTTTTTCGTCGGACGACTTGGACTCGAAGGCGACCGCGTGGGTGAGCTTGAACGTCATGTCGCCGATCTTGAGCGTGCCTCCCGACTTGACGGCGGTCTTGCTTTTCTCTTGTGCCGGCAAGGTCGCAGCGAGACCGAGAGTGGCGACGACCGCAAGCAGCCAGGCGCAGTAGCGAAACATGGGCGGAACTCC
>JAKEEH010000428.1 GCA_022616725.1 Limisphaerales bacterium | reverse complement strand
GTGGGCGTGGAGTAAATTCCTGACGGGCCAAAGAACTGGTTTGGGTCCATGACAATGGACACGACAGGAAGCGACTTCAGATCGTCACGAATCGTGGACGCATAGGAGGCGTTGGTGACCACGCGGCGGTCCATCGCATAATCGGCCGTAGCTCCGCCCCACGTGGACGGGAAGCCGGCCCCGGTCTGAGTCAGGACATTGTCCAGGAAAACGTAGGTGTGCGTATCGACGTTGCTCGGGCGAAAGCCGGCCTTGTACGCCGCCGCGCGCAGGATCGTTGTGCGCGCAATCGGGATTGGTCCGGCGTATATCGCACCGGTCATCTCGGTGGGCGGCACACCATTAGTTGTGTAACGGATCGTGGCGCCCGGAGTGGCAGTCGTGATCGTCAAGTTGAAACTGTTATCGTAGAAGCCGCGGTCATGACTGAACTTTGTGTCGGCGACCAGGCCGAGGAAACCGGTGTTGTTGTCCGCTCCCGGAGTCGGCATCCCAAAATAGCGCTGACCCGTGGTGAGGACGTGGGCAGCCTCGAGTTCGGGCAGAATGAGGAAATCCGGGTTCCCGGCGCTGGAGTTCAGGCCGTGAATGGCCAGGACATTAGTCCCTGCATCAACGATGGCTGTGGCTTGCGAAACATCGATTTCTTCGGGCAGGACAGCCAGCGCATCAGGGTGTTCGGCGGCGGCGGCAGAGTTCCACGAAAGGGGTGCGGGAGCAAGGCGCCGAGCGATTTCCTGCCCGTTGAGATAGGCAACAAAGCCGTCATCGTAGCGGATTTTCAGCTTCAGGATGTTGAAGGCTTCGCTGTCGCTGACCGCGAAGGGCACCCGGATATACGCCGTGGCGTTGGAGTTGAGCATCAGCGCGGCGACATCAGTGCGAATAAAGCTGTTGAAGCCGAGAGGTGTTGTGCCGCCAAAAAGGGCATTAACTTCGGGAGCGTTGAGGGCGCGTGACCAAAGAGCCACATCGTCGATCAATCCATTGACGAATTCGCCCGGCGCGCCCGGATCGCCGCCGAAATAAAGCGGGTTGCTTTCGATGTCGCCGCCAGCGGTCGCTGTTGCGACTGGAGACCCATTCGCGTAATACGTGAGCGATGCGTTGCTCTTGACCAATGCCAAGTGCACCCACGGACCGATCGGAATCGAGTAGTTCAAAAAGCGCTCGGCGCCGGCCCGGTAGTACTCCACGCGCACGGGAGTAAATTTGACAAACTGCAGAGGGGATTGAATCCCGCCGGAGCGGTTGCCCAGGATAACGGCAGTGGATGGAGATGCGGCCAGTTGCTTGAACCAAACGGACCAAGTGAAATTGCTCGTCGCGAGTCCAAGGCGCGGAACGGTTCCGGCGGCGACATACGCGCCGGCCCCATTGAATCCGAGCACTGTGCCGCGGACAGGATCATTGACCCACGTCGCGCCGTTGAGCGTGCCGTTTGCGCGACCCGCTACACGGTTGGAGGTGACGGTTCCAGAGCCTTCGTTCATGGGCCAGTAACCGTAAAGGCCGGTCGAGGAGACACCGGCGTTTGTGTCGGCAAAGCCGACGCCGGTTTGACCCGCCAGCCAGCTCGAGTCATTGAATTCGAGGGCGGTCCAGTCAGTGTCGAGCGATTCATCGGATGGCACGAAGATCCTGGCCGGGGCGCTGGGAGCAATAAGTCGAGTAACGGTGACATTCCGTTCGATGCCATAGGAAATATTGTCAAACTGCTCTGGAAACAGCGGAGAAAACTCGGATTCAACGGTCACGCCGTCCGGGCGAACAAGGGCCAGGTATTCTCCGGCGCCGCTGAGTTGGAAGTTGGCGTGCAGCGGCGCACCGGGAACGACGCGGTCTTTCCCGGAAGCGAAGACGACGAGGTAGCCTCCGGCGAGGATATTCGTGGCGGGGATGCGCCAGCGCATCAGGTTGTTTGTCGTGTCCGTTAGATACCAGCCGTCGAGATTAACGGCAGCTATCCCGTCGTTGTGGAGCTCAATCCAGTCAGAGTAGTCGAGATCTTCGTCCTGAAGGCCGCTATCGTTGCGGGCCATAAACTCGGAAATCGACACGGCGGCGTGAACTTGAAACGCGAGCATCGACCCCAGGAACAGAGAAATGATATTGCCACTCATAAGGTGTGCCCCAGTGCTGGATAAAGGTGATAGTGCGCTGAACAATCGGGCAATACAATGCTAAATGACGCATCACGCAACCCTTAACCCCAGGAGCCTTTCGTCTGAGAAGTGACACTTGCAGAAACAGAGGATTTGGCGCATGCTTCCGCATTAGCATCGAAGGGAATATGATCGAGGGAAAGCCGGTAATCCTGGTCGCCGAGGACAACGAAAACGACGTCGTGCTGCTGCAGCGCGCTTTCGGCGCGGCGGGCATCGTTAGCAGTCGGCATTACGTCAGTGACGGGCAGGAAGCCGTTGAGTTTCTCAGGGGTGATGGGAGGTTCGCCGACCGCGCCGCCTTTCCGATGCCTGACCTTCTGTTGCTGGACCTTAAAATGCCGCGCATGAACGGCTTCGAAGTGATTCAGTGGGTCCGGGCGCAGAGCTTTTTGGAGCACCTGCGGATTGTGGTGCTCACGACCTCATCGGATATAGCGGATATCGAGCGCGCTTACCAACTGGGTGCCCATTCTTTCCTGACCAAACCGGCGAATCTGGACGATTTCAAAAATATGATCGCTTCGGTTTACCGGTATTGGAAGGCCTTTGGGCTCACGCCGAAATCCTGAGCGAGAACCTGGACTTCCCTTGGTCAGAATCGCATTATTCCAGGGGAAGTTCGTTCTTTTCGTGGTCGCGAGCGGAAAGCTTGTTCCGCATGATGATTCGGGCGCAGGCGTTCCACCGGAGCAGCGCATCGTCGTTGCCCGATGGGCGGAGAGACTCGGCCTTCTCGTAATGGCTCATGGCATCGCGCAACAGTTCATAGGCGTCGGAACCTGAACCTGGAGCGTGTTGATTGAGCTGACCTTTAGCTCGGCGTTCGGCGATTATACCCGAATAGTAGGCCCGGTCGTATTCGCTCTGCAGTCGAGGAATAATATCCTGGGCCCGCGTGACGCCAACAGCGTAACCGCGGCCAATGCGATCGGTCAGGGCGAGCAGCAACAGGACCAGCGCGTGCTGGTTGTCGGGATCGATTTGGAGGACGTCCAGGCAAATACTTTCGGCTTCACCGGGCTCGTTCAGAAGCCGATAGCGCATGGCTTTGTCGAGCGCCGCCGGAATCCCGTCACGAGAGAGCGGCTTCAACTGGAACGCGGGAGTGCTCATAATGGAGTAATGTCGCGTGTGGAGACAATTGTTGAGAACGTCCCAAACCGAACCTTCGGGTCAGCTTCTCAATCTTTTCCATAAGACCTTCAGCGGATCATAGAATTCATCCACGACGCGTTCTTTGAGCGGAATGATGGCATTGTCGGTGATGGTGATCTCTTCGGGACACACGTGGGTGCAACATTTGGTGATGTTACAAAAGCCAATGCCGTGCGCACGTTTCAATTCTTCAAGGCGGTTTTCCACATCCAGCGGGTGCATCTCCAGGGCGGCGACATATACCAGAAAGCGAGGGCCGATGAACTCCTCGTGTTTGTGATGTTCGCGCAGCACGTGACACACGTTTTGGCAGAGGAAGCATTCGATGCATTTGCGAAACTCCTGCACCCGGTCGATGTCCCTTTGACTCATCCGCCAGGTGCCATCAGGTGCGGGCGGTCGTGGCTTGAACGGCTTTATCTTTTTCTTGACTTGAAAGTTCCAGGAGACATCCGTGACCAGGTCCTTCACCGGTGGGAACGCTTTCATCGGCTCGATGGTCACAGGCTTGTCAATGTCAATATCGCTCAGGCGCGTCATACACATCAACCGCGGCAGGCCGTTGATTTCGGCTGAGCAGGAGCCGCACTTTCCGGCTTTGCAGTTCCAGCGGCACGCCAGGTCCGGTGCGTGCGCAGCCTGAATCTGATGGACCGCATCCAGCACCACCATGCCTTCCGACACTTCCGTCGGGTAATCGGCAAACGCGCCGCCTTTGCCGTCGCCACGCCAGATTCGGAAAGTTGCCCTTTTCATGCTCGCCTGTCCGCAGCGTAATGAATTGCTGCGCTATGCCAAGGCAATACCTCCAGCAACTTGAGATTTCAGATTGC
>JAKEEH010000427.1 GCA_022616725.1 Limisphaerales bacterium | reverse complement strand
ACGCGGAATCACGCGCGATGGCATTTTCAAGCAAATCCCAACTCGCCGACGGCTCAAGCAGCTTCCCGGTTTTGAGTTCACACTCGGCACAGAAGGTATCAAGCGTCTCAAGGCTGCCGCCTTGCGCGAACAGAAGGAGTTGATGGCTGTACGTGACGCGCGTAGTGCTCTGATTACGGCAGTCCACCAATGGCTTGAGACGGGCAAACAGGCCAGCTTGGGCGATTCGCGCCTTCCTGACCGGAGCGCCGAACTTGCGCGAATTCCCCAGCTTGCCTCCAAATTGGTGGAATTGTCGGCCAAGATTGATTTTCTCGCCACGGACGAGCGTAAGGCCCGCCTGAAGAAGCGCGACGAAATGCAGGAAGAGTTGGGCATCGTGAATCAGAAGCTGGGCGAACTTGGTAAAACCCGCCAGGAGTATAACCAGAAGCACAATGAACTGGTTGACGCACTCAACAGCGCCTTGGAAGACATGGGCTCGGCGCAACTTGATGTTGAAGCCAGTCGAAGCAAACTGCCCTCCGGAATTCTTCAAGCCGAACTTGACGGAGTATTGAAGGAAATCTTGTCCGCTCAACAAAAGTGGACTGATAGACAGGAGACTGCGCGCGATAGAAGCGAGTCGGCCAATCTGGAGGCTGTAAACGCCCGCAATGCACGCGACGCAGTTCGCCGCGAGCTGACGACGAGTGAGCGTCATCCGGAATATCGCCACGACTTTCCGGTGGACGAAATCAGCAACGACAAGTGGTCAGCGCGACTCGCAGAACTTGACCAGCTCGTTCTTCCGAAATATCGGCAACTCGCCGCCGAACGCCGGAAAGATTGGGAGAAGCGATTGCAAGAGAGCGTGCTTGATCGCCTCAATGAACGTCTGAAAGCTGCGGAGCGCACCGTAAAGCAATTACGCGATTACCTCGACCGTGACATTGGCAAACACCGGTATCGCATCAGCCAGCGGCGCGATATCGCCTTTGGCCCGCTTTGGAAATTGCTGGACTCTGGATTTGAACCCACCGACGAGCTTCTCAAGGCGAGCCGCAGCGATGAAGTCCAGCAGGCGCTCGCTCAACTCATGGCTGCGGTTGAAGCTGCCGATCAAGCGGATGATCGCGCCAAGCGGCTTCTCGATTACCGCTACTACCATCGCTACGATTTGGAAATGGTGTTGGCTGCAAGACTCGATGCTCCAGCAATTTCGTTGGGACGCAGCGGCCGAAGCCTCTCCGGCGGCGAGAATCAAGCTCCGTTTTTCATCTCCATGCTCGCTGCTTTCCACCGGGTGTATGACCTTGGGTCAACTCGCGCGCAACACATCGGCCTGGTTGTCATGGACGAAGCGTTTTCAAAACTATCCGCCGATGGGGTCGAGGATTGCCTCGAACTTGCTCGCAATTTTCAACTGCAACTCGTGCTCGCGTTTCCTCCGGACAAACTGGGCGTCATGGCGCCTTACGCCGATACCATGATCATGTGCCGCAAAAACGAGGAGCGTGATGCCGCCGGTTACGTCACACGCATCGACAACGTTCCAACCCTTCTCACGTCGGAACAGGTTACCGAGTCCCTCGCATGACCGACGATCCCAAATTGCGGGAACTCCCGGTTTTCCGCGAATTGCATGACCAGTGGCTGGCGAACCGTGGATATGCAACTCCCGATGCCTTTCAGCGACCATTCTCGCGTGATTGGGAAGCCCTGCTTGCAGACGCACAACTCGTATCCGCGGAGCAGCGCAACGAAGCGGCCCGTGATGCTCACCGATTAGCCAGCATCGGCTTGCTTCAAATTAGAACCGTGAGACATCGCCCTGAATACATCCAGCGCGTCTCCGTTCCTCTCGAAGCTGAACCGCGTCTGAGGAATCTATTTCCTGAATGTCATTTGGACCCAGCCGATGACTTCGATCCGAGCACGATTCCGTGGGAACCAGAAATGCAGTTCGTCGTTGTCGCGAGGGCGACGGTCAACCCGCAAGATTTGCTTCGCCTAAACGATTTCTTCAAAAGTCGTGACGGACAGCGGCCCGTCGTGCCCATTAAGGAACGATCACTCCAGATATTCGGCGACGAGAAGCGATTGGATACCCTTGTAGGCTCTGCCTTGTTTCGCGCGGATCGTTTGAGTTTGGACCTACTCCGGTGTGAAATTGTTGGTGAGCCTCTCGGGTGGAGGCGCGGGCCGACCGACACGGGCAAAATCCTTGTCGTTGAAAATGCCGCCACGTGGCATTCCTATTCACGTTGGAACGCCCACGTCCGTCAATTCACTGCCGTTGTTTATGGTTGCGGAAATCGTTTTTCCGAAAGTGTCCACCACCTCGCGCATATTCTCTCTGAATTATCCACTCCGCAACGCGTGTTCTACTTCGGGGACCTCGACGCTCAAGGTTTGCGGATTCCAACCCAAGCATCAGCGAAGGCTGCCGCACTCAACTTACCGCGCGTGGAGGCAGACATTTGGAGCTACACTCACCTTTTGGAGAACGGCAAAAACAGAGCCGTGCCTTACGAGACGGCTGAGCCAGCTTCTCAGGCAGAGTATGAATGGTTATCGCACTTGGCAGGGCCAGTTCGCCAAGTATTGGAATCAGGTAGGCGAGTTGCACAAGAGCACATCGGATGGGACTTCCTTAGCGGGCAAACAAAGTGGTCCTGTTAGAATTGCTATCAGAAGCCACGCGAAACTGAACCGAGTTTAGCCGCCGTGACCAACGCGCGGTTTGCTCCGCTCCACGGGCTGCCCGTCGCCCCGTCCCCCCTCTCGACGACGCCCGTTCCACTCCGCAAACCGCGCGCTCGTCACGAGCTTGCATGGTGCAGGGCCGCAAACGCGGCAGGCTTCCGTCTGTGGCTCGGCGGCGGGCGTTGCGCTCCGACTGCGATTCGCTAGACGCTTCTCTCCCCCTCCGCTCCACTTTCCCGGCTCGCCGACCGCAGACCGAAGCCAAGAAACAAAGCAGAAAATCTGTCCCGGCTTGCCGCTTGTCCTCATTAGAAATACACTCTGCGACCGATGGCAGGCCCGTCCGACAAGACCGTCAAACGGCTATTTGCACTTTCGCGCAATCGTTGCGCTTACCCAAAGTGCGACACCTCCATCGTGCATCCCAGCGGCACGGTTGTCGGTGAAGTTTGTCACATCAAGGCGCAGAGCGCCGGTGGTCCGAGGTTCGACCCGGCCCAAACCGAGGAAGCACGCCATGCCTTCCAAAACCTCATGCTGTTTTGCAGTGTACATCATCGGATGGTGGATGATCAGCCCAACACCTACACCGCTGAACTTCTCGCGGAAATGAAAGAGATGCACGAGCGAGACGGGGATATTGAACTGTCCCAAGAGTCGGCACGAATGGCGCAGAAGCTGTTCGAGCACTCCCAATTGTCCATTCAGGCCGCAGGCAATGCCCAAGTGATGGTGGCGAGTCCCGGAGGAATCCAAGCACAGCAGGTTGTCATAAAGACTTCAAAGCGGCGGGCGCCGAACATCTTGCCGACTCAAGGCGCGATTGGGCACAACCTCGCCAAACGCAACTACACGCTTCACTTGATCGAGCGCTATAACGATTTTCAGAAATGGGATTCATCCAAAGACGGAAAAGGGAAATACATCGTCATCCACCGTGCCATCAAAACGGAGTTCGGCTCGAAGTGGGATCTTGTTCCCGAGCCTCAATTTCCGAGGCTCGTGAATTATCTCCAAGGCCGGATTCTCAATTCTAAATTGGGGCGAATAAAAAATAGTCGCGGTGAAAAATGCTTCAGCACTTGGGATGAGTGGTTGCAGAAGAACCACGGATCAGAATCGGAATAAAAGAGCTAGGGGAACGACGCCCATCTTCATCAATGGCACGCTTCAATCTCGAATCTCCCAATCGGCTGTCACAAAAGTGCGTGCTCGATGACTTGACAGCATGGGCGCTCGCTGAGTCCGGTTCGGTTGCTGATTCCGCCCCGCGTGAATGTATCGCAACTGTCTGCAAATCGTTGGACACTTTTGTGCGATGGCCCACCAGAGCAGTTCTCCTCTGGAATGGGTGTGATCGGATCGCACCCGAAGGCGAGAGGCAGAGAATCCATTCATTTCCAGATGCAATCAAACTGGCGGCCAAAGCCGTGAAAGCTCCATTGGACACGCGTTCCAACGGTCCGGCCATTGTCACGTTTCTTATTTCAGGCGGGGTGCGACCGAAGCGCTACGGGAGTAAGAACTCTTGGAGTGTCCATCACATTTACTCCGGTAAGTTTCCCTACACCGGAAAATCCTCGACACTACATGCCGCGAAGAGCGGTCTTCATTCACACAAAGCGCGGGCGTTGTGGCCGTGCATCCGATAGCCGATGGTATGTGCGACGAGTATCCGTTTTTCGCCTGGCTTCTCCGCGCCGAGGCCTTTCGCAAATTCGGATACGACCCGGACGGAGTGTTTTCCGATACGCCAGTGGATGAGTTCGGTTTCGCTTCGGGGCGGCGCACCGAAGTCATTCATTGTGAGCCATGCGGCACGGCCCAATTGTAACGCGATGAAACCCCGTTCGATTGTGTGGCGTCGGCGTTCGCGTCAAGGATACTACGGTTCAGTGGCTTCCGTTCCTCCTTGACCCGCCCGCCGCCGCCGGGAGTTTTTGCCTCTAGGATTTCATCGCGGGAGTCTGTCGTCGCTGGACGACGTGAAGTGGAGAAATCTCTGCAATCAGCGTAACTCCCGCTGTCCTTCCGCGCTCGATTCGTATTCAATGGGAAGGAAGTCACGTTGGTTGGTGGTAGTGCATACGCGTGATGTGAGAACCACGATTCAAAAGTTCTTTTATCGAAACGGTCAGCTCCGCGAAGTATTACCTCTGCGAAACGGCCAACGGCACGGCGCTGCTCGCGTCTGGCACAAAAATGGTTGCCTCGCTTCCGAAGAGATTTACGCGAACGGCTTGCTGCATGGTATCTGTCGTCAGTGGAGCGAATCCGGCCGCCTGCTTGGCAAATACCAGATGGTCCACGGCACGGGAATTCAGCGCGCCTGGCACGACAACGGGCGACGGCAAATGGAAATCTCCACGTTGCGCGGTGAATTCTGCGGGCGCAGCCGGAGTTGGTTGAGCGACGGCACATTGCTTTCCGATGACATCTATCTTCGCGGCAGGGTTGTCAGGGCGGACGATTACCGCGCGGCGGCGGCGAAAGACAAGGCATTGCCGAAGCTTGGTCGAGTGATGGCGAAGGCCGTGAAACCGGTGACGGAGGAACACATTCACCGTGTCTTCGTTACCTCGATGCTGACAAAGAGGAATCTTTTCGAGGCGCTGACATGGTTGCAAGGGAAGCGCAAGCTCAACACCGCGAGATCCCTTGGCCGCTTTAAGCGTGAACGCGACGCCGCCAAAATCGTGACTGCGCTCTACGATGCCGGGGCTATGGAGGTGATCGCGCCCGACGTTTACAGCAACAAAGCTGGCGACCAGTTCGCTGACTCTTTGCTGGTGCGCTTGCCGAGAACGCCCGCGAAGCGGAAAGCCATCCGCAAAGTCTGCGCCCAACTTCAAAAGCGAAGACTTGGGGCGATTCAGCCGGACTCTGACGTTGGAGAGACGCATTTGTTCCTCTTGCTGGCCTGAGTTCAGAACACACCGAGGCAGTCGCGCATTTCATCGTGGGCGAGCATCCCGCAAGCGGCCCGTCCCGCGAGCAGGCATTCCGTCACAGCGTCACCGACGAGTTTTTCCACCGCATCGCGCATCGGGCGTGCGCCGAGCTTCGGATGAAATCCCTTTCGCACCAGGAACGGCAACGTGGTCTTGTCGAGTTCGAGCTTGTGACCACGAGCAGCGAGGAATTCGATTTCACGGGACAAAAACTTTTCCGCGATCTCCAACTGGTGTTCGTAGCTCAAGCGATGGAACACGAGCTTCTCATTCACGCGCGCGAAGATTTCCGGGCGCAGCGTTTGTTGCGCACGGGTCAAAACGTGGCGCTCCAGTGTCGCCTCGTTCGAGTGTTGCAGGCTCATTAGTTCCGCCGAGCCGATGTTTGACGTGAGCCACACGTAGAATCCGCTGAAGTCTAGCGTTTGACCGGTCGCTACCGTGAGGCGCGCGGCATCGAGCAATTGCAGAAGGATGTCGAGCACGCGCGGATGCGCCTTTTCCGCTTCGTCGAACAGCAACGAACCTTCCGCCGCGCGTTCGCGCACTGCGCCGAGGTATCCGATCTCGCCAAGCCGCGCACCGAGGAGCAGGCCCAGTGCTTCTTGATTTTGAAATTCCGACATGTCGAAGCGGAACAACTTGCCTTCGCCGAACACATGATTGGTTGCCACGACCACTGTTTCAGTTTTTCCCACACCCGTCGGCCCGAGCATCAGGAAGCTACCGCGTGGACGGGATGGCTTGGTAATGCCGAGTTCGCCGCGGCGAACGGCGGAAACGATGCGCGGAATCGTGTGGGACTGCCCGCGGATTTCGCGCGGCAACAACACGTCGAGTTCCTGGAGTTTGGTTAGCTTGTTCAAGTCTGGTGTTTTGTTCATTGCCTACCTCTACCAAGGACATCCCCGCACCTTGTGTCGCTCCTACACCCGGCGCCAGACGCTTTCCTCCATGCTGCGAACCGTGGCAGCGCGCAGTCGCTGTTCAGCGAAAGAAAAACAAACACAAGACTCGTATGAAGCTCATCAAACAAATCAAACCCCTCGGTCAGAAAATCCGTTCACGGCTGCCCTCGCTCCTCGTGGTCGCCGCCGTCCTCGCCCTCAACACACTCCCTGCCTCTGCGCAGGCTTTCAGTTCCACCGAACTCAAAACCGGCATCAGCAACAGTCTGGCCGTGATCATGATGTTCGGGTTCGTGCTCGGCATCGCCTGTGTCATCTACGGTGGCTTCGCCATCCGGCGGGGCGACGTGGATCAGGGCAAGATGTCCATCATCGGCGGCGCCATCATCGCCGCTGCCCCGGCGGTTATCTTCGCGTTCTTCAAAATCTTCGGCATCGACGCGAACAGCAGTGTCGGCGTCGGCAATTTTTGATCTCGCCGCACCACCTGCCACCCGCCGCCCCGAGCCATCATGAAAACCGATCTCCGCCTCACCGACACCAATGCCGCCTCCGACTCCAAAGGCCGGACGTGGGGCTTGGAAGGGGGT
>JAKEEH010000066.1 GCA_022616725.1 Limisphaerales bacterium | reverse complement strand
GCGCGTTCTCGCGCGCATTCTCGCGAGAATGTGCGCAGCCGTTCCTTCGGCCCGAAAACCGCGTGTATATTAGCGCCATGAGAACAGCAACTCTCGAACAGACGACAGCAGCTTTTGGCGATAACGAATCCGACCGCCGGGCCCGCCCTGGTATCCTCGCTGGATACAGAAGGCGACGGACCCCACCACAAAATGAGACTTTTGAGACTGAGACTCGCCTTCATTCGGCCATTTTCCTAAGGATTTCGCAAACTTTTTTGAGACTAGTCTCATTTTTTTCGCGGTCACCCCCCGCGCTTCGAGAAGCCGGGAATTCTCGCGCAAGCTGCCAACTATTTGCCGCCGGGTGCCATCATCCGGCGGTTCACCGCCAGCGACATCCGATTGTTCTCGAGCGCCTTGGCCCGGAAGTCATTGAACTTGTTGACTTCTTCGGGACTCAGAAACGCATTGGCGCGCGCGCCCACGCGTTCATAAATGCTGTCCATGAATCTCAAGTTATTCTCCGCTTCGTGTTCCGAGGCGAAGTTGCGGAAATTGAGTATCGGCAGCGTCTGGTAATCCGCAGGCAATCCTGCCGCGCCAAGGGCAGCCTGCGTCTCTTCGAGCATGGCCTGATAGAGCAGCTTTGACTTTTCGTCTTTGGCCGCCTTGTCTCCGGTCAATTGCGCCTTGAACTGCTCGGCGGTCAAATAACTCGCCAGGTTCTTCGTGTAATCCTGATACGCCGTCAAGCCGTCCTGCCCAAGCAACTCCTTGATCTTTTCCTGCAGCGCCGCCTCTTGTCCGCTGAACAACCGGTCGATGTCCTCTCGCGAAGTGCCGTCGCGCAGCGCCGCGCCCACGTGATCCACATTCTCCATGATATCGTCCGCGAGCATGTCAACGAATTGCTGCGTCTGTTCCGAGGTCAGCTTCAGCCGATTCCCGAACTCCTTGTACAGCATGCTCATTCCCACTTTCTGCTGGTCCCGAATCATCTTCCGCATTTCCGGGTCGGAAATCACCGCGCTGAGCGGGCTCGGCTTCGGCGCATTCGCCGCCGTGCGCAGCGCTCCCACTTCGCCGCGCAGCTTCAACACTTCACGATATTGGTCATTGGAGGCGACAGGCGGCGTCGCCGCGTTGGCCTGCGTGGCGAGCTTCGCAAGGCGCGCGTTCTCCGCCGCTAACTTGTCGATCTGCCCAAGCTGACTGCGCAACGCCTCGTTTTCCTCCCGCAGTTTGCGGTTGTCCCGATGCTCGACCGCCAGGGGGATCGCGATGGCCGCGATCACCACAGTCACAACTCCGATTTTTACTTTTGTCATGCTCATAATTTGTAAAAAGGTTAATGCGGTTCCGCCCGTCGCCGTTGCCGTGGCCACTGCGGTGGTCGAAATAGTCAATGCCAACCCTGCGGGTGCGGCCGTCACGACCTGGCTCGAAAGTGTTGCCGCCAAACCCGTCGCCGACAGCACCACGCCCCGGCGTGTCAGCAGCGTGTGAAGTTTCCCCAGCGCGCGATTCACCCGTTTGCGCGCGGCCTCTTCGTTGCTGCCCAACGCTTCGCCCACGGCGCGAAAATCCTTTTGCTCAAAAAACCGCAGCAGCACGGCCGCCCGATCGTCCGATCCAAGCTCATTAATCGCCTCATCCAGAACCGGCGCGATTAACGCCAGATTCGCCTCGGAATGATCTTCGATGGAATTCATCTCAACAGCCGACCTTTCACGCAATTGACGACGCCGTTCAGCGCGCATTGTGTTGTTCGCGACGAAGCAGGTGTGCCGATGCAACCACCCTCCCAGCATCACGCCCCGTGAGAGCTTGCCCGCCATCCGCGCCAGATCGGCAAATACCTTCTGTGCAACGTCTTCGGCCAGATGCGAATCGCCGTTGACCAACCGGAGCGCGGCCGAATAAACGAGATTCAGGTAGCGTTCCACGACCTCGCGGAAGGCTGTCTCCGAACCCGTCGCCACGTACTCTACCAGCCTCTGTTCACCGTCTGTCATCTTCTGCCTATTAAAGACCCGCCCGCCGCCAAAACCGGACAAAAATCGTGTCCATAGATCCGGGCGATGGCATAGTTAAAGGGCTTGCGCATGAATCATTCACGGCGGTTGTTTGTGCGGCGCGGTTCGCTACGAAGCGAGCGGACCACCTTATAACGTCACGCATTGCCACTGCTCGGATTGTCGCGGGAGCAGCGGCGCAGCCTTTGTGACGTGGGCCTCATTCCGGCGAAGCAGCTTTCGGTTCACCACCGGAGCAATCCGAGAATTGCGATGGGCTGGGAGGTTGCGGGCGTTCTGTCCGCATTGCGGCACGCCATTGACCTTTATGACTGGACCCGAGGCCGACGAAGTCGATGTCACCGTGTGCAGCTTCGACCATCCAGAGATCGTGATGCCGACCGACCACACCTGGACAGAGGACCGCCTTCCTTGGATTCACCTCGCTGACGCGCTGCCGGCTTATAAGCAGAATCGCGGGTAATGCTCGGCTACAGAGCCGGACTCACTCCTTCGGAAACGCGCCCGTGTGGCAATTATTGCACGAGAAATCTTCGTTCGGCGCGTCGATGTGAAAGAAGGTATGGCCTTTGGCGCTTAAATTCTCCAGTTGCGCGCCGCTCCCCTGCGCCAGGATGGTATGGCAGGAGTTGCAGTCGCTGGCCGCGATTGAGCGTTTGCCATCGGACGTTTTGTGCAACCCGTCGTGGCAGCGGAAACAGCCGCCCCAGTCCTTGTGCCCGATGTTGTCAGGGTAGGCGCGCCAATCCGCCTTCATTTCGGGGAAGAAATTCCGCGCAAAGATCGCTTTCGCTTCCGTCACAAGGCCGGCGAGTTGCGGCGCCCCGCTGTATTTGGCCTGAAGGGTTTCTTCGATTTTCTGCAGCGCTTGTTCTTCGTCGAGATAAGGTTGGACCAACGCTGCAACAACATTAGACTTGACCCACGGCAGCGCGCGATCAATTCGTCCCGCTTCAATCGCGCGGTCCACCGCATCGTTGGGCGCGAGAAAATGATGCGCCGGCCGGTTGTGGCAATCCATGCAGTCCATTGTCCGGATCGAATGCCGGGCAGGATCGTCCTTGAAATCCGCAACGCGATATTCCGTCACAGCACCGTTGCTGTCCGTAAAGCGGACCCAGGGAATGCTCTGCCGCTTATCATCCGTGGCGATATACTCCACCTTGTTGGCCAGATTCATGTGCCAATGGATCCCGCCCACCGGTCCGTGATTAGGGTCGCCCCCGCCCACCTTCAAGGACAACCGCACAGCGAACGGGGTGTTGGTTTCGTCGGCAAGGAAATGCGCATAGGTGCGATCCAGATTGCCGACATTGCGGAGAGGCCAGTGGCACTGTTCGCACGTCTCCTGCGCTGGCCGAAGATTCTTAACCGGCGTCTTGATCGGGCGCTCGATCTTCCCCGTGATTGTGCAGTAAAGCTGGTTGATGCCGTTGACTTTGGAGGCCACATAAGCGGAAGCGCCCGACCCCACATGGCAATCAACACAAGAGACGCGCGCATGGGGCGAGTTTAAATAGGCAACGTACTCAGGTTTCATCGGCCCATGGCACGCCTGCCCGCAGAATTGAACCGACTTTGTCGCATGATACGTTTCGTAGCTGCCCACCGCGGTGATCAGGAGGAAAAGTGCGGCGCCGATTGCGAAACCGACGAGTAGGCGCCGGTCACGCTGGCGAGAAAGGTCAATCGTAAACCGCGTCGGCGGTGCGCCTGCCAAAGCATGGGTCGCCTGACGGCGTTGAACAAGCCAGCCCCAAAGCCACAGAACCACCCCCAGGAGGAAGAAAATCGGCGCGACCAGGTAAGTCAAAATGCCGATGTAAGGGCTTTGGCCCGGCGCGAACAGGTCCAGCATGAACAAAAAGAAAAATGCGAACAGGCTCGATGCGATCAGGACGAAGCCTGTCAGGCTGAGCCAATTACGATAATACCTGCGGCGCTGGTTAGAGGGCGACGGTTCGCTTGCCATAAATTACTGAGGACCGCTCCGACGCAGGGATGTCGCGCATCTTTGTCCGTCGATGAAACTCAGGCGCTCAGCCCGGCGCCGGGATGAATAGGGGTTTCACGAGCGAAAAGCCCGTCCTTCAAACCTTCGGCGTTACCTTTTAAAGCTGCGCATGTGAGCGATAAGCGCTTTGATTTCCTCATCATTGAGCTTGTCGCCGTAAGGGTCCATCTTCTTCTTCCCTTTTTCCACAATCCCTTCCTTGATCACCTTGATGGCATTTTCGTCCTTCATTTCGGCTTGGACCTTTGGATCAGTATAGTCCTTTACGCCACTTTGTTTGCCCATTTTGGTGTTGCCTTTGCCATCAGCACCGTGGCATTTCAGGCAGTGCTTTTCCCAGTTTTGCTTAACATCCGCTGCAGACGCGGTCCCAGCCCCGCCGGCACAGATTGCCAGAGCCAGTATCAACTTCTTCATAACATCATCTTCCTTTCTGAAATCCCACCCGTCGCGAACCGACGCCTACAATTTACTGGGGTTTGTTTGCCAGTATTCCTATGCCACTCTAATTCTGCTGTTTGATTTAGCAACTAAACCCCCGGTAACATCAGCCAAACCAGGACCCTCAGATCATCGAAGACTGCCCTCTTCCTGCCGTTCCAGGCGGCGAAGCTTGAGATAGACAGCCATCATCATCACGCCGATTAGCACGATACTCGCACCCAATCCGAGTTGACGGCTTCGATACTCTGTTTTTGCACCATCGGTCAACGCTGAAATGCTCTCCACCGCCTTGTTTCCTGGGGCAACGACCTGGTCGAAATTGTTTCTGCTGAACGAATGAATATGGGCCCGAGCCTGTTTGATCGTATCGGCCAGTTCATTCAGTTTGTCGTGGATTGGGTCAACGTCCAGGCCTCTCATCGCCAATTGTTCGGCTACAACGCCAAATTGACTCCACGCCTCGTCCATCCGTGCGATCGTAGCGTGAAAGTACTCTGCCGTGGCATTGCACTCGGGGTTGTTTTTGGCGTATTGCTGATGGCAATCAACGCACATCGAGTCCGCTCCTGTTCCCAACATCCCATCGTGCGTCTTCACTATGCCGTGGTTTCCATGACACTTCGCGCACTGCGCCCATTTGTGCTCCTCGAACGCTTTTTTGTGCTTGCTGCCGTCAAACAGGCTCGCATTCCCGGCATGACACAAACCGCAGCTCTGGCTGACACTCGCCAAGCCCACCGGCATGGCCGCATGGTTCCCGTGGCATTTATTGCACGTCGGCGCTCCAAGATCGCCCCGCTCGAGCAACGCTCGACCGTGTACGCTGGCCCGGTACTCCGCGACCTGATTGGTCGGCAACGGCGAACCGTCCGGCAGTTTGAAACCAGCCATCGTGACCGGATTCGCGTGGCAAGCGCCGCAAGTCTCATGCACACGCTTCGCATTCACAGTCGAAAGCGGATTTTTCGCGTTGCGAATTCCGTGCACACCATGGCAGCTCAGGCAATCGGGGGCGCGCGGGTCTTTGGCCTCGATCAGCAACTTGCCGTGCGGGCTTTCCTTGTACTTGGCCAATTGATCGGTGGGCAGACCAGGGTTGAATCGGTTCATCAGCGCAGGGTCGGAATGGCACCGCGCGCAAAAAGCCAGAATCCAGGCGCGGTTTTTGTCACGATCCGTTCCGGGCCACTCCTTGACGTGCGTATGCTCGAGTTTGTCATTGGCAGGGTCACCCCCATGACACCCGGAGCACGACAGTCCACGCGCGAAATGAACGTCATCGACCACATGCCGAAGGTTCAGGTGCGGTCGAGCGCCGGCCGGCGGAGAGAGAGAAAAAAGCGTCTCCGGCTTCTGCACCTCCGGATCGGTGTGACAAAGGATGCAGTTGTCCTGCAAGAGAACTTCCATTTTTTGCGGACGCAAACCCAGAGCGAGAATCGAACCAAGGTGGTCGGCGCGGGTAATAATCTCCGTTTCAGTCGCGTTGCTGAGCAGCGCGGTGATGTGATCGTTAAGACCTTCAAAATACGTTCGTTGCTCCGGAGTTATGACAGGCTTGCGATCCTCGCCGGTCGCCGCAAGCAGTGCTGCTAACTTTGCCGGGATTGCGGGCTTCTCCGCGGCAGCCACCCCGATTTGAAGGGCGCACACGGCCTGACACAATATAAGAGCAACGCGTTTCACGGTGAAGCCCCCACCGTTGCCTTCACTCTGCGCGCGGCCAGAACGCGGGTTACCACAGCAATCACTGCGAGTAATCCGGCGATTGCGCCCGCAGTGAGATAGGAGAGCCCAAGCAATCCGTGTAGCGCGACGTGCAGCAGGGCCGCCCCAGTGAAGATGAACCAGCGGTGTTTATAAACAACCCAGCGGACTGCGACGATAACCGCACCCAGACCGAGCGTCCACCACGCACAAGTGCGCGAGATGACTTTGATCGACGCGGGAGAATCCACTGGCTGCAACCCTCCTATATCCCACGCCTTCAGGGTAAGAAAGGTCAGGAATACGATCGCCCCCCAGCCGAAGTCACTAAAACTCGGGGAAGGCTCGTTGCGGGCAGCCTGCCGGTCCAGCCATGGAATAATGGCCCATATTCCAAGGAGAAGCGTAACCACCAGCAGACATAACTGCGGCCCCTCGAGACCCAAAAGGTGCGGTGGAAACTCCTTCAGCAATTGATATTCCCACAAAAAATACCACTCCGGCTTGATCCCAGGGAAGGCAGGTTCAAGGGGGTTGGCCTTTTCCCCCAATTCCCATTCCATTCCCGGGATGCCTGGCCCGTACGGCAGGAACACCGCGAGTACCAGGAGAATCATGAAGCAGAACAGCCACAAAAGCAGATCACGCAACGCGAAGCTCGGGAAAAACTTCATCCCACGAGGAGCGACCTTTTGCCCGATCGGCGGAGCCATACCTTGCCGCTGAACAAACAGAAGGTGAATTCCAATCAACCCAACGAACAGCAGCGGCAGAATCACCACATGCAGCGCAAAAAAGCGATACAACGTGTTGGCGGTCACGTCCGGCCCGCCGCGCAGTACGTGCAGCAGCCAGTCACCGGCCACTGGCACCGACTTGACCAAGTCGGTGCCGACCGATGTCGCAAAGAAAGCCAGTTTGTTCCAAGGCAACAGATATCCGGAAAAGCCGAAACCGAGCGTGAGGGCAAACATGATATAACCCGTCACCCATGTCAGTTCCCGGGGTGGCCGGTAGGCTTTGAGCATCATTGTGCTGAACATGTGAGCCACCAGCGAGATGATCATCAGATGGGCACTCCAACAATGGACCGAACGCATCAACCATCCGAAAGGCACCTTCGTCGTCAGGTAGCGCATACTCTCGTACGCCGTCGCCTCGCCCGGTTGGTAATACATCAAAAGCAGCGCGCCCGTAATCACCTGGACCGTAAAAAAAACGTGGTCGTGCCGCCAAGGTAATACCAAACCAGTGAATGAGGCCCTTTTGGCACTTCCTTGTGGCGAAGGAACTCTAACAGCGGCGTGATCTGGTAACGGCTATCGAGCCAGCCCCGGAATCCTCGCCTCGAGCCATGCTCAGTCAAGCCGAGGTCCTTTCGCCGACAATTACAACGCCTCCATCCTCCTGGCGTTCGGCGGTGTATCTGGGCAGCGGGCGCGGCGGCGGACCGGACAGCACCCGGCCATCGAGATCAAACCGGGCATTGTGACAGGCGCACCAGATCACCGACTCACCAGCCAGATATTGTACGGTACAGCCTTCATGAGTACATTTCGCATCAAGCGCCAGAAGCTGGTGCGCGGCATTCTGCACCACCAGAACGCGCTTGCCACTGAATGGGACAATAACAAAACCATCCTTTTCCAGCTTTGTGAGCTCCGTCGCCGTCAGGCGCGTGGGGCCGACTGGACCGGACTGCGGCAGCGGCTTCAGATAGCGAAAGACAGGGTAAAGAACGCTGCCCAGCCACGCGACCACGCTTACACCCAGGAGCAAATCCAAAAAGCTTCGGCGTGTTGGTTTCTGATCTGTTTCGCTGCGCATTATCCGAGTTCGCCAGAACACAACCTTCCTGGCGGGTTACTCATCCGGGAACCAGCCGAATGCGGCCTCGCTCCTGTTCGCCGGAGGCCCGCCGATTTATCACTGCTTCAATCCGCGAACATGTTTTACAAGCGCGTTGATCTCGTCGTCGGAAAGAATGCCACCAAAGGGCTTCATCTTTTCTTTGCCCTTGGCGTCCTTCATCCCGTCTTTGATCTGCTTGAACATTTGCTCGTCCGTGAAGCTCGCCTGATACTTTGGATCGGTCAGGTCCTTTGCGTCGGCTTTCTTGCCCGCTTTGGTGTCGCCCTTGCCCTCTTTGCCATGGCAGGAAGCACAATGTTTCGTCCAATTCTCGCCAACCTCAGCCGCAAGGGCCGAATTTCCCGACAGGACTAGTACGGCGAGCAAGGCCGGTATTCGAAGTCTATTCTTCATACTTGCGTTCATACGTCAGTTAGACGACGCCTCGCCATAATATACTAAAACATCACGCGCAGCGTCGAGTAAACCAGATGCGAACTGTAATTGTTGTGCCCCCCACTCGTGTAATCGTCGTTTCGGAAAAACCCGTATTTGATAGACCAGCGAATGCGATTGGTGAATCGCCGCAGCAGCCCCACAGTCACAGCATGCTCCTGTGAATCCGCCCCATACGGCATGCTGTAAAGCGAGTTATCCACATAATTGTCTGCCAAATAGTAGAAGTAATTCACTTGCAGGTCCGTTTTGTCATCCAGCGCCAGGCCCGCCCCGGCGCTGAGGTTCAGGTAATTGTTCTTCAGATCGGGCACCACGTTCGTGATCCCAAGCGCGTCCGAAGCCGGCGTATCCGTTTCATCCATCGCATAGTTTGCGCTGGCGGTCAGGAACAGCCGGTGCCACGGCGTCCAGCTCACACTCTGGCTGAAAATGTGCGATGTGATTTTGGCGCTCTCGATCTTTTCCAGGCCATCGCCCTCATTCTCGACCGTCGAGTATTGAAAATCATAACGGCTCACCAACGTCACATTGCGCCAGGGGCGATACGTGATGCGGAAATTCACGTCGTCCGTTACGAAGTCGTTCGCCAGGAGGAAAGCCGGATACCGATTCCCGCTCCGGTTGGTGGTCGTGTCCTCCATATGATCGTAATCCTCGTTGCGAATCTTGTGGTAGTACTGCGCGCCCATGTTGACGCTGCGCAGCGGATACCAGTTCGCGCCGACTGCGTACTTTTGGATCGACCGATCGAAATCCGTGTCGCGCAGCAGATCCACGGTTCGGTTCGTGCTTGGGCCGAACGTCTCAACTTCTTCCAAGTCCCCCTGTCCTTGCATCCAGTTGCCGCGCGCGTAAAAGACCCAGTTCGTAACCCCGGAATAACGGAATTCGATGCTTTCGGCGACGTCCAGAATACCTCGCTCAGTCTCAGCGGCGAGTTCTTCCTGTGTCGATGGCAGGGCCGGCGGCGCGCCAACGTTAGTCTCGATAAACTCCGACTCGCTGTCCAAATCCTGTTTCTCGATGCGCAGTCCCGGCACGACCGTGAACCCATCAAATGGTGTCCACATCAAGTTAAGATTCGCCAGGTACTGCTGCAGGGTCGAGCCTCCGTGAAGTCCGAAGAACCCTTCGTCCCGCTGCTGTCGCCGCGCGAACATGGGATCATAGATCGGATCGTATCCAGCCCCATAGATCCGACTGCCTGAGATGTCCGTATCCATCGTCGTGTAGGAGGCACCCGTCGTAAATCGCAACCGCTCATTCAGGCGCGTTTCCGTTGAGGCGTGAACATTGAAAAGGTCCGCCTCCAAACCATCTTTCTGTGTCAGGAAGCGGTCCTGCGCTGGTTCCAGTGGACGCCGCCGCATATTTCGCGAATTGTCGTTATCGGTTAGTTCGTATCGCAACCCCAGGCCCACATCCGTTTTCCCAATCGGGTGCAGCGCATCCAACTCAAAAATGTGCCGTTCTTCGTCGATTTCCCAGAAGGACGGCACGAACGCCCGTGTTCCGACGCCCCCGGTCAGATTTGAATCGCCCCATACTGTGGAGTTCTTATCACCGTCGCGTACCTGGTAGGTGTAGCGGAACGTGACCTGGGGGACATCCGGCAACCGCAAGCCCGCTTCAAAGAACGCTTCTTTGCGGTCGATGGCCAGTTGCTCGTCGAAAATCTCGAACCATGCATCGTTGCGGGGGAAAAACCCGCCGCTGCCATCATACCAGGTCCGATACTCGCGATAGCCAGTGCGCACAAATCCCAGATCAGGGTAATCTACGCCGAGGCGGATCGAATAATCGTGGTTATCATAGATCGCCCGGCCATCGAGCGTAAATATGCCGCGCTTCCCGACGTCCTGTTCGAAGTGCAAAGCTTCAATGCCCCCGAACACATCTCGACGGATCCCCGTCCGTTGCATGAATCGAGTTTCGTCGCCGTCGATAAACGTGCCCCCCAGCCCGAACTCTATCCAGTTTCGATAATCCGCTTCCGTTTTCTCCGCCTCAGCCGCTCCCGACGCCGTGGCGGCCGCATTCGTTTGGCTGTGTCCGGTCCCACTCTGCAACAGCGATCCGGCAAGGAGCCCCAGGCAAAGCCATCGCGGTGTTTGGTGTTTGGCGTTTGATGTCTTCATGGCCCCTCCTAGAATCGCAACGATGAGTTGACGTGCGACCCGTGCACCGCCTCATGACATCCGGCGGACCAGCACGCGCCCCGGCTTAAAAAGGGAGCATGATCACGCCCGCCTATGAGAAGCTGCCCGCTTACCGTCTGCTGCTGGAAGTGGCACTTCAGGCAGAGCGCCGCGTTGCGCTCCGTTAGCATCTTTTCGTTCACCGAACCGTGCGGCTTGTGGCAGATGAGGCAGCCCTCGCGCGACGCTTCGTGTTCATACACATACGGTCCCCGCTGCATCGTGTGGCATTGAAAACACGTATCGTTTTCCCCCATCAGCGACGTGCCGCCGGCAATGATCACCTGGCCCTTGTGAGGATTGTGACAGTCGTTACAACCCATCTTGCCTTCCAGCACAGGGTGGCGATGCGGCAGGTTGAATTCCCCGCGTTTGTCGAGATGGCACTGGAAGCAAACCTCGGGCGATTTTCGCGGATTGATAATCGTGTCTCGCGCGCCTCCTGATTGATTATGGAGGCTCCCGGCGCCGTGGCAGGATTCGCACCCCATATTCAGCGCATTTGTGCCCCGGGCCTGCAGTTTGGCGTGGGTTGCGGTGGGGAAATCGCGCGTGATATTTTCATGGCACTCCGCGCAGCTTTGCGAACCCATGAAGGCCGCTCCCGGAATCTCCGGTGGCGCCACGACCGTGCGGGTCATCGTCGAGCAGGAGATCAGTGCGACCATGACGAGGATGCTCGCGACCGTGATGATGATT
>JAKEEH010000426.1 GCA_022616725.1 Limisphaerales bacterium | reverse complement strand
GGGGATCCCAAACCAAATACGAATTCACCATGATGTCTTCGTAAGGGGTGTTGAACTGCGCCAAACCGTCAATTTCCTGCGGCCGCGGAAACCACTTCTTGTTTGCGCTGTCCACCAGCGTCTGCTCGCCGAGATCAAGCGCTTTGGCGAGCTTGCGGAGCACCGCTTCGTTTGTCCCGCTGGATATGGCCTGGGCCACATCAGTTGGCGCGAGGCCCACGCGAGTGGCCAACTGGCCATCATCGGTGAGGTTTAAGCCGCGGCGGGCCTTTCCGATGATATCGGCGAAAGTATCTTCCAAAGGGATCGTCGCCATTCTCACTGAAAAATAGAGCGTCACTCCGGCGAAGGGAACAAAAAAATGCAAAAGAGTCCGAATCACGGAACCGCCTGAAACTCCGAAGTTCAAATGACGAAGGCCAAAATTTCACCACAGGGGCACAGAGGGACGAACAAAAAGCGGCAGAGGACAGCCGCACTCCACGACCTGGCGGAGTTTCAGAAGGTCCTCAAAAGCGCGCCAGCGTCATGGAGTGCGGCTGTCCTCTGCCGCTTTCCATCTCTATCTCTCCGTGGCTCTGTGGTTGAGTCGGCATTCGGGCTTCGGATTTTCGAGCTAATACCACTTGCGGATTCGGACTTCTACCCCGACGTCCGTTCCGACTTGCCGCTTGAAATAGTTCAGGTCGCCGAACGTGCCGCCCATATTTTGAAAATGATAAGGATAGACGACACGCGGACGAAATTGGCGCACGACCCCAACGGCCTGGGTCACGCTCATGGTGAAGGGCAAATTCATGCAGAGAAACGCAACGTCGATCTCGGGCAGGGCGCGGGTTTCTGGAATGTCACCCGTATCGCCTGACATGTAGATGCGTCGGCCACCGATCGTCACGACGTAACCGTTGCCGCGCCCTAAAGGATGATTGGCATTGTACGCGGGAATAGCATCGATGCGCAGACCGAGCAGATTGGTCGTCATGTTGTTCGTTAAAATCCCGGTTAATGCGCGCAGCGGTGCGCCCATCGAGTTGTAAACAGCTTGCGGCGCAATAATGATCGTCGTGTTGGTTCGAAGCACGTCCAAAGCCGCCGTGTCGAAGTGATCGCCATGATCATGGCTGACCAGGATCAAATCCGCCTTCGGCAGACCGGTGTAAAGGTTCGTCGGGCTGTCCGGATCGTTGTAAATGATCAAGCCATTCCAGCTCATGACGAAGCTGGCGTGCCTGATTGGATGGATGGTGACGTCGCCATTGGTCGTGTTCAGATGGTCGCCGGTAAGGGCATTGGTCACTCCCAATTCAAACGCCCGGTAAACGCCCGCCTGGCGATACGGCGCGCCGGAGTCGGCGTGTTGGTTATTGCCCGTGCTGGTGAGCGTCAGCAGCCCGTTCCAACCAAGCAAGTTGGTTGTGCGGTCGATCCGAAAGGTTACTCCCGTGGGCGCGCTAAGGCGCAGTAGCATTTCGCGGTTTGTCAGCGGCTGGATGCCGATGGGGCCGAATTGCCCATACGCGATCGCGGCGGCGAAAAGGGCGGCCCCGCCGGCAAGCAGATATACAGCGCGTCGAGTCATAGATTGGAAATGTACCCGATGTGACCGGAATGGCGAATCCCGGTTACGGGCCGGGTTGAGAGTTCAGAGTCGGATTGCGAATTGAAAATTGTAAATTGGCAATTGAAAACTGAGAATTCCGAAGGCCGAATGACGAAATCCGAAAGAAGCCCGAAATGTGAAAGCCCGAAATTCCCTCTTCGGCTTTGGGAATTCCTTCGGGTTTCGGGTTTCGGATTTGGGATTTCCCAGGGCATGCGCCCAGCCAATGGCGCGGTCACTCGCTGGGCAGCGCCGTGGCAAGCGCCGCTGTTGATCGCCTTCCTGCTCTGCTGGGCCGTGAACGTCGCACTGGCCGCCTCGGGCGTGGAACTGGCGACAACCGGCCTCGCCGAAGCGATGTTGCTCTTGTTAGCCCTTGCCACAACCCTGGCGGCCCTGGCCCGCCGCATCCCACTGCAGAATGTAGTTGTAACCGCTTTTCTGATTGCGGTGATTTCTTCGGCCCTGCTGTCGCTCGCAGCGGTTTGGGGCGTCCCGGGCGCTTACTCGGATGCCCTCGGCGAACGGATCTTCGGAGTGTTGCCCTGGACTCTGCCCCTGATTTGGATCGTGGTGCTCATTAACGCTCGCGCCATGGCGCGCTTAATCCTGCGGCCGTGGCGGCAGAGCAATTCTTACGGCTGGTGGGTCATGGGATTGGCCGGGCTTTTGTGCACCGTCTTCGACCTGGCGTTGGAACCGTTGGATTTCGGATTTCGGATGCTGGCGTGGTTCCTTACCGGCCTGGCCATTTTGGTCTTTTGCACACCATGGCTCATCAACAAACGTCCAGTGAAAATCCCCACGGATTACCAGCCCCTGGTCGTGTGGGCGTCGATTCATGTATGGCTTGCCATCGGCAACGCCCGGCGCGGCCTTTGGCTTGCTGTATGGATCGGCCTTCTGCTCAATGCTGTTGTGATCGTTCTTGCCATTTGCGGCGCTCTATGGAAGCAAACTGCGAATGACCGACCCGCACATTCAGAATACTTATGAATGCCCAGTTGCCTGCCAACACTTTCAAGCGTGCGATCCGCGAGGGCCGCCCGCAGATCGGCCTTTGGAGCAGCTTATGCAGCAATGTCGCGGCCGAGGTCATTGCCGGCGCAGGTTTCGACTGGATCCTCATCGATACCGAACACGCGCCCAACGAGTTGCCGATGGTGTTCAGCCAATTGCAAGCGCTGGTCGGCGGCACGGCGGCTCCGGTCGTGCGGCCTGCGTGGAATGACATGGTCTTGATGAAGCGTCTCCTTGACATCGGTGGCCAGAATTTTCTGATCCCATATGTGCAAACGCCCGAGGAAGCGCGAGCCGCCGTCGCGGCCACACGCTATCCACCGAAGGGCGTTCGTGGCGTGGCCGTAACGCACCGCGCCAATCGGTACGGGCGCGTCAAGGATTACTATAAACGGTGCGAGGAGGAAATCTGCGTCATCGTTCAAATCGAGACGCGCCAGGGGCTGCAAAATATCGACGCCATCGCTGCCGTTGATGGCGTCGATGGCTTGTTCGTTGGCCCCAGCGATCTCGCTGCCGCACTCGGTCATCTTGGAGACCCTGCGCACGCTGAAGTGCGGACCGCCATCGGGGATGCCTTCAAGAGCATCCGCGCCGCCGGCAAAGCTCCGGGAATCCTCGCCCCAATCGAAGCCGATGCGCGCCATTGGTTGTCCCTCGGGTGTGTCGTGCTGGCAGTAGGAAGCGATGCCGGCCTGCTGGCGCGCCATAGCGAGGAGTTGGCTGCAAGGTTCAAATCCAGCTAAGCCGCGACCCGGCGGCCTTACTCGGCGGCGGTTCACCGCACGTCCAGGCATTCGCGCACGGCCTGGGCCAGTTGCGGAGGGGGGTAGGGTTTTTGCAGGAAGCGGACGTTCTTCAGCTCCGGTTCTTTGCCCATGACTTCGGCGCTGTAACCGCTGGTGTAAATGACGCGCAGATCGGGTTTGCGCCGTTTCAATTCCTCGGCCAGTTCCCGGCCGGTCATGCCTTCGGGCATCACCATGTCGGTCAGCAGGAGGTCGATCTGACCATTGTTCTGCTCAAAAATCTTGAGCGCTTCGGAGCCGGTTGAAGCCTCCAACACGCGATATTTATAGTCGCCCAGGATCAGCCGCGCCAACTCGCGCAAGACCGGTTCGTCCTCGACGAGCAAAATCGTTTCATGCCCGCCGCGAACTCTGGCCGGTGGCGGATTATCGTTGAGGACTTCGGCGGGTTTGTCCGACACCGGGAAATAAATTTTGAAGGTCGTTCCAATATTCAGCTCGCTCGCGACTTCGATCCAGCCTTGGTGCTGCTTGACGATTCCATAGACCGTTGCCAGGCCCAACCCCGTCCCCTTGCCCACTTCTTTGGTGGTGAAAAACGGTTCGAAGATTCGATCGAGCGTCTCCTTGCTCATGCCGCAGCCGGTGTCGGTGACGCTCAAAGCGACGAAACGCCCCGCCCAGGCTTCGGTATTTTGCTGCGCATAGGCCTCGTCGATCTGAACCGCCATGGTCGTTATCAAAAGCTGCCCTCCCCTGGGCATGGCATCGCGGGAATTCACCACCAGGTTCACAATGATCTGTTCGATCATGCCCGTGTCGGCTTCGATGGCCGGAAGTTCCGGTGCATATTTGGTTTCCAGCGCGATATCGTCGCCGAGCAACCGGTGCAGCATTTTGGCGAGGTTCCCGAGCACGACATTCAGGTCGATGACCCGTGAGCGGATCACCTGCTTGCGGCTGAACATCAGCAACTGGCGCGTCAGGCTGGACGCCCTAGTGGCGGCCGCGGAGATCTGCTGGAGCGGGTCGCACAATTCGTCATCTCCATCGCACTGCGCAACCAGCCGGTCGGAATGCCCCTGGATGATCGTCAGAATATTATTGAAATCATGAGCCACACCGGCCGCGAGCTGCCCGATGGACTCGAGCTTTTGCGAATGCCGCAATTGCTGCTCCAGGTTGATGCGCTCGGTGACATCGCTGCCATAACAGTGGACCACCTGGCTGGCCACAATCGGAAAAAATGACCACGATAATGTGCGCCCATTGATCGAAATCTCCTGCCCCGGCTTGCTGTGGCCCAGGCGTAAACATTCCCGCGCGACCGCGGCCGCGTCACGCGGCAGAATCGCTTCCGGATCTACCAGGCCGAGGGACCGTGCCATTTCGCGCGCAGCCGGATTCATATAGGTGAGCGTGCCGTCGGCAGCCAACTCTGTAACGGGGTCGGGGTTTAATCGCACGAAGGCCGCCAGCTTCTCGATTTCGGCTTCGGCGCGTTTTCGCTCGGTGATGTCCCGAATCGTCCCTGAAGTGCCGAAGAGATTCGAATCCAGGGTGGGCTGTGCATAGACTTCCACCCAGCGGTAAGTTCCATCGCTGGCCAGGTAACGTGTTTCGTCGCGAAAGAAGCTGTGCTTACGCTCGATGAGCTGTTGGAACAGCTCCCAATGCCTTTCGCGATCCTCTGGATGCACATACTCCGCCACTCGTGTCCCCAAAGTATCCTTGAGCTTGAATCCCGTTATCTCAGTCCAGGCCGGATTGAGAAACGTCCAGCACCCATTTTCGTTTACCTGGAAGATCACTTCCTTGATGTTCTCGACCACGGAGCGGTACTTGAACTCGCTCAGCCCGAGCGCCTCTGCCGAACGCTTCCGCTCGATGCACAACGCAATACCGTGAGCTACCGACCCCATCTCCTGCAGCGTCGCTTCGGAGAGCGGGCTGCACGAAAACATCGACATCAAACCGACCGGCCGATCCTCCAGCATCAGCGGGTAACCCGCAAACGCGACGATCCCCTCTCGTTGCAACCAGTCCTGGTCAGCCGGCGGCGTCTCGCTGATCTGGTTGATCAGGATCGGCTTGCCGCTCGCGACCGATTCGGCGGCAATGCTCGGCAGCTTCTTGAGGTTGGCGAAGTCCCTGATCCCTCCCGCGCTGGCGTGGAGTTTCAGCGGCCGTTCATCGGGCTCATAAATCCATATGCGCGCGAGGACCGCATTGAGGTACTTGACAATAGCCGCCGCGCAATCGTTGAGAATCACGTCCAGGGAATCCCGCCGCGTCAGCGCCAAGCCGACATTGGCGCCGAAAGCGGCCAGGCGGGCTTGTTCTGCGGCTGCCAGGGCGCTGGCTCGTTTCCGCTCCAGGGAGTAACGGATCGACCGCTCCAGCAACCCCGCATCGAGCCGGCCCTTGACGAGGTAATCGGCAGCCCCGGCCTTCATGGCCTCGAGGTCGATCTCGTGCTCCCCCTGGCCGGTCAACAATATGATCGGCGCCCTGCAACCCTGTGCCTGCGCTTCGCGCAGCAATTCAATGCCGTTGCGCGCCCCCAGCCGATAATCCACCAAGCAGACATCGTGCTGGTCGGCCGCCATCGCTTCCAAACCCACCTCGAACGATGAGATCCACTGCAGGTTGTAGCGGCTGCCTTTGATCTCCGAGAACAGCGTGCGTGCGAGGACGTAATCGTCTTCGTCGTCCTCGACCAGCAGTACCTTCAGTACCTCAGACGGAGTCACAGTTCACTTCTTGCTCGGCAGTTCGACGATGTCGCACCAGTAATCGCCGAGCACGCGCATCACCTTGACCAGCGAATCGAAGGTCACGGGCTTGCTGATGAAGGAGTTGGCGCCCAGATCGTAAATCTGCGCAATATCCGTGTCGGCTTTCGATGTCGTTAAAACCACCACCGGGATTCGCCGCAGTTCCGGGTTCGACTTGATCTCCCGCAGCGCTTCCCGGCCGTCCTTTCGCGGCATATTCAGATCGAGCAGGATCAGGCCTGGACGGGGCGACATGGTCATGGTTTCGTATTTGCCGCGGCGGTGCAGGTAATCCAGCAATTCTTCGCCGTTCTCCACGAAGTGGAGCTCGCCCGGCAGCTTGCATTCATCGAGCGCGTCCTTGGCCAGCAGCCGGTCATCGGCGTCGTCATCTGCCATCAGGATTACGATTGATTTGGCCGTCGCAGTGCTCACGTGGTTTTTTCCTGTTTTGCCTGATGTACAGGCAGGCGAATGATAAATGTGGCGCCCTCGCCGGGTTTGCTGTTCGCGTTAATTGTTCCGCCGTGCCGGTCGGTGATGCGCCGGCACACCGCCAGGCCCACCCCAGTCCCTTCAAATTCGTTCCGGCCGTGCAGCCGCTGGAACATCGCGAAGATCTTGTCCGTGTATTTCTCGTCAAAACCGATGCCGTTGTCCTGAATCGTCAATTCGCACACCTCGTCGTCGGGTGTCGGCTCGCTGCTGCTGGCGAATGGCTGCTTGATAATCTGCGCCTGGATTTTCACCTCCGGCGTGCCATCGGGCTTCTTGAACTTCAGCGCGTTCCCGATCACGTTCTGCAGCAATTGCCGGATCTGCATCGGATCCGCGTCGATAGTCGGCAGTTCTCCGACTTCCACCTTGGCCTTCGTTTGCTCGATTCGAACCTCGAGATCTCCCAAGACTTCCTTAGTCAATGCTCCCAGATCCACCGGAACGAATGGTTGCGTCGTGCTGATTACGCGCGAGAATGTCAGCAGATCGTTGATCAGCGTCTGCATCCGCGCCGCAGCGCTCTGCATCCGTTCCAAATAGTCGCGTCCTTCCCCGAGCGTTCCCGCATCCATCTTCGATTTCAAGCGGTCGCCAAATGCCCGGATCTTCCGCAACGGTTCCTGCAAATCGTGTGATGCCACGTACGCAAATTGTTCCAGCTCCGCGTTCGAGCGCGCCAGTTCCGCCGCCTTCCGGGCTAGCGTTTCCTCTGTCCGCTTGCGTTCCGTGATGTCTTTGAAAATCACCACCGCGCCCATCTGCTTGTTGTTTTCCAGGATGGGGGTGCGGACGTATTCGACCGGGAAACTCGCCCCGTCCTTGCGATGAAAAACCTGTTCCGGCAGCACTTCCCCGTTCTTCCCCACCGATGCCCCGCCGTTTTCTGCACTCTCCGTGCGGTAAAAAACTTCCTGTTCCAGCCGGCCGATCAACTCCTCGACTTTCCATCCCGTGATCCGCGCCGCCGCCGGGTTGACGAAAGTCGTTTTCCCTTGCATGTCCAGCCCGTAAATACCTTCACCGGCGGAGTTGAGGATGTGTTCATAACGGCGCTGAAGCTTCTGCAATTCCTGTGTGCGCGCCTGGACGTGCAGTTCGAGCACATCCTTCGAGCGTTCCAGTTCCTGCCGTTGGTGCGCCAGCGTCTTTTCCGCCTGCTTGCGCTCGCTTAACTCGGCTTCCAGGCGCGCATAGGTCTTTTGCATCGCCGCCGTGCGCTCCTCCAGCCGTTTGTCCAAGTCCGCCCGCAAGGCCGACAATTCCGCCTCGGCCCGCCGCCGTTCCACGATCTGGCTGCTCAATTCATGCCGGAGTTGTTGCAAGGCTGCCGCATTCGGGTCGGGCCGAACCACGTGTGCTTCGTCGCCCCGCTGCCGGCGTTGCCATAGCGCGGCCCCAAACAGCATGAGGGCCGTCAGCCCGACGCCGCTCGCTGCGCTCGCAACTGTGACACGTTTCGCCCAGCTCTCGATCGTGTTCAAAACCGGCCGGACCCGCGCGGGCCGGGGTGGCTCTATCGTGCCCGTCAATTCGTTATCCGCCAATGGCGTCGCCGTCGCCGGGGACGCCAGAACAGACGAGATTTCACGCGCCTGGACCTCGACAGAACGCACCCCGGAAATATAGACCCACACGCTGACCGTAGCCGTCAGCGAGATCGAGACTAACCCCATCAAGACCAGCGGCCTCAGGGTCGGCTTATGCTTCGCGGTGCTCAATATATGTCGTGGCTGAACCTGTTCCCGGAGCGTCGCAACCACGTAGAACTGCTCTCAGTATAGCTATCGGGCAAAAGTGGCTCGTTCTTAACCCAAAACACCCCCCTATCCCGAGTCCACGTGATCCCGCTTTCTTTGACAGCTTGACACGAACCTGCACCTTTCCCCATGCTGCCGGGAACAGAGGGGAGCCGGCCCGGCTCGGTTAGCGAGCAAAAGGCTGAGAGTTCCGCGGTGGTGCGCGGAAGACCCGTTGAACCTGCTCCAGGTAATGCTGGCGAAGGGATTTCCACTTCACCGCTTCTCCGGAGCCACAATGCTATGATCACGACGAAAGAGTCACTCGAATCGAACCTTGACGATTTGCGCCCGAACTCAGGACGTGTGTACGTCCGCGGCACGCGTTATCCCGATATGCGCGTGCCGATGCGGGAAATCGCGCTTTCTCCGACCAAATCCATCTCCGGCCGGGTGGAGGCCAATGATCCAGTGCGAGTTTATGATTGCAGCGGGCCGTGGGGCGATCCGGATTTTGCGGGTGATGTCGCCCAGGGGCTTCCACCCTTGCGGCGCGAATGGATTTTGCGGCGGGGTGATGTCGCTGCTTACGAAGCGGCGCGATCCCCATTGCGCGCCAGCGCGGGACATCCCGTGACCCAACTCTGGTACGCGCGTCAGGGAATTATTACCCCCGAGATGGAGTTCATCGCCATCCGTGAAAACATGGGACGCGAAGCCACCATGGATTTTGTCGAGAATAAGACCGGCGATCGGCGGACTCTGAATCAACAACACCCTGGGCAGCCATGGGGCGCGGCAATCCCAAAGGAGATTACGGCGGAATTTGTCCGGGACGAGGTCGCTCGCGGACGGGCGATCATTCCTGCGAATGTGAACCATCCCGAACTGGAACCGATGATCATCGGGCGCAACTTTCTCGTGAAAATCAATGCCAACATCGGCAATTCGGCCATTGCCTCGACCATTGAGGAAGAGGTTGAGAAAATGCGCTGGGCCACGCTGTGGGGCGCGGACACGGTGATGGACCTTTCGACCGGGAAAAATATCCACGCGACACGTGAATGGATTTTGCGCAATTCGCCGGTGCCCATCGGGACCGTCCCTATTTATCAGGCGCTCGAAAAAGTTGGCGGCAAAGCCGAGGAGCTGGCATGGGAGATCTATCGCGACACGCTGATCGAACAATGCGAGCAGGGCGTGGATTACTTTACCGTCCACGCGGGCGTGCTGCTGCGTTACATCCCGCTGACGGCGCGGCGCGCAACCGGCATCGTCAGCCGCGGCGGCAGCATCATGGCCAAATGGTGTCTCGCGCATCATAAGGAGAGTTTCCTTTACACGCGTTGGGATGATATTTGCGACATCATGGCGGCATACGATGTGAGCTTTTCTATTGGCGACGGGTTGCGGCCCGGCTCGATTGCCGATGCGAACGACGAAGCGCAGTTCGCGGAACTGAAAACGCAGGGCGAACTCACGCGCCGCGCCTGGCAGCGGGGCGTGCAAGTAATGAACGAAGGACCGGGGCACATCCCCATGCACATGATCCAGGAGAACATGGAGAAGCAGTTGGAATGGTGCGATGAAGCGCCGTTCTACACCCTCGGTCCTTTGACGACAGACATCGCGCCTGGTTACGACCACATCACGAGTGCTATTGGCGCGGCGATGATCGGATGGTATGGCACGGCCATGCTCTGCTACGTCACTCCCAAGGAACATCTCGGCCTGCCGAACAAGAAAGACGTGAAAGATGGCGTGATCGCTTATAAGATCGCGGCGCACGCCGCCGACCTGGCCAAGGGCCACCCGGGCGCTCAATATCGCGATAATGCTTTGAGCAAAGCACGCTTCGAATTTCGCTGGAATGACCAGTTCAACTTGAGCCTCGACCCGCAGACAGCCCGCGAATTCCACGACGAAACCCTGCCGCAGGAAGGGGCCAAAACGGCCCATTTTTGCAGCATGTGCGGTCCGCACTTCTGCTCAATGAAGATTACCGAAGACGTGCGCAAATACGCGGCCGAGCAAGGATTACGCGCGGAAGAGGCGCTCGAGAAGGGAATGGAAGAAAGGGCCCGCGAGTTCGCCGACAAGGGCAGCGAGCTTTACGCCAAGGCGTGAGACGTACCAGCCAGTCGATGCCACGCTGGCGTTCAAGCGGCCCCTGCGCTGAGTGCAAAGAGACACAGCCATTGCGCCAGTTTGGTCAGCAAGTGGCGAACTGTACCGGTTCGTTTCAATCTAAACAAAAAGGCCACGCTGACCTGCAACATACAGGACGCGTGGCCGCGTAGAACTATGCGCTGTTAGCTCTTCTTTTCCGTCTCGCGTTTGGCTTCCCAATCGACCTGTCGCGGATCGCCGCCGTCGCGGCCTGGAATTTCCATTTTGCCTTTGAT
>JAKEEH010000425.1 GCA_022616725.1 Limisphaerales bacterium | reverse complement strand
TGCATCTCCACGATCTCAAGATCGTAATCCGGGCCGAGGATTTCCGCGGCTTTGCGCGTCAACCAAAAAAGCGCATTGACACCGGTGGAGAAGTTCGACGCCCAAACAATGGGAATCCGTAACGCAGCAGCGGAGATTCGCGTCTTGTCGGTTTCTGAGTGACCCGTGGTGCCAATCACCAGCGCCTTCTTGCGTTCGGCGCAGAGTTCGGCAATGGGCGCGGTCGCGTCATGAAAGCTGAAGTCGATCACGACAGCGCCCGAATCAATGACGGTCCTGATATCATCGCCCTGGTCGATCTGGCCCACGACTTGCAACTCTGGCATCCGAGCCGCGCAACTGATGAGCGTCTGGCCCATGCGGCCTTTGGCGCCCGTGATGACGATTTTCGTCATAGGATCATTTCAGCAGGCCGCAATATTTGAGCGTGGCCCGCAATGTCTCGCGGTTTTTGGCGGCCATCGGCACCAGCGGCAGCCGGTATTCCTCTTCGATCTGGCCCATCATTGCGAGCGCTGCCTTCACCGGAATTGGATTCGTCTCGATAAACAGGTCCTTAAACAGCGGATAAAAGCGGTGGTGCAGCTTCTGCGCGACCTCGACTTTGCCCATGGCAAAAGCTTTGACCATGTGCGCCACTTCTTTTGGAATGATATTGGACGCGACGCTAATCACGCCGTGCGCGCCGACCGCCATGAACGGCAGGGTCAGCGAATCGTCGCCGCACATGATGGTGAACCGTGGTCCCAGCGCGGCCCGCAATTGGCTGACTCGATCGGCGCTGCCCCCCGCTTCCTTAATGCCAATGATATTAACGCTATCATGGGCGAGGCGGTTTACGGTCTCGACCGCAATTTCGATCCCACAGCGACCTGGAATACTGTAAAGCATCAGCGGCAGCTTGGTCGCGCGCGCAATGGCGTGAAAATGCTGGAACAAGCCTTCCTGAGTCGGTTTGTTGTAATACGGAGCGACCTGGAGCGATCCGTCCGCGCCGGCTTCCTCAGCGGCTTTGGTCAGATAAACCGCCTCATTGGTCGAATTGCCGCCCGTTCCGGCCAGCACTTTGATTTTGCCGCCGGCGAACTCGACTGCGGCTTCGATCACCTGAATGTGCTCTTCGTAATCGAGCGTCGGCGATTCGCCTGTCGTCCCTACCGGCACGATGCCATCGACGCCGGCTTTGATCTGCGCTTTAATCAGCTTTTCCAGTGCGCGCTCATCCAACTCGCCCCGCTTGAAGGGGGTCACGATGGCAGTATAAGTCCCCGTGAACTTCAGATCGTGTTCCATTGATTCCCTGACCTAAATTTCGATGCGCCCCTGAAAGACAAAATCCGCCGGACCGGTCAGGCGGACGTCGGAAAAGCTTCCGGCGTGTTCTTTGAAGCTCACTTCGAGGAGGTCTCCTCCCTGGACCTGGACTTTCACCGGCGAAGTGAAACCATGCACCCGCGACGCGATCAACGCCGAAGCTGTCACGCCCGTGCCGCAAGCCAGCGTCTCGCCTTCGACGCCGCGCTCATACGTGCGTACGCGAATGAAATTCCTCTCCAGCACCTGGACGAAATTGACGTTGGTTCCCCGCGGGGCGAACTGCGGATGATAACGAATTTCCGCGCCGAGCTGCTGCACCATCGCCTTATCGGCGTCGGGCACAAAAATCACCACGTGTGGAACGCCTGTGTTCAGCGAATGCACGGTCAGCGGCCCCTCTCGCGTAATCACTTTCTGCGAAAGTCGTAGATCGCTGGGCTGTGTCAGGTTGACAGTCACGCGCTCACCGTGAAACTCGGCCGTGATCACCCCGGCGCCTGTCTCAAAAGTCGTGGTTGGCCCGCTCACGCCGGCTGTTTCCTGGATGAACCGCGCGAAACAGCGCGCCCCATTGCCACACATATCGGCTGTGCTGCCATCACTGTTATAAAATTCCCAGGACCATTGGGCCCGGCCCGTCTTGTTGGCCGTCAGAAGGAACAACCCGTCGGCGCCGATGCCGCGCTGGCGATGGCACAAGCGCACAACCTGGTCGCGTGTGAGATGGATCGCGCCATGGCGATTATCTATCAGCACGAAATCGTTTCCCGCGCCGTTCATCTTTGTGAATTCCACAATCATTCCGCCCCGGCAGCCTAGCAAAGGCCGCCAGCGTGCAAAGAGGAAATTGCAAAGAGGAAATTACCCCGCAAAGTCCCAAAACGACTTGAACGGACGACACGAATCCGGCCGGAATTGTGCCGTTTCGTCCTGTTTTCGCAGTGCGCAAAAAACCGGCCGGGGCCGCAATCGTCGTAAGTCGTTGGTACAGCGTGGTCGAATCGTTGAAGGCCAAGGCGCGCACGGCCGCATGATGGCCTTTGCCTTTGGCGCGCAAATGTTCGTAACAGCACTTGGCCCAGGCACAGTGGCGAATGGAGCAGCCGGCAACACGGAACGCATCGATGGCTGGGCGGAGATTTTGCGCCAGCCGGGCGATCCTGATCACGGCGTCAAACCGAGCCTTTACATCCACGAACGAACCGCCGCCCGCCCTAACGCAACGCGAACGAACCCGCCGGGTGATTTATGGAATGCGGCCCTGACGGTGTTTCAGTCACATGCGACCGTACGTGTCGCGTTAACCATCCAACATTCGCTCTTTACATTGGCTTTACAGACGGCGTCGAACCTGCTGGTAAGCTAAAACAGCGGTGAGAAACAGTGCTTGTCATATTGCCCGCGTAAATCGGCTGAACGCCCAACCCCCGGGATGTGTCGCATCAGTAAAGCAACTCTAAACAATTATGGACCCCAAACGTGTCCTGGTGGTGGAGGATGATTCTGCAATCCGGCAGGGGATCGTCGATGCGCTGCGCTTCGCCGGTTACGACGTCATACAGGCCCGCAATGGCAACGAAGGGCTCACGGAAGCCCTCCGCGCAACTTTCGATTTGATGCTCCTGGACCTTATCCTGCCAGGGGTCGGCGGGTTCGACATTCTGCAGGCCACCCGCGAAGCGCGTCCGACTTTGCCGGTCATTATCCTCACCGCGCGGGGCGAAGAAGCCGACCGCGTGCAAGGGTTGCGCATGGGCGCCGACGACTATGTCGTCAAGCCGTTCAGCGTGCGCGAATTACTCGCCCGCGTCGAAGCCGTTTTGCGCCGCTCGCCCGAACGGCCGAATCACGTCAATAAAGTTCGCTTCGGAGGGGGCGTGGCCGATTTTGGCCGCTGCGAAATTCGCTACAGCGACGGCGAGCGGTGCGACCTTTCCGAGCGTGAAGTTGAGTTGCTCCGTTACCTCGCCGCCAACGCGGGCCGGGCGATCTCACGCGAAGAAATACTCCTGCGCGTCTGGCGGCTCAATCCGAAGCGCATGGAAACGCGCACCATCGACATGCATATCGCCAACCTGCGCGACAAATTGCGCGATGATTCCGCCGCGCCAAAAGTGCTGCTGACAGTGCGAGGCAAAGGCTACATGCTGGCCGCCCTGGAGAAATGAACCGGCCTCTTTTCATCTGGAGTGTGTTTGCGGCCGCTCTGGCGCTTCTGCTGGCAACTATGGGCGCGGTCACGGTCACCGCGGTGCGGCTTGATCGCTCGCAGGCGGCGGCCCAGCGCCAGGCGGAATACGAGGAAAAAGTCCGCCTGGCCCTCTGGCGCATGGATTCGGCGCTCGCGCCGATGATCGTCCAGGAAAGCTCGCGGCCTTATTTCACTTACCGCGCGTTTTTTCCCGCCGAGCGTCCCTACGACAAAATGTTCAATCGATTGAGCGGCGAAGAAAGGCTGCTGCCGTCACCGCTCCTGACGCAAACGTCGTCCAACGTCCTGTTGCATTTTCAGTACGGGCCGGAATGCATCCTGACCTCGCCCCAGGCGCCGGCTGGACCGCAGCGCACCCTTGCCGAGCGGCACGTGGGCCCGCAACAGATCCAGCAGTTTTCCGCTCGCCTGGCTCAATTGGAAAAACTGATCACGCCGGAGGCGCTCCAAATGTCTTGCGTGACGACTCTCGCGAAGCCGGACAACCCGCTCGCGCTCGCGCCGCAGTTGGTGGCTTCTGCGCCCGAATCCAAGGCCCCGGTCCAACAACAGCAGGCCCTTCTCAACACCGCTGAACTGCAGGCGCGCGCGCAGACTTACGGCAACGCCGCGGCCTGGAACCAACTCGAAGCCAATCCCATGGCGCGCGGCGACGTCGCCGAGGGCGTTGTCAAGCCGATTTGGTTCGGTGACGCGTTGGTGCTGGCGCGGCGCGTCTCCGTCCAGGGCCGCGATTACATCCAGGGCTGCTGGCTCGATTGGCCGCGCATCAAATCCGGGCTTTTGGCTGGTGTGCAGGATCTCCTGCCCAAGGCCGAGTTGGAGCCGCTGCGCGGCGACCGGCCCGATCCTCAAGCTCGCATGTTGGCCGGCCTGCCGCTCCGGCTTGTCCCCGGACCCCTCGCCTCGACGCCCCCGCTGGCGAAATCGCCGATCCTGCTCGCGTTGGTCGTGTCGTGGGTTTCCGTCCTGCTGGTCGCAGTCGCGGTCGGCGCATTGTTGCACGGCGCCGTGTCTCTCAGTGAGCGGCGGGGCGCTTTTGTCTCGGCGGTGACGCATGAGCTGCGCACGCCTCTGACCACATTCAAAATGTACTCGGAAATGCTCGCTGAAGGCATGGTTCAGGACGAAGAGCGCAAAAGGACTTACTTGAACACGCTTTGTTCCGAAGCCAATCGCCTCAGTCATCTGGTTGAAAATGTGCTCGCTTACGCGCGCCTGGAGCGCGGCAGCGCCCGCAGCCGTGTCGAGAGCCTCTCCCTCGCCGCATTGGTCGAGCGGGTTCGCCCGCGCCTGGCCCAACGCGCCGAACAGGCCGGCATGCGCCTCGTCGTGGACAGCTCTGAACAGACAGACAGGTCCATCGTGCACGTCGATGTCGGCGCGGTGGAACAAATCCTGTTCAATCTCGTTGACAACGCCTGCAAATACGCCGGACCGAACGGAGCCGAGCGCCTCATCCACCTGGAAGCGCTGCCGGACTCCAAATGCGCGATGCTCCGCGTGCGTGATCATGGGCAGGGCATCAGCGCAGAAGGCGCGAAACGGCTCTTCAAACCGTTCAGCAAATCGGCGCACGAAGCCGCCCACACCGCGCCCGGGGTGGGGCTTGGGCTGGCTCTATGTCGCCGCCTCAGCCGCAGCATGGGCGGCGACCTGCACCTCGACAGACTTGTGACCACCGGCGCCTGTTTCGTCCTCACGCTGCCTCTAACCAGCACAGAGACGTGTCGTCCGGCATCGATTGCGTGACCACGAATCAATTGTGTGTGTGTGTCAAGGCATCTTGACGCTGGGCCACTGTCGGATAATCTTATGCTATGTCGCTTGACCAGCTAAAGGAACAAGTTGCAGATCTGGATCAAAACGAGCAACGCGAGTTGATTGCGTTCATGGTATCGTTGCAGACGGCACGGGATAGCGGATTCAAGCAAAATTTAGCCCGAAAAATTGACGATCGCGATCCCGAGCATTGGGTTGACCTCGACGATCTGCGTAAGAGATTCTCAGAATAGTGGTCAGGATGGAGTACCGCCTCCTGATCGACCTTGAAGTTGTTGGGCAATTGCAGGGACTTTCCCGTCGGGTGAGAGATAACCTCTTGGCGCACTTCGAGCAGATTCGGGCTTTCCCCACAAACCACGCCGCTTATCATGAATATGATGCGGTCGGCCGACGAGTTGAGATTTCGATCTGCGGACGCTTTGCTGTTCATTATTGGATCGACTTCGCCGACCGCCATATCAAAGTTCTCGCTTTGGAACCTGCGGCTGCATAGACGTGAGCGTAAAATTCTCCGCAATCCTGCGCGGCGCGCGCGTGCCGCAGGCTTTCTGTTGAAAGAGCCAGTTCGTCGAGATGAAAGCACTCCAACTCCTTGCCCACGGAACGCCAGGAACATTTGATTTGCGCGACCTGCCCGACCCGCAGCCCTCGGACGGGGAAGTAGTGGTCGCTGTCCGCGCCTGCGGCTTGAATCACCTTGACCTTTGGGTCGAACAGGCCGGCTTGCCAATCGAGATCAAGCTGCCCCTTACGCCGGGATGTGAGATTGCCGGAGAGGTCTTGCGCCTTGGACCCGGCGTCACCGGCTGGAAATCGGGCGATCGGGTCGCCGTGCAGTCGAACCTGTTCTGCGGCGCGTGCGAGTATTGCCGTCGCGGCCAGGAGTCGATGTGTCTCAATAACGTAATGCTTGGCGTGCAACGCGATGGAGGGTTCGCCGAGCAGGTAGCTGTCCCTGCCCGCGCGCTGGTGCGGCTGCCGGACAATGTCGATTTCAATACCTCGGCCGCCCTCACGCTCGCGGGCAGCACCGCGATGCACATGTTGACCACCCGCACCACCGTCCGGCCCGGCGCTTGGGTGTTGGTCATTGCTGGGGCGAGCGGCGTCGGCTCCGCCGCAATCCAGATCGCCCGCGGCCTCGGGGCGCGCGTGATCAGCACAGGGTCCACTGCCGAAAAGCGTGATTTGGCCCAACGCCTGGGCGCTGAGGCGGTGCTGGATCTGGCGGCGCCGGGCTGGACGGCGGAAGTGCGGAAGATCACCGGAAAACACGGCGTGGATCTCGCCGTCGAACATGTCGGAGGGGCTGTTCTAAAGAGCGTTTTCAATTGCCTGTCCCGGGACGGCACCGTCGTGACCTGTGGCGCGACCGGCGGGCGCGAAACGACGCTCGACCTGTGGCCCTTTTTTGTAAAGCAGCAACGTCTCATCGGAAGCTACGGGCGAGACGCGGCCGACTTGAAAGCGACACTGGACTGGGCCGCGCAAGGCAGACTGAAACCGGTCATCGACCGGGCGGTTCCGCTTGCGGAAGCCCCTCGCGCCCTGGCACGCCTCCGCTCACGCCAGGTTCTTGGCAAAATCGTTGTCCTGCCCACGTGAGCCACGGGATGCCAAGGGTGAGCGAGCGTTTCCGTGGTCTCTGCGACTCGGATCCCTGACATTTGGGTTTTGGCGTTTTTTTGCCCGTCCATACAGCAGGTAAAGACCCTATATTTTATCAGGCGAAAACGTGCTAACGGTGATGCCTCGTGAAAGCCGCACCGAGTATCGGCATCTCAGGCTGCCGGACCAACGCACAGGAGCCCGCTTGAGCCAACCATTGCGTCTATTATTAGTCGAGGATTCGGAAGACGACGCCGCCCTGCTGAATCTTGCCTTGAAGCGAGGGGGGTATGACGTTACGTGCGAACGCGTCGATACTCCCGAAGCCATGCGGGAGGCTTTGCGGCGCGGTGGCTGGGATATTGTCATCTCAGATTATGTTATGCCGCGCTTCAATGGCATCGAGGCGCTTCGCCTGATGCAATCCGAAAACATCGACCTGCCTTTCATCGTGGCTTCCGGGCATATCGGTGAAGAACTTGCCGTCGATTGCATGAAAGCCGGCGCGCAGGACTACGTGATGAAGGACAAGCTCGTCCGCCTGGTCCCGGCCGTCGAGCGCGAATTGCGCGACGCCGAGGTACGCCGCGCCCGGCGGGCTTCCGAACAGGCCCTGTCAAAAAGCGAGGCGCGCCTTCAGGAGTCACTCGAAGCCGAAAAAAAGGCGCGCGCCGAGGCCGAAGCTGCCGTTCGGGCCAAAGATCGATTTCTGGCCATGCTCAGCCATGAATTGCGCACACCCCTGACGCCAATTTTAATGCTGGCCCACACGCTCCAAAACTCGGCGAGGCTCCCGCCCAAGGTGCAGTCCGCCCTTAAAATGATCCAGCGCAACGTGGAGCTGGAAGCCAGGCTTATTGACGACCTCCTCGATCTCAGCCGCATCACCCACCAGAAAATGGAGCTGCAGCTTCAAACCGTTGACGTCCACAGTGTTGTCCAGGCGGCTCTGGAGGTGTGTCATCCCGACATTCAAGCGCGCCGCCAGCAGATCACCACCAAACTCAAGGCAGCCCGGCATATAACTCGGGCCGACCCGGCCCGGCTGCAGCAGGTGTTCTGGAACCTCATCAAGAACGCCGTCAAGTTCACGCCCCCGGAAGGAACAATCCTCGTCCAATCGGCGAATTTCGACGACAAGATCCGCGTGCGCGTCAAGGATTCCGGCAGAGGAATTGAAAAGCACATGCTCGATAAGATCTTTCGCCCCTTTGAACAATGCGGACAAAAGGTCACGCATGAATTTGGCGGACTCGGCCTGGGTCTCGCCATTTCCAAAGCGGCGATCGAAGCCCATGGCGGCCGGCTCATGGCTGACAGCCCGGGTCGCGATCTTGGAGCAGAGTTCACTGTCGAGTTAACCACCAACTGCTCACCATGAAAAGCAAACCAGTCCTGAAAATACTCGTCATCGAGAATCATGAAGACACGCTCGAGGCCATGAAGATTTATCTCGAGATGGAAGGTCACTCGGTCGAAACGGCTACCACCATGCAAGCCGCTTTGGAAGCCGCCTCCCGACAGCGCTTCGACCTGGTCATCACTGACATCGGATTGCCTGACGGAGACGGATGGGAGCTCGTGCGCAAATTGCATGAACGAGGCCCAACTCGCGCCGTTGCCATGAGCGGCTACGGCTGGAAGGAAGATGTCGAAAAGAGCCGCGCCGCGGGCTTTGAAGCCCATCTCCTGAAGCCGCTCAAGGTGGCCGAACTCGAAGCCGTCCTCCGCAAATTCGAACGCGAGATC
>JAKEEH010000424.1 GCA_022616725.1 Limisphaerales bacterium | reverse complement strand
GAGGAGATGAGTACTCGCATGCTTACACGCGCTGGACTGGACAAAGCGTTACCGGCGTGGAACTTCATGCCACAGCCTATTTGAACTTGATCCGCGGGGAATGGCTCGAAGAGTTGCCACGCGTGCTGGAGTACGCACTCATCATCGGGCTCGGAGTCGGCCTCGTTATGGGATTTACGCGTCTGCGCTTGCGCTGGGCGGTCGCAGGCAGCATAGGGGGATTCCTTCTGCTTGCCGTGGCGGCTGGCCTTTTGATGTGGTTCCAACATCTCTGGTTTCCCTGGCTGATTATGGGAATGGTTCAGATTCCGTGCGCTCTGCTTTGGTGGGTCATTGCGCGCCCCAAAGCATCGGTGGTCAGTGGCGAAGGCGTTGCGATTCCATCAGTCAGCGTGGAGCGCCCTGTCTTTCCGGCTGCGCGGGAACCGCGTCGTCTGCCCGAGATTCCGGACCATGTTCCGTTGCGCTGCGTGGGTCGCGGCGCTTACGGGGAAGTTTGGCTCGCGCGGGATGTGATCGGCACGTTCCATGCCGTGAAAGTGGTTTATCGCAACACGTTCACACACGACGAACCGTTTGAACGCGAGTTCCGCGGAATGCAAAAGTTCACGCCGATTTCCCGGCTGCATCCAGGGTGGGTGCACATTCTGCATGTGGGCCGCAGCGATGCGGAAGGTTATTTCTATTACATCATGGAACTGGGCGATGATGAAATCACCGGCCAGAAAATTGATCCCGACCGCTACATTCCGAAATCCCTTGCCGGTGAGCTGAAGAAACACGGCCGGCTTCCGCTGGACGAGTGCGTCCGCCTGGCGCTGGCATTGGCCGACGCTTTGGAGCACCTACACCAACATGCCTTGATCCATCGAGACATCAAGCCATCGAATGTTATCTTCGTCAGGAACGCGCCCAAATTTACTGACATCGGCCTGGTGACTGATGTGAGCAACCGGCGTGAAGCTTCCTGGATCGGCACCGAAGGTTACATGGCGCCCGAAGGACCGGGCACCCCGGCAGCGGATGTGTTTGGATTGGGCAAGTTGATTTACGAAGCCGCGACGGGACGCGACCGCGAGGCATTTCCGCAGATGCACACGGCTCTTTCCCAACAGCCTGTGACTGCGGAGTGGCGGCAGTTCCACCAGATTCTTCTGAAAGCCTGCGACGAAAACCCAGCTCACCGCTACGCCAGCGCGGCCGAACTGCATCGAGACCTGCTCCGCTTGCGAAATGAGCAACGCTGCTAAAACGCGAACCGCACGCGCAGGGCGAGGGTGCGCTCGCGCGGAAGCTCCGGCGTGAGGTTCAGCGGATTCAACCGATAATCCTGGTCCGTAAGGTTTAGCACACCCGCGCTCAATTCCGCCCGACGCTGGGCAAAGCGGTAGCCGGCAAAGAGGTGGAACTGCCAGAAATCATCGCCCGGCCGTTCCGGCGAGTATCCGTCGTTGTCCTGAGAGGAAAATACCGAATCGAAGCGGGCGAAGAACCCGCTCGGCGAATTCCACGTCGCCAGCAGATAGACCTGGTGCAAGGTGGCTTCTTCGTGTTGGCGCCGGGCAAATCCGCCAAAGGTGCTCACATCACCAACGGAGGTGAACGTGTCCTCCAGGTCCGCATGGCTCAGCCGATACCCGGCGCCGAAGGCCCATTCCTCACCGACGAGTTGGTTTAGCATCAGGCGCAAAGTTTTCTCCTGGAACTCCAGCTTCTGTGGCGTGGTGCTCGGGATCTCTGGTGGTTGATTGAACACCAGGAAGACCCCTTCCTGCCGCGTCGCCTTGGACTCCAGCCACTCGCCGGAAACTCCGACATAGGTGCGGCTTGGGAACTTCTGGTCCCAGGCAAGTCCCAGACTGTCGTAACGGGTTGCTGCTGCCTGGCCCCGGACCGACTCGGGAATGAGGCTGCGATACGTCTGCACGAAACCAGCCACTTGAGAGGGTTCCAATTGGAAACTCTGGTCGATGCTCACCCCGCCCAGTGATCGCGCATAGGCTGCCCGGATCGTTGTGCTCGCCGTGGGCGTCCAGATTAGTCCTGCTTTGGGTGACACCTGGTCCACGGTGTCCTGGCGTCCCGAAATTGGCGGGCTCCGAAAATTCTCCGGATAGTTAAGCCGGTCATAGCTCACGCCTCCAATCAACCGCAGGGGCTCCAACAGGTGCCAATGGTGATATGCGTAAATGCTTTGTCTGTCGAAGCTCGTCTCGAAATTGGCGGAAGTACTTGCGATCACAACGTCTCCCGATAGAGCGTCGAATGTGTCGAACGCACCTCCCTGATAACGGCCACCCACGATCCAGCGATGATCACCTTGCTCCCAGATTTGCTGTAGCTCGGCGGTGTAGATCTCTAGTTCGCTGCGGTAATTTAGCATCTGTGGCCCAAATCCGGCATCAAGCATCTGACCGGTGCCATCGAAGCCGAAGCTGAGTATCCCCTGGTCGGGATTTGTGAGTGTGAGCGTGTCGTCCAACCGCGTGGCCACGAATAATGTGTGGGAGCCCGGCGTCCAGGCGTGATGGTAGCCGGCGACCAGGATCGGTTCCTGCGTTTCTTCAAAGCGCAGCCCTTCGTTAACGTCAGTCTCGGAGTAGTGCTGGGCCAGGTCGCCGCCTTCAGCATCGTAGTAAACTGCCTGGAGGAACAGATCATCCTGCGGGCCAAGTTGGATCCTGGTCTGGAATGAAAGCGTTAATTGCTCCAAGTCCCCGTTTCGTCGGAAGCCAGTCTGTGACCGGTAAAACTCCTCCACTGCATAATTCCATTTTTCAAGACGGCCATATTGCGCAGCGGCCTGAAGCCAGTCGCCATTGCTCAAATATTCAGTGGCCGAGACCAGCCCAAGCCGATTGCGTTCGAACAACCGGGAGTACTCCTCCGTAGAGACAAGTTGTGAGAGCGTGCCTGCGCCCACCGGGGCGAGCAGGTTGGCAACGAGATATTCGTTGAGCCACGGGCTCTCATAGCGCAGATGGACCTGGCGCGGATCGCGCAGCCGGTTGAAGCTGTTGGCGAGAAACAGGTGGGTGGAGAAATTCGAATAATCGTCGTAAACGGCCCGGACGCCTTCGCGAAACGCGACGTCGGTCAGACCGGCGTCACTGTATATGTTAGCGAGATTCACTCCCCGGACAGCGCGATCTTGGTCCAGGAGCAGACGCGAACGATAAACGGCGCGATTCTGGTTGAGCCATTGCGAGTGTTCCAGATTCTCGATCGCGTCGTTGACTCGATTGTCGAGTTGATCGAGCAGTGCCGAGTAGAGCCAGGCCGTCGGATCATTTTCGTCAAGACGCCGGGCTAACGCCAATTCATGCCGGGCAAGGACATGGTCATGCGCGTCGGTAAACGCCTTGGCGAGGTAACTGCGCAAAACGGACCGATGAGGTTCCGTCGCAGCGGCGACCAGGAGATCCTCTCGGCCTTCAGCGACCTCCCCCCGACGGATGCGGCACAATCCGCGGCCGAGCCAGGCGTTGGCGAGGCCCGAATCCAACTCGATTGCACGGTCGAAAGAGGCTATGGCCCGATCATTCTGGTTTCGCGCGGCGTAGAGAAAGCCCTGGAGTGCGACTGCCTGCGCGTTCTCCGGCGCGAGTGCCAAGCCACGCTGCAGCACCTCTTCCGCGGCGGCGACGCGTCCGAAACTGAATTCCAATTCAGCCAGTCGCGCGAGCGCGAACGCGAAATCCGGCGCCTTGGCGACCGCTTGACGGGCAGCCATGCGGGCGGCATCGAGGTGGCCGCGCGATTGCTCGTAATACGATTCGGCAAGCCATTCGCTGGAAGTCGCCGGTTCGGCATTCCACATCGAGGGTCTTGACTGAAATTTGACTGCGGCGATGAGAAGATGCAGAGCAGCCGCAAGTCTTGTCGTATGATTGTCCGCCGCGGGAGCGTCGAGCGAGTTGAGGAAACCCGCAGCTTGCTCGACTTCTCCGACTGCCAAAGAAAGTGCCGCCAGATACACTGTTTCCGCCGAAGAATCGGGCGACCGGTTCTCCGGGTATTGGGCGCGGGCGGCCAGCAAATCCCCGCGTCGATAGGCCTCCAAAGAGGCGCCCAACACTGCGCTGGCGCTCTCTGGCAACGGCAATTCCTCCAGGTTGAGCACGGCGGGATAATAAAGAATCCATTGAATCACGTTGACGCCCGCGAGCATGGCAGCGCGAACGGGCGCTTCACCAGGCTCCGTCACACTGGCTTGACCGCTTGTGAGGGAGAGTTGGCCGGCAGCATTGGCCAACGTAACTTTGCCGTCGATCAGGTCCAGTCGTGTCGCGCCATCAGCTTCGGCAACCTGCAGGCTGAATTCAGTTCCTTCAATGGCGGCAGTGACTGTGGCCGTCCGAACGCGAACGCGCCCCGGCGTGTCACGGTGTAAAAAAAAGAGCAGCCCCTTCACAACTTCCAGCAGAGTCATTTCGCGCGGCAACGGCTCGAGGACACGGAGGTGTCCCTCGGCGGCTATCGTCGTGACGGTCCGATCTGCCAGACGCACCTTGGCGTGGCTGTGCCGCCCCGTACGCAGTTGATCGCCCGAGCGAAGGACATTTTTCTCCCGCTGGGTTGAGATGAAAATCCAATTGCGAGCGCCCGAGGGCAAGACTTCTACATCGCCGTGCACGGCGAGGATAACGGCGGTTCCGGGTGCAGCTTCCGCGGCCTCAACTCGCTGGCAAACTGCGAAGATGACCGCGAGGCCCGCCAACCCTGCAATGCAACGCAGGGGGCTCGGGCCGGCTTTGCGATAGACCGCTGTCAGCGCCAAGGCCGTCCGTGAAATCTCCCCCCCCATGTAAGACCTTTCGTGATCAACGCGATTTTGGCCGCACGCGATAAAACTGTCCGGGCGTATCCACGAGGAATCTCAGGATCAACAAACTTCCATTGGTGGATATGGCCGAGGGGGTGATCGGCGTCCATTGCCAGGCTGTGGTCGAGTTCGCGGAGGAGGCGGTAGAGGCGGCTTCGACCTGGAGATTCGTGGCGACTGATTCTGAGCTTTGGAACTGGAGTGCAAGCCGCAAGGTAGAATTCGACTCTAATGCGATATTGGCGGCGAGGATAGACCCCAGCGTGTTTGTCAAACGCTGAATCGTGTCACCGGCAGTCGTGACCACCGTCATGGCCACAGCATAGGTCGCAGCAATTTGCAATTCACTTGCTTCGAGGAGGAGCCGGGAATCGGGGGTTTCCCGCAGTAATGAACCGTTTTTCAACCAGGCATATTTCGCTTCGCCGTAAAGGACGAGATTACTGTCCGCGGTCAGATAGAGATCGCCGCCAACATACTCAAATGGGGTGGGCGACGGGTACAGTTGCCACGTCAAGACTACGTTGCCTTTCTCGCCCCCTGCGGTATCGACCTCCACAACGTAGTTCCTTCCGGAGACCACTGAAAGGGCCAGCAAACTACTTTTGCCACCTGTTCCGCTATTGTCGTCGCATCCTATCAGGTATTTGCATACGTCCTCTCTATCGCCGCGAAAGACATTTCGAGTCAGGCCCTCATATACTTGGATAGTGGTATCCAACGCCGCGCCGTCTGTGTAGTTTGTGCTGCCGGCGGTTTGCACGACAAGCACCCCGTCGCTCGTCGGCGCGAAACCCGAGTACTTAGCCGCGCCCCCTAAGAAAGCGCAGCCGCTACAATTAGCATTGGTGCCGTCGCGATTGCT
>JAKEEH010000423.1 GCA_022616725.1 Limisphaerales bacterium | reverse complement strand
CCCAAGTGTTACCTATGTCTTGAACCAAAAGTGTTACCGATGTCCTGACTGCACCTTCATGCGGCAAATGGCTAGCCACTACTCACTACTCACTAATCACTCCTCAGTAGCCCTTTTGGGGCGTTTTCCCCATTGTCGCTCCGCCCGGCGGAAGGGATGGTGTGCATCAGTCAGGGAAACTGAAAAAAGGAAGAGCATGAAAAAACAATTGATTATCCTGGGGGCCGCGTTGGCCTTGGTGGGTTGCGATCAACAACAGGGCGGCACAGGCACCGATACGGATACCAGCAGCGGGGGCTACTCGGGTTCGACGAATATTGATACCGGGCCGCCATCGAGCGGGTCGTTGACCAATACGAACAACTTAAATCAACCGCCGAGCGACCCCAGCAGCGGTGGGCAGCAGCCGCAACAACCGCAGCCGCCGCCAACGACGCCATAGGCGCAACAATGACCAAGCACTAATGACTAATGACGAAAGAGGGCAAATGTTCGAAGCCCGAATTAGTCATTAGGGATTAGAGCTTCGTCATTGCATTAGGGGGTCGCTGGCGAGGGATGGAGCCCGCGCGGTGATCCCCTACTTTTTCTGACCGCCCTGGAATTTATCCGACGCGCCTGGAGCAGGCTCGCCCTTGACGGCGAGAATGGTGCCCGGCTTGACCGCGCTCGAACGATAGCTGGTGCCTTCAACGAGCGTGATCGCGGTTTCATTGGCGGTTTCAAATTTGACCGGAATACTGACCCGGCCCTTGCCATCGCGCGTTTTGAACACTGAAAAGTGGAGATGGGCCCCACTGGAAAAGCCGGTGTTCCCTGAAAGAGCGATCAAGTCGCCCGCCTCGATACGCTGGCCAACCGCGACCTTGACACCATTTTTTGCGAGGTGAGCGTAATTGCCGAGCGTGCCATCGTCATGGCGAATGAGCACGTAATTGGCATGGTTTTCGTGTTTGCGGTCGGGTCCGCCCTTCGAGGAATCCTGCTTGATCTTTGCGACGATACCGCCGCGCGCTGCGTGAACCGGTGTCTCGTTGGGCATTTTGAAGTCTATGGCGTATTGGTCCGAGCCATGGTGGCTGTACTTTCCATTGTAAGCCTGCGTCACCTTAAACGAAGCGCCGGGGGCAAATGGCAGGCGGTAAATGTATGAATCGTCGTGCTTCGCCAACGTGCTGCCGACCGTGTAATGGCTCGTGTAGCTGTAGTTCCAGGGCTTCGACGGATCGTCCGGGAACACGCTAAAGGCTTCGGTGACCTTGTTGGCGGGATAAGTCGCTGTAAACGGAAAGTTCGTCGTGGCCTTAAGATTAGTACTCTTTATCTCGAAGGTCGCCGTGACTTCGTTGGCTTCACGATTTTCGACAAAAAAGCGAGTGACGTCGCCTTCGCGGTTGGTGATTACCTGGAAAGTCTTGCCCCCGGCCTTTTCACCCGCGACAACAGCGACTGAAAAGGCACAACACGCGAGCAGGACGGAGAGCGTTGGGAACCGCCTGCGCGATCCCAAATTCAAGATGGCGAAGAGTTTCTTCTGAATCTTAAGCATGTGTCGTCGCGGGCGTGGCCGGAGCGGCTGCAATCGCGGGTGTAACGTGCAGCAAAGACGCCGTTTCAATGGCCGTTAAGGGGCTCAACACGGTGTCGGTACGAGCAGGAGGCGTTCCAAAATCGGGCAGCCCGTCCATGGTCCAGGTAAACCGTTTGGCATGCACGTCCCGGTCTCTCCACCCGTGCGCCTTGCTGGATTTGGAGTGGTAAAGGATCCAATCCTCGGTCTGGCAGGGGGATTTGACGAAAGAACAGTGCCCAACCCCCCAGACGTATTCTGTGCGGCTGAAGACAGGGCCGCGCTTCTCCCAGTCATTCGGATTCAGGAAATCGCCTGTCTTGCTTATGAGCAGACCGAGACAGTACTCCGGGGTCCAACTCCCGCTGGCGGAATAGACCATGAAAGTTTTGCCGTCGCGTCGGAGTACCTGCGGACCTTCGCAAATCGGCATGCCAACGCGCTCCCAGCGCTCCGTCGGCCCGCAAATCATCACTCGCGGCCCTGAAATGGTCGCCGGGTCGGACATCGGCGCGATGTACAAATTCTGGAGACCGTTGCGCTTGCCGGGCCAGCCCGACCAGACAAAAAAGAGGCTTCCGTCGTTGTTTGGTGTCCCGGCTTCAACCGGCTCTTGAATGGAGCGCTGCCCGCGAGGCAACACGCCGGCTAAAGCCGGGACACCAAACCGCCTTCCGTCGTCGCGGCTTAGGATGGTGCCGTCGATGGCCCAACCGTCGGTCGCAAGCTCGCCCTGGCAGCGATAGGCCCCTTGGGGATCGGCGGTCTCGCTCTCGAGAACCCACATGCGATGATTGCGATTGTCGCCGTCGTCGGCGGCGTAATAGATGAACCATTTTCCGTTCAGGAAGTGCAGTTCCGGCGCCCAGACCCCGTGCGAGTTTCGGGCGTGACGCGGGGCTTTCCAAACGACCACTCCGGGATCGGCTCCGATGTCCGTAATGGTCCTGGATTTGCGCACAACAATGCAGCGCTGCTTCTCCCGGCTCTCACAATAATAATAGAACTCCCCGTGGCGAATCATCCACGGGTCCGCGGAATGTGGTGGCAGTATCGGGTTGATAGCCGTTCTCTTTCTTTCGCTGTTATTGCGAGCCACCCCGGCTGCCTATATAGCAGCCCCGGCCTCGTTCACTGGCTCATAACAACAATAAAGGAGCCGCGCCCTGCGCTCATGTGGAAAGGTTGTAGTAAGCGTCTGATTTTCGCGTCCGTGTTTGGATGACAAACGGAAACTCGGAAACTCCAAACAACAAAAACAACAGCAGAGAGAATCGATAGGAAAGTGAGAAAGTGTGACAGTGAGAAAGTGTGTCCACTTTCTCACTGTCACACTTTCTCACTTTCACGGAAGCCTGGCGTCCGGTAATCAGCGCTTTGTGAGTTTAAGAATCGCCAACACCAGAAACACGATGAGTAAGATGCCGACGATCCACCAGATGACCATTCCTCCGTGCATCCTAAAGCCTCTTTCGTTTAGACGAACTGCGCCAAGCGTTCCCTGAGCAGCTTGCGCGCGCGGTAAACCCGAGTTTCAACGGCCTTCACCGAGCATTTCAATATGGCAGCGATCTGCGCTTGAGACAAATTCTCGTATTGAGCGAGAACGAAGGGAACGCGCAAATCTTCGGGAAGCCCGGCGACGGCCCCGCGAATCAAGCTTAAGAGTTCCGATGACTCGAGTTGCTCGCTAGGGCTCAGTTCCGGGTGGGCGGCGTTAAGTGAAGGGGGGGAGGAAAGCGCTTCGAGGGAGACAGCGAGATGGCGGGAACGCCAGCGCATGCGGTCGCGAGCCAGGTTGGTGGCAATGGTATAAAGCCAAGTCGTGAATTTTTGCTCCGGATTGAATTTGGCGCGATGCTCGTAAACGCGAACGAACGCTTCCTGCGCGACCTCGGCGGCATCGTCGTGATTTTGCAGGACGCGAATGAGATAGTGAAAGAGCTTTTCGGCGTGGCGTTCCATCAAACAATCGAGCGCGTGATCGCGGTCAGCGGCCAAGTCGGCCATCGCGATGGCGTCCTGAGCGTCCGGATGGCCGGTCATCAACGCCGATTCTCGTGTATCCTCGTGCCGGGAGCCGGAACGAAGGTTTTCTCCTGCACCCAGGCGAGATAGCGCTTTGCCTGAGCCGGAGACATGTTTCGGCTCACGTCGTAGAAGTGGTTGAGCATCGCTGCCTGGCATTCCACGCGCAGGCGGGCCGATTCGGCGAGGGCGGCCTCAATCTCGGTGGTCATTCCAGTAGAGGCAGAGACAAGGCTGCGCAGCCTGGCATTCTGTTGGTCGATGCGGCGGCACATTTCCTTACAGTGCGGCTGGTAGGCGGAATGAAGGTTGGAGATTCGCTCAAACTGGGCATCGCTCAGATTGAATTCCTGCTTGAGCCAGGTGAGTTCGGGGGCGGAAGTCGCGCTTGCCTGCCGCTGGGACGCGGTAGTGGAATAAAAGACGGCGCAGTACGCAACGACCGCCGCGAAAGCTCCGACGACAAGGATGAGAATGGCTCGTTTCACGCAATCAGAGGCGGGGAGCCTGGTAGGGATCGACAGATTGGACGTACTTCCGAGCCAATGTTTGCTCGGCACGGGCGTTGTGCTCCTGGGCCTGCCACGTTCCCACCAGCAACCCAGCAACCAGCACGACGGCGAAATAGGAACCGGCAACAGCCGGGCGCGGCATGATGGTCTTCAGCCAGTCGCGAAGGAGTTGGCCAAGGCCGATGCGCCGCCGGGCTTGAGCACCCTCGATCTTGCGCCAGACCTGCTCCTGAAAGCGAGGCGGCAGCGGATTATTGACCCGCCATCGGGCCAGGGCGCGCTCGAAGGCATCCGGTTTTTGTTCCGATTGACTGTCACTCATAACGGAATGCTGGCAGGTGGGGAAGCGTTCCGCCACCTGCATTCGTCAGCGGTTACTTTTTCGCACAGCAATCTTTGGTGCAACCGGCTTCGCACTCTTTGGCCTTTCCTTTGCCGAGCGGGGCGATTTCAAACTCGCGCGTCTGGGCGGCGAAGGGGCTGCGGCCCGTGTAGATCCGCGACTGAACCAGGTTGTGATCGTCGCTCGAAGTGCCCCTGACCATTGTCTCACGGCTGGTGGGGGCCTTGGCGGCAGGACCGATGGGTTTCACAGCGCCTCCCGAGTCGGGTCCGCTGGCCGTCTTCATATGGCCGAAGAGTTGTTGTGCTCTCGGGGGCAGGGTTGAATGATCAGCCCTGGCTTCAATGCCCATGAGGGCCATGCCGAAGGTCACTGCGATCAATAATGTTTTCATATGTGTGCTCTTTCTTTTCGACGGGATTATCCCGCATTGTTTCCACCCTTAATACGCCGCAGATGGCGGCACCCCTCAGAGATTTGAAGAAAAGATCACTCTGGCCGGCCGGAAAGAAGCAACTGGCCGGCGCGCCCATCGATGGTGACGTGTTCGAAGCGGGACAACAGACCGAGGCCAAGCAACCCGGCCTCGCCGGGAAACAGCGGGGCGGAGTGAATGCCGGCAGGGACGTGCTCGAAATGGTGCTTGCCAAGTTCGACATTGGTATATGCCGTGGGAAGTCGGAACGCGGCAAGGCCGACAGAAATTTTCGAGCCCCTGGTGCTCCTGGGTGCATTCGACGAAACCCACTCCAAAGGAGAGGCGCAACCCGTGTCCAGGCGCAGCCATTGGGAGCGCCGGCCGTCCACGGTAACCGGGACTTGCATAATGCTGCGGCGAAAGCGAATTGGGAGTATCGGCCCGTTGTGGGCCGGGGCCTCCGCCAGTAATGATATTGTCTTGGCTTTAAAGTCGATGTGAACGACGCGGTGGCGAAAGAAGTCGGCGCCCAGCAGCCCGTCAATCGGACACTGGCAACTTGCCTGTAGAGCGCAGAGATCCGTAACCAGCACACGGGAGGGAAGCTTGGCGCCAGCAAGGGTTGCGTTGAGGGTTTGTGGCCAGTAGCCGGTGCCTTTACCGCCGACACCAGCGACTTTGACCGGGCGGCCACGTTTGAGGTTCAGGCGTTTGGCAGTGTTGAGGTCGAGAGTTGTGACCTCCGCTCCGGTATCGAGAAGAAGATTTAGGGTTTCCGGTCCTTCGGCGACGGATACCGCGACCCACATGAACCCATCCTTGAGTTGGAACGGAAGGGTGACATCAGTCTTGAGTGGTGCCACAAAGGGTGCGCCGATCAGCCACAATAGCAGTGTGTGCCACATGCAAATTATTCAGCAGGCAGAATGCCGACTACTGTGGATTTTGTGCGCGCGCCGAAGTGTGCGTAACGCGACTCACGACGCGATTGATTGGCGCGGGGCCCCAGCGCGGAATTCAGCACGCTGGTCAAAACGGGACATTCGTCAATTACCAGTTCGCGCAGCCCTCACGGGTGACGGCCAACGCTGCCCGACGACATGTGCTGCGGTACCGCTTCGGGTCGCGATAGCCATCGGCTCGCGACCAGCGCCGTCATCAGTTTCGGCGCAGGTGGGAGAGAAAGTCTGCCTTCGCCGTTAATTCTAATTGATCTCGGTCAATTGAACTATTCGTCACATGTACAGGCGTATTCAGCTCGTTTGCACCCGCCGCAGATTGACGTGTCCAACTTGAACCGGAAGTTTTGCGGCTTCGCGTCGGCGTTTGACTTGAGTTGGAGCACGACTGGCAAGGCGTCGCCTTCGGCGATGGTTGTCTTGCTAAGGAGGACATCGCCTTTCTTTTCAAAATCGACCTGCTGCCTGCCGCCTTTGGCGTTTACGACCAGGCGGGCGGTCTGCGCGCCGGCGGGCACCGGCTTAAGGGCCGCGTCGTAAAACGTGATTACTGCCGACCGATCCTTGTTGAGGAAGAACTCGGCCTTTGGTTCGGTCTTTTCCAGCAAAAGCCCACCCTTCGGGCCTGACGCGCGGTTCTGAGCACCACGGGTCTTGTCGTCCGCGCGCGAACTGACAAGAGCTATGGCGCTGATGGCCAACGCCAGTAGAATATGTGTAAAGACATTTTTCATAACTCTGTCTCGCTTTTCAATTTTCCGTAAGTTAATAACGCTATTGTCAATTCCGCATTCAGACTGTTGCCGACTCTGTAACTGCGGCCCGCGCGGGCGCCTGTTGCCTGGCCGGTCGTTGAGACCTTTGTTCGATCCAGTCGTACAGCACCGGGAGCAGAACCAGCGTCAGGAAAGTCGAGCTGATGATGCCTCCAATCACCACCGTCGCGAGGGGACGTTGCACTTCGGCGCCAGCGCCGGTCGCGATCGCCATTGGGACGAAACCCAGACTCGCCACCAGGGCGGTCATCAGCTTTGGCCGCAGCCGGGTAAGAGAGCCTTCGATTACCGCCTCCCGCACCGATTTGCCTTCGGTCCGCAACTGGTTGATGAAGGTGATGATCATGATGCCGTTGAGCACAGCTATGCCGCTCAAGGCGATAAACCCGACGGCGGCTGAAATACTGAATGGCATGTTCCGCAACCAGAGGGCGGCCACGCCGCCGGTCACCGCCAGCGGCACGGACACGAACACCAGCAGCGCCTGGGAAACGCTGCCGAACGCCGCGAAAATCAGCATGAAGATCAGAATCAACGCCACCGGAACGATGAAGGCCAGACGCGACCGCGCTTCGAGCATCTGCTTGAACTGGCCGCCAAACTCGATGTGATAGCCTTCCGGCAGTTTCAGGACACCGAGCATTTCCTGCGCCTCATTGACCCAGCTTTCGATGTCCCGTCCCCGCAAGTTGATCTCAATTCCTACGCGGCGACGCCCGCCTTCGCGCTCGATCATATTCACCTCGTCCCGCACGGAGATCTTCGCCAGTGTCCCCAGCGGCAGTTGTCCGCTCTCATGCACGCGCACCGGCAGCTTTCGGAGCGTCTCAAGGTCGCTCCGGTGCGCATCCGCCATCCGCACAACGATGTCGTGGCGGCGGTTGCCATCGAAGAACGATCCGACCGTGACGCCCCCGAGCGCGGTCGCGACCGTTTGGTTGATCTCCCCGGCGTGCACGTTGTAGCGGCGCATCGCCGCGCGATCCGGCGTAATATCCAGCACCGGCGCCATCCCAAGATTGTCGCTGTCCAGTTCGATGTCGCCGGTGCCCCGAATCTTTTCTAGGATTTCGTAGGCTTGGCCGGTGAGCTTTTGCAGGGTCGGAAAATCTTCGCCATAAATCTTCACCGCGATGTCGGAACGCGCGCCTTCCAGCATTTCGTTGAAGCGCATTTCAATCGGCTGTGTAAACAGGTGGTCCTGCCCCGGCACGAGCACTTCGAGTTTTCGGGCAATCAGGTCGCTCAGTTGATCTCTATCGATCGTCCGTCCGTTAATTTTGCGCCATTTTTCGCGCGGCGCGAAAGACAGGTACGTGTCGGCGAGGTTTGCGCCCATGGGATCGGTGCCGATCTCGGGTGTGCCGATGCGCGAAAAGACCGAGGTGATTTCTGGAAAGTCCCTGAGAATGATCTGTTCGGCGCGTTTTTGCATCGCCAGAGATTCGTCGAGACTGATGCTGGTGGGGCCGACCAATTGCAAGACCAGCGAACCCTCGTCGAGCTGTGGAATGAACTCGGCGCCAATGTCACGGTACAGCAACACGGCGCCCACAAACACCACGGACGTCAAGAGCAGGATCACGACGCGTCGGCGCAGCGCAAAACGCAGGGTGGGGGCATAGAGCGCGCGCGCCCAGCGCATCACGCGATTGTGTTCCTCGGTGACGCCGCGGGACAGAAACCACGCGCAGAAGACCGGAATCAGGGTCAGCGCCAGCAAAAGCGACCCGAGCAGGGCAAAAATGACTGTGAAAGCCATGGGCCGGAACATTTTTCCCCCTGTCCCGGCCAACGCCAGGATCGGCACATAAACGATCGTGATGATCGTCACGCCAAAAACCATCGGAGCGCCGACCTGTTTGCACGACTCGACGATCGCGCCGAGCCGCTCGTCAAATGTCAGGGCGCGCCCGCGCTGCCGTTGGCGCAGCCCCACCAGGCGCACGGCGTTTTCGGCGATCACGACGGAGCCATCGACGATCAAGCCAAAGTCGATCGCTCCAAGGCTCATCAAATTGCCTGAGATTCCGAAGCGCTCCATCCCGATCACCGCAAACAGCATCGAAAGCGGAATCGCCGAGGCCACGATCAGCGCGGCGCGCCAGTTCCCGAGCAGCGCGAACAGCACGGCAATGACCAGGATCGCGCCTTCGAACAGATTGTTGCGCACCGTGCGAATTGTTCGGTGGACGAGGTCACTTCGGTTGTAGAGCGTCTTGATCTCGATGCCGGGCGGCAGCCGGGACTGGATCTCCCGAACCCTTTCATGGACGCGCTGCGCCACGAGCCGGCTGTTGGCGCCAGTTAGCATCAGCGTGTAAGCGACGATCGCCTCTTCGGCATTGACGGTGGCGGCGCCGGTGCGCAGCGCCGAGCCGATGGTCACGCGCGCCACGTCCTTGACCAGTAACGGCTCCACGCCCGCCCCGAATTTCACCGGCAGGTTCGCGATCTCCTCGAGGCTCTGAACGCGGCCCACGGTTCGCAGGCTCACCTGCTCGCCTCCTTTGCTGATCAACCCGCCTCCGGCATTCTCGACGTTCTCGCGAATGACCTCGGCCAGTTCGCCAAACGAAAGCCCGGCGCTGGCCAGTTTCTCGGGATCGGGCTGAACGACGATCTGTTTTTCGTAACCGCCGAAGATTTCAACGTCCGCGACGCCCGGGACGCTGCGAAGGACTGGCTTGACAATAAAGTCATTGATCGAGCGCAGTTCGAGCAGTTGTTCGTAGCGCGTTGGCGGTTTGTTCGTTGCGTCGGCGCGATAATCCAGGGTGTAAAAGTAAACCTCGCCCAGGCCGGTGCTGATCGGCCCGAGCCTGGCCTCCGCCCCCTGCGGCAATTCGCCCACGACGCGTTGGAGCCGCTCTCCGGCCAGTTGCCGGGCGCGATAAATGTCGGTGCCGTCCGCAAACACCATCGTGATCTGGGAAAGCCCGAATTTGGACAACGAGCGGATCTCTTCCAGCCCTTGCACGCCGGCCATTTCCATCTCGACCGGGAAGGAGACTTGCTTCTCCACTTCCTCCGGCGAAAGCGCCGGCACAGTGGTGTTAATCACCACCTGTACGTTAGTAATGTCGGGCACCGCGTCGATCGGCAACCGGAGGGCCGACCAGACGCCGGCCGCAATGAGGGACATCGCCGCCATCAGGACGAACACTCGCCGTCGCAGAACCAACTCAATGATGCGCGCGATCATTTCTCTTTCGCGACCGCGCAGCATGCGTAGCCGCCTTTGGTCGCCTGCAACTCGATGCACCACAGAACCTGGACGCCATTCGTGACGACCATGTCCCCTTCCAGCAACCCATCGGAAACACCGACCCATCCGTCAGCGCGGCCAGCGGGTTTGATTAACGTGCGCAGAAAATGCTCGCCATTCTGAACGAACACGTAGTCCCCGGTTGCGGTCGAGAGAACACTTGATTCGGGCACGGCAGGCAGCGCCCTTTGGCCTTCGAGGGGCAGGGCTGCCATGACAAAGGCGCCCGGCGGACCCACGTCCCCGCTGACCTTCACAATCACCTCTGCCGCCTCGGCGCTGCGCTCTGCCGCGCGCCCCACGGAGATCACTTCGCCTTCGCGATTCTCTTCGAGCAGAACGCGCTGCCCAGGTTTGATCAATGCTGCGCGGGCGCGATCAATGAGCAGACTGGCCTTGCCGGCAGCGAATACCCGCGCCTTTCCTCGAACCACCTCCGGGATCGCCTTTTGCGCAACTTCCACCGTTGCAACGCCCACGGCCCGGCGTGTCTCATCACCAATGAACACTCCTCTGCCTTCCTTGAACCCGCAGGCCCGCGCTGTTTCTCTTTGCTCTTCCTGCGCCTGCCGCACAGAGTTCTTGCAACCCCACAAAGCAAGCACGGTTGGAAAGAGGACCAACCAGGTCGCAATTTTCGATTTACTATTCTGAATTTTCATTCCGCCCTCCCTTCTACAAACTTCATCCCGGTCAACACCTCCAGCCGCTGCGCCGCCGCATAGCTTTCGTTCTTCAAGTTGAAATAGGCTTCGACGGCCTCGAGATACTTCTCTTGTAGTTCCACATAGGTTGCGATGGGCACGGCGCCCAATCGATAATGGCGGTCCCCGGCTTCGGCGGCCTCGCGAAATCTCTCCACCGCATCCGCCCGCCATTGAGCCAGCGCGTCGAGACGTGTGGCGTAGGCTGCCAGGTTCGCCTGCAACTGCCGCTCAATCTCGCGTTGCGTGATGCGCAGGGCGGCCTCGGCCTGCTGCCGGCGCGCCCGCGCCACGTCGATGTTCCCCGAATTCCGGTTCCATAGCGGCAACGGCAGATTGACGCCGACTCCCGCGATACGTTCCTTATCGCCAGCCCGTTCTTCGGAGTAAAATGGCCCGAGCGTCACGGCCGGCCAGCGTTCGTTTCGGGCCAGCGATACACGAAAACCCTGTTGTTCCAGTTCGAGTTGCCTGGCCCGCAACTCGTAAGCGTTTGTCTGGGCGGCGGCCATCAAATCGTCAAACACGGGCGCTGGAACAAAGGAGGGTTCCGTCTCCCGGATCCGTATCGCGGCATCAGGCCGCTTGTCCCGCAGCAGGTTGAGTTCGAGGAGCGCGCCTTTGGCGGCGAGCGCGGCTTCCACGGCCCGTCTCTGCGCGGTCAATGCATTCGCCTCCAGGATTCGCGTCTCGAGCAGGGGCGTCACGCCCGCCGGATCGCGCTGCACAACCACTTCCCGCAGCGCCTGGACCCGCCCGGCGACTTCCCGCGCCGCCGCTTCGATCCGCTTAGCAGCCAAATTGGCAAACGCCAGCGTGCGGGCTCGCGCGGCCAATTCGGCTTTGAAGCGACTCAAGCCGAGATTAGCCAGGTCAATGTCCCGATTGGCGATGGCCTTGCGCAACGCGAGCCGGCCGGGGAATTCGAAGGTCTGGGCGACGCCGACCGACCAGGCGACGCCCTCGCCCGCGAGCGTTCCGGCCGTGTCGCGCGCGCGCTTATGGCCGACATCTCCGTTCAGCTCCGGGTTGGGCAGTACGCCCGCGCTCTTCCGCTCGCCTCTGGCGGCGGCGATCTCCGCCTCGTAAAACGCGACCTCGGGATTGCGCGCGAGGACCTCCCGGGCAAACTCCTCGACCGTAAAGGCCTCTTCGGCTGCCAGGGCCGTGCTGGCAGTGAAGATAAAGGTACTTAAAAATTGACAAGTTCGCCTCATAGGACATTTGGGACTGCGGCGACGGTCGCCGCTTTTTCGGTCACATCGCAGCCGTGAACAACACGCTGCGCTTCAGAGAAAGGTCCAACCGGACCCGATTACGAAGCGACGGAAGGAGCCCGAATGGGCAGGGCGGCGCGCAAAACGAATTGCCAGACGCGCGGCAACTCGGGCGGAATGTGCTCAGCGGCTTTGCGCCAGGTCGCCGCGAAATGGATGGAATCGAGGGTCGGAGGCGGCGAGACCGGTTGCGCCACTGGCAACGCGAAAGTCGCACGCTTTAACGGCGAGAAATAACTGCCTCCCTCGACGGCCTGGCAAACCGCGCAGTCCTGGCAATCGCGCTCTCCTCCGTGCTGCGCCTCGGCGCAACAGTCCGACCCGAGGGCCAACTGTTCAATCGCGCAATGGGCAGTGCATGGCACCCACAGTGCCAGCAAAAAGGTCGCAATGACTCGCCAGAATGCGCTCACCCGCTTGTGAAAGTAGCGCAAAACCCGCCTTCTTCAACTTGAAATTCGACACACGGAACGGAGTTGCGTCTTTATGGGTTGCGTCCGTAAAAATTGCACCCCCCTCCCCCCATTTGTGTAGCAGTAATGTATCAATTTTGTATCAATTTTTGTGTGAACTCGTCCCTTTCATTTTTTAGGCCCTGTACAGTAGCCCCTGGAAACCCCATCCGTTTTCATCAGTTTTCATCAGTTCGTGCGCAAATTTCCGGACACCGCCCCTGTTTTCGTCCAGAAATGTCCAGAAATGTCCACTTT
>JAKEEH010000422.1 GCA_022616725.1 Limisphaerales bacterium | reverse complement strand
GCGTTTCGCGTCGAGGAGCCGCAAGTCCGCGCCAAGTACACCAATCGCAACGACCCCATTTACTACGACAACGATGTCGAGGTTTTCATTGCCGGCCGGGATGCGTATTACGAATTCGAAGTCAATGCGTTCAACACCGTTTACGAGGTGTTTTTCATTTGGAACGATGCCTATGAAAGGAGCGGCTTCGCGACGGCGCCGGAATTCGCCCGCGGCCGTCTTAAGGCCTTCAACGGCGTTGACTTCAAAACTCACCCGCGCGGCGGGCGACTCGGTAATTTTGATTGGACATTTCCCGGCCGTAAGAACGCGGTCGCAATCGACGGCACCGTTAACGACGACCGCGACAGAGACCGCGGCTGGACCGTCGAACTGGCGTTTCCGTGGCAGGGCATGAAATGGCTCGCCACCGATGGCCGTTCGCTCCCGCCGAAGGAGGGCGACACCTGGCGAATGGACTTCTCGCGATTCAACACCTACAAGGCGCCCCCGCCCGCCAAAGATTCGGGCGGTTGGGTTTGGAGCCGCCACGGAATTTGGGATTCCCACATTCCGGAATGCTTCCCTTACATCCGTTTCACGACCAACGAGGTGCGAGCGCCGCTGTGAGTCCATACCGAATCGCTTAAAACCGCCTGTCACTTTGGCAATGTGTAGCGCGGTTGGTAGAGTCCGTCCGTCAGTTCAATGCTCTCCCGGGCCAGCTGCGCGACGCCCTCGACGGCAGCAAGGAGTTCCGCAGGAGAGACGCCGAGGCGCGCCAGCGTCTTCTGCACGCGTAGTCCAAACTCTCGTGGCGCGCGCTCGAATTCTGCAACCTCCGCCAGGGCGGTCTTATCGTTGATGAGATACTTGCGGTTCAAGGCGAACAGCGCCATTACCAGTTCGTTCACAGCGCGGGTGAGGCATGCGGCGGTCCCGTACGCGTCTGAACGAGCCGCGAACTTCGGGGCAAACGCAGTGAGCGTAAATTCGGCCATGAACAGGTAGTCCTGCACCACGGCGCGGCGCAGGGCCTCGGGGTAGTTCGCAATCCGGCGCTTCAGCGCGTCGAGCCGCGCTTCGGGATCGAACAGCGGAATGCAAACCGCGAGCTCGCCCAGGTATGTTCCGCTGAAGAAACCAAATGGCGGCTGCTGAAGGTAGTGAACCTCGTATTTTCCCGCTTCCGCGTCTGCGATCACCCGCTCGACCTGTTCGAGGTTGCGATACAGAAAATCGACGCGCTGCCCGCTGATAGTCAGCCACGCCCCGCCATTAACCCACGGGCCCCACCCGTAAAAGTCCGTCACCACCGGCCCCGGTGTGTCGTTGACCCCGTCGGCCAATTCACGAATGCTCTCGATGCAGAACGGAGCCGCTTCCGAGTAGAATAGCCCGAAATCAATGTCCGACCCTAGCTCCGCGCGTCCCCGGGCGTGAGACCCTCCGAGCACAACGGCCCTGATCCCGCGAATTGCTTCAAGCTTCTTTGTGAGCGATGATACGAGTTCCCGTTGTTTCGGCGAAAGCTGTTTCACGTTTCGGCGCTAACGCTGGCGATTAAATGAAGGCAGCGGCAGGTTAGTGAACTTGTTCCAAATCTCGTTGAGCTTTCCATCACTCGGGCTTTCGCGGTGGACATAAAGTCCATAACGCAAGCGCAAGGGCTTTTCCACTGTGCGCGGCGCGTCATGCGTCAATGAGGCGCCCATCCAACCATCATTGCGGACGTGAAAGAATGTGGGATGGTTTGGATTTGTGGGATGATCGAGCAAGGTGACGCCCTCGATGACGCCGGGCTTAATCGCGCCGGAATAGTCAACCCATTTGGCGCGCTTCCAGAGCACTCCCGATTCGTTTACGCCGCCTTCGGAATTGCGGATGCGCCCTCCGCCGTCGTGGACGCCAATACTTTTGGCCAAGCGCACACCGGCCAGTCCAAAGGGCGTCTTCCCGAACGTCACAGGCGCATTCTTTGATTCCAGCAGCAGGTCGAGCAGCAGAAACCATTCGTCATTCGGCAGAGTTCGCACAGTAACGACATGCTTTTCGATCACGAGAACGCTGTTTGTAGTAAGCCATTCGTTCACAGTTGAGACCGAAGCCTCCTCCGCGCCGTCCTCGAATCGTTCGATGCGCCGATGCGCGATCCGGCCTTTCGCGCGGTCGTCCCAAAAGCTCACGCCGTTGACATCATTGTGCGAAATCCACACCGAATTGTGATGGCTGTGCGATTCGGGATCGTGCGGATGGCCCATGCGCGTAAGCGAACGCCCTGAGCGGCCGACGATCGGATAGAGAAATGGTCGCCGCAACCCTGGCCCGTAGTGATAGCGAGTCAACTCCACACCGTCGCGCTGAAAGGAGGTTTCATAATTTGGCAATGGGAGCGCTTGCATCAACGGCACCGGTTTCGGGCCTTCGGCGCCGGTTGAAATGCCGCTGAGCAGGAGATTCACCGTAAATCCCGCAACGAGGAATAGACCCATGCGCATGTGCCTTTTTGGCCTGTTGCTCGCCAAAGAGCAAATGCGATCGCAGCGACAGGTTTTCACCCCATGCACCCGCAGGCCTCAGGTCGGGAAAACTCGATGAGTACCGCCATGGCAAGAATAGGGGAACTGGAAGTCGGACAGGATCTAAAGTTCGAGAGGCGCTGGTGGAAATTCGAGCGCACGGGATGGATCCTGCTGGCGCTGGTGCTGTTATTTGCGATCCTGGGTTACCTGGGGCCAGGCCCGTTGACGAAACACGTCGCCGGAACCCGCGGCGGTCCCCTCTGGCTCGAATACCATCGTTACGAACGTTATCACGCGCCGGTGGACCTGCGGGTCCACATTGGAGCGGTGGCAGCCAGGGGAAAGGAGCTCCAACTGTGGATCGACCGTGAGTACGTCGATGCGGTCAGCATGGAAGATGTCGAACCGCAGCCGGAATCGGTCGAGCTGAAGAATGAACGCTTCGTTTATACGTTCAAAGTAAGTGAAACGCCCCGTACGGCGAAAATTCTCTTTCAGTTCAAGCCGAACAAATTCGGCAAAACGCCCGGCCGGCTGGGTATCGTCGATGGACCGGAGGTGCGGTTCACTCATCTGTTTTATCCGTGAGGGGCGACTATGGAATCAGTGATCCGCGGGCTGCTCCTCTACACATTCCTCCTGCTGGTGTTCCGGCTGGCTGGTAAGCGGACGCTGGCGCAAAGCACGAATTTCGAACTGGTACTGCTGCTGATCATCAGCGAAACCACTCAGCAGGCCATGGTCGATGAGGACCACTCCATCACGAACGGTCTTTTGCTTATCCTGACGTTGATGGCATGCACAATTTCGTTGTCGCTGCTCAAGCAACGCTATCGGACCCTCGAAAAATGGCTCGATGACGTGCCGCTGGTCATCTTCGAAAACGGACATATGCACAAGGATCGCATGGACAAATTGCGCGTCGATGAAGGGGATATATTGGCTGCGGCACGCCAGCATCAGGGCTTGCAGAACCTGGACGAAATCAAATACGCCGTGGTCGAACGCAACGGGAAGATTGCGATTATCCCAAAACGGACCGGGAAATCCGGCTAATTCTACTCCGGTCTGTGGTTCAAATCCGAAATCCGAAACCCAAAGCAATTTCCAAAACTGTGGTTTCATTTTTGTCTTTAAAGTTTCGGGTTTCACTTCGGTTTTCGTCCTTCGGATTTCGGAATTCACGAGGCGATTCACTCTTTCTTTTGATACACGAACTCCCACACCGGCGGTCCGGCGCCAATCACCGACACCTTGTGAATCCCGTCCTTACCGGGACGGGTCAGCATGTAGCGCGGCCCGTCGGACTTGTAGTTAAGACGCTTCAGCAGATCGAGCGACGCGCCCGGCCTGGTAAACGTAAATGAGCGGGTTGGCAGCTCCGTCAGAGATTTCGGGTAGCGCTTGTTTGCGACATAGTAAGTATGCAACGCGCGCATGGCCGAATTCTGCACATCGCGCACCGCAGCGCCTTCCTGCAATTCCTGAGCACGACGATACACCACGAATGCGCGGATGCTGACGGCCACGAACACGATTGCCAAAACCGCGCCAACAATTTTGATCAGACGACGAGTGCGCATTATACTACTGAACAGTATTCAGGAAGCGCTTGCCCGCGCCTCTGACAGTCCCATCACAGCTAAAACCAAGCCAGAGAAGGCTTCAGGGCTGTCCAGAGTTTCGTTTTATCACCCTCTGGCCCTCTGCCGATGTTGACGACGTGGACTTTAACGTGAGGGTCTCCCAAAAGCCGCAGACGTTCTACCGCGTCCGCCAGCCGTGATCGGAAAGGGGCGTCATTCAATCATTTTCCGCACCAGGGGCGTCAGCTTTGGACTCGCATCGCTGATCTCGAATGCGGCACGGACACAGGCAGCCGCTTGGTCGGCTTCACGCTGATCTTTCGCATGGACCCGGCCTATTGGCATTCCCTGCTCGATGTGATCACCAGGTTTCGCGATGCCGTCGATCCCGACCGCGGGGTTGATCACAGAACCCTTTTGTAGCCGGCCTCCACCAAGTTCGCGCACGACCTCGCCTATCAGGCGCGCATCGCATCGATTCACAAACCCGCGTCGGTCGGCGACAGCCAGCGCGACCGCTCCCGCCGTCGCATCCTGCTTCAGCTTCTCACGATAGCGCTTTAGGTCCGCGCCCTGCGCCGCCAGCATCTGGTCCCAACGCTCCAGCGGCTCCCCGGAACGAAGCATTCCCAGCGCCTCACGTCGCGCATTCTCAATTCCTGCGGTTCCCGACAGCACCAGCAGGTGCGCCGCGCATTCGATTACCAACTCCTCGAGGTCAGCCGGTCCACGGCCCGAAAGACATTCAACGGCTTCCCGCACTTCCAGCCAGTTTCCGGCAGAACGGCCCAGGGGCGTGTTCATATCCGTCAGCAGCGCACGCGTTTTCACACCGCATTCGTTGCCCAGACGCACTATCGTTTCCGCCAATTCCAGCGCTTGCTCCTCAATCTTCATGAACGCCGCAGCGCCAAATTTCACGTCCAGCAACAAGCAGTCGAGCCTCTCCGCGAGTTTCTTCGACAAAATTGACGAAGTAAGCAAAGGAATCGATGGCATGGTGCCTGTGACATCGCGCAGGGCATAGATCGCCTTGTCAGCCGGGGCTATCTCGTCCGTTTGCCCGCACATCGCGCACCCGATTTTCTGGACCTGCTCGATGATCCGTTTCGTTGGCAGTGCAGTAGTAAATCCAGGAATCGACTCGAGCTTGTCCAGCGTGCCCCCGGTGACGCCAAGCCCACGTCCGGAAATCATCGGCACCCGAAACCCAAGACACGCCAGCAGCGGGGCCAGCGGCAGCGAAACTTTGTCTCCGACTCCTCCGGTAGAATGTTTGTCCACCAGCGGTCGAGGGTCCGCCGGGAAACTCAAGCGCTCCCCCGAGTCGCGCATGGCTACAGTCAAAGCGCGCGTCTCCGCCGCGTCCATTCCCCGGCACACGATCGCCATGAGCAGCGCGGCCATTTGATAATCGGGAATTTCGCCGCGCGTGTAGGCGCAAACGATGTTCAGGATCTCCTCGCCCGAAAGCGCACGTCCGTCGCGCTTGGCTTCAATTTGCGGCAGGCAATTCATGCCCCCTGCCTTGCCTCGACTCAGCCAACGAATTTGCGCGCAATGATGCTCGCGTTATGGCCACCGAAACCAAAGGAATTATTCACTACCGCATCAATCTTCATTGGCCGCGCCGTGTGCGGCACGTAATCGAGATCGCACTCCGGGTCGGGCTTGTCCAGATTGATCGTGGGCGGCGCTACCTGGTTTTGAATCGCCTTGACACAAATCGCCATTTCCACCGCTCCCGCCGCGCCAAGCATATGTCCAGTCGCCCCCTTGGTCGAACTCACCACCAGCTTCCGCGCATGCTCCCCGAACACCGTCTTGATCGCTTGCGTCTCGCACACATCCCCCTGCGGCGTCGAGGTCCCGTGAGCGTTGATGTAATCGATGTCCGTCGGATTTAGCCCCGCGTTGCGTAAAGCCATCCGCATGCAACGCGCCGCCCCTTCGCCTTGCGGCGCCGGCGCCGTCATGTGATTCGCGTCCGCCGTGTTGCCGTAGCCGATCATTTCGCAATAAATCTTCGCCCCGCGCGCCTTGGCATGTTCCAACTCTTCCAACACCAGCACGCCGGAGCCCTCGCCCATCACGAAGCCGTCGCGGTCCATATCAAACGGTCGAGACGATTTCTGCGGTTCATCGTTGCGCGTGCTCATCGCTTTCATCGCGCAAAACCCGCCGATCCCCAGCGCGGTGATCGTCGCTTCGCTGCCGCCGGCGAACATCACCTTCGCGTCACCCATCTTCAACGTGCGCCAGGCCTCCCCGATCGCATGATTGGCCGTCGCGCATGCCGAGCACGTCGCCAGATTTGGGCCGCGCAGTTTGTAATACATCGAGAACAAACCCGAGGCCATGTTCAGAATCAGCATCGGGATCATGAATGGCGAGAGCCGCCCCGGACCCTTATTCAACAGAATCTTGTGCTGCTCTTCGGTTGTCCACAGTCCCCCGATTCCCGATCCGATAAACACACCGACTTCGTCGCGATTCGTCTTTTCAAGGTCGAGCCCCGAGTCCAGCAGCGCGTGATGCCCGGCAAAAATCCCGAATTGGGCGAATCGATCCGCCCGCCGCGCCTCTTTCGGAGATGGGAACGACTCGGCCCCGTTGAAATCCCGCACCTCCGCCGCAATCTGCGTATCGAACGCCGCCGCGTCAAAATGCGTAATTCGCTGGATTCCGCACTTCCCGGCCACGATGTGATTCCACAGCGCGTCGGGATCGTTGCCCAGCGAGGTGACCACCCCGACGCCTGTCACGACCACCCGGCGTTCTGTCCAGTTACTTGCCATAAAAAATGAAGGGGCAGCCTTGGCTGACACGTGCGCCGGAGCTGCCCCGAAAACTCGCTTCGCCTACTTTTGCCGGGCCTCTTCGATGTATTTAATCACATCACCAACACTCTGCAATTTCTCGGCCTCCTCGTCCGGGATCTCATGGCCAAATTCTTCCTCAAGCGCCATCACCAGCTCGACCGTGTCGAGCGAGTCAGCCCCAAGGTCTTCGATGAACTTTGCGTCTGGCGTGACCTGGTCCGCATTCACGCCCAGTTGCTCCACAATAATATCTTTAACTCTCTGTTCTGTCGATTTTTCAGCCATGGGTTTCTCCATTCTGTTCGTGTGTCTCTATGCAACCGCCCAGAGTGCGTCAAGCCCCGAAATGCGCGGTCCTATCCGCCAAACGGCGCTCAATTTCCTGTTTTCCGTTCTCAAGTGCAAGCAGTGTCTATAGCCTCAGTTTCGCCCTGTCAACACCTGCTCTTGTTTCTGCCTTTTGCCTTCTGCCCTCTGGCTTTACATCACCATCCCCCCGTCCACCGTCAGCACCTGCCCCGTAATATAGCTGCCGCCCGGCCCGGCCAAAAACAGCGCCGCCTCGGCTACGTCTTCGGCCTGCCCCAGCCGGTTCAGGGGGATATTCTTCAGCAATTCGGCCCGCGCCTTTTCGTCCAACGCCGCCGTCATGTCCGTCTCGATGAACCCCGGCGCGAGCGCATTCGCGGTTATTCCCCGCGAAGCCAGCTCCTTTGCGACCGATTTCGTGAATCCGATCAGCGCTGCCTTGCTCGCGGCGTAATTGCACTGGCCCGCGTTGCCAGTCAGCCCGATCACCGATGCTATGTTGATGATCCGCCCGCTCCGTTGCTTGAGGAATACCCTGGAAAACGCCTTCGTGAACGAGAACGCCCCGCGCAAGTTCGTGTTCAGCACCGTGTCCCAGTCCTCCTCGCTCATCCGCATCAATAGCCCGTCCCGCGTCACTCCCGCGTTGTTCACGAGAATGTCCACCCGGCCCGTTTCAGTCGTGATCTTCTGCCCAGCCTCAGCCACCGCCTTTGGATCGGCCACATCGACTGCATGCGCCCAGCTTTTCCGTCCCAGAGCACGGACCTCAATCGCTACCTTCTCCGAGTTCTCCGCAGTCCGCGACACGCATACGACATCGGCCCCTTCTTTGGCGAATCGCAACGCAATCGCCCGCCCAATCCCGCGCCCTGCGCCCGTCACCACCGCCACCTGATTAGCCAGCAAGCTCATGCGGGCGACAGTTGTCGGCGCTTAGCACGTCATTGTCAATCCAACGTCGTCCCGGATTCAGGAAATAGTGGTTTCGGTCTGGGAATGGCATCAATGAAATCAGCAGATCTCGATGTCCAGGCAGCGCTCGCCAGGGTTCCATGACGCAGGAGTTTGGAACGAATCGCAGAGTTTAACCATTCGGGCCGCGATTTCTCGGGCTTCGTCTATTCCGGCCAATCGCGCCTGGAAGTGGCGAATGACTGTCGGATAGAGCCGGAGCCGATGGAAAAGTCCTTTGTCCATTTCCAAAACAAAGATGAACGACTGATCATTACGCTCAAGGGGATCCACCGCGTAGTCGTCGATGAAGTCGCCCGCAGAATAAATAATAGGGCGGCCCCGGTGAATCTCGATCCCTCGAAAAACATGAGCGGAATGGCCGAAGATGACGTCGGCGCCGGCTCTGACCAACGCCCGGCCGAACTCGACATGCGATAACGGCGGAGAATAGCCCCAATTCCCGCCCCAATGCGCAGCGACAATTAGCAGGTCGGTGTGCCGCCGCGTGTACCGGACCAATTCAAATAGTTTCGCGCTTCGTTGATCTTCAACATCGACGGGCATATAAAAGATGCCGGCCCGCTCGGGCGTGGCCTCCCATTCGGGCTGATTGTCCGTAAACGAAATCAATCCGATCCTAAGCCCTTGCACTTTCATGAGACCAGGACTTGTGGCGGTGACGATGTTGCTTCCCGCGCCGCTGCATGCGATGCCGGCGGCGTGCAGACCATGGAGCATGTCGAGCAGCGCGCTATAACCAAAATCGAGCGTGTGATTGTTGGCGAGTGATACCGCGTCGATACCTGCGGCCTTCAACACCGCAAGGTTCTTCTTATCGGAGCGAAAGTGAAACACCTTGGGAGTTGCGGACCACGGCGAGCCGATATCAGACATGACGCATTCAAGATTGCAGACGCGCCGGTCAGCTTGTTGGAAAACCGGCAGCACATCACCCCAGGGAAACTGCGGCGACTCGCGCGTCAAGGTCTCATTGAGCAACCGGCCAAGCATGACATCGCCGACGAAAAGGAGGCGGCATTTTCCACTAGTGTAGTGTCGCATAAACGACTGGAGCTATTCTCACAGCAGGAACGCAGCAAGCCAGTAGCTTTTCGCATGATCATAACACCTGCCAATTGCGAGACACTACAAAGACACCGCGCAACTTGTTGAACCGACTTGGATGAATTAGCTTCGACCTTTGGATGATAGCATCATTTCAGAATCCGGCGACCGAATGGTTCGTCAGCCAAATCCGGGACGAACTCGTCGTGGCGCAAGTGCACGTCGGCCGCTGTGCCGCCGGTTTCGAACTGCGGCATGTCGAAGATGTTCACAAGCGCGAAAGTGAGTTGCGGTTGGTCTCGGTCGAGGAGGCGCGAAAGATCGCCCAGTTCACGCCCACCGGACGGTTCCGTTCATTGAAATCGGCGCCGAACCTGGCGGCTGGCTGGCGAGTTGTTTGCCGATCGAACGCCGATTTGGAAATGGCCATCGACCGGCTCTATCCCGGCGCGATTGCTGATTTGTATGCGACCCGCGGAGGCGAAGCGCGGGTAACGAATTATCGCGAGTTCACGGGCCGGCAAACCGGCATGTATCGCATCACAACTTTTCTAAATGATGCCGATGCAGCCCTGATGATTCGACAATGCTGCGCTCCGAACTGCTGCCTGAAACAGCGACTATGGACCGTTGAAGGACTCGCGCCCGATCAGGGCAGCCAGAAGAGCATCATCCCCTGTCTCGAGCCTTGCGCGGTGCTCCTGGAGTTTGCGCGCAAAGTAGTCCGCACAAGCCAAAAGGCTAACGCTCCGGTGGGTAAGGTTCTACCCGGAATGCACCCCGACACGAACTCAGGCGAGGAAGAACGGGATTAAACACCAAAGGCCGAGCAACAACCCACCAGAGAAACTTCAAGAATCGAAGGCGCGCGCGTTTGATGAAATTTGGGATTGGATGTTTCTCCGGGATTTGGTTTGGCGTTCGCTGTTTTGATTCAAAGCCCCAAATTCAGAGAAGTCTTCAACATCAAACTGACCGCGCTATCGACGTCACCAATGGTGATCAGGCGTTCGCCGAGATCATTCAAGGCGCGCCGCGTCGTCTGAAAGCGTTCGCCAAGGATATCAAAAACCTCCGCCACATCATACTTGAAGGCAAGGCGATGGTCGCGCGCGGCACGGTAACTCGCGCTGCCGAGTTCCTCGTAATACTTCAGGTCCGGCGCGCCTTTGAACTCGGCGCGATGCCGAATGCGATCCGGGAAAACGCCCGAAAGGAACAGCGAATGGTTGCCAATATGCGCGCGAATGAAAAAGCGCGTCGTATCGTCGGCGGCGTGGAGCGCGGAAAGCATTTCGAAGAAATAATCCAGCGGCTTGCCATGCTCACCGGCCCGCAGTTGCATCTGCTCGGCGTTGGAGAAATCTGAGAGCATTTCGGCCACGTAATCGGCGACCTTGCGCTGATCGATGCCCGAGCGGCGAAACACGTGGCGAACTAAAATATAAAAGTAGAAGTGGGTCGAAATCCGCAGGCAGTTGCGGTGCTCGAGAATCGCGTGCAAGAGCGCCTCGTTGTCGAGGACGAGATCGCGCGATTCTTCGTCCGCCAGTAGTTGCACCAGACACTCGCGAGAATCCACCTTTGGCCGTAGGACGTTCAAAATGAACTCAATGTCCTCGGCTGTGAACTGCACCCGGCAATTAGCTTGCACCATATTCATCAGCTTGCCCTGTCAACTTGTGAATCGGCATTTCGGCAATTGCCTTAACTTACCGATATGGCAAGTTCGGCCAATCAGGTGTTGACCTATACTACCCAATCCGCGGTTGGATTGCAATATCACCATCGTTCCGCTGCCCGATAAAACCGCTGTGGCCCGCCCGCCAAATCGGAAAACTGGAACCACCCTGCGGCGGAGGTTTTGTTCGTCACAAGTGCTGTCCAGCCCAAAAGAGTCGAGCTGGCTTCCAGGGCGTAGAGTTGATTCGGCTCGCCCATGATTCGAACCTGAAATTGTCCAGCGGATATCTGCTGCTGTTCCAGTCGTGGCGGGTCAGCCGCCCCAAACTCGAAAGCAAGCGCGTACATCTCGCTTGCGGTGACCCGGCCAGAGGCGCCGCCGTGCTTGAGCACCTGCAGATTATAACGCGACCCGGGCAGTCCCTCCACGTGCATATGCTCGACGTTATCGACAACGCTCTCGCTGCTCGCGATCAGCGCGCCGCTGCCGACATCGTAAAAGAACAGATCAAGGTTGTTAATGCCGGCTTGCCCCTCTTGGCGGTTCCAGACCAGTGTCGCCGTCACGTTTCGGCCTGCAACACCCGTTAGATCAATGAAGTAGTGGTGCAACCCCGCGCGCGTCAGCGTGCTCGAGATGCTTTGGCGGGCCCACCCGCGGCGGGTCGGCAAGTTGGCGCTGGTGTTCGCTGGTGGATGAGGGGCGCCGACCGAAAGGCTTTCGGTCGCGTTTGGTGCGTGGCGACCGCCCCGCAACTGTCGATAAGCACTGCTGATGTGCAATACCCCCGCGCCGTAACGGTAATCCAGCGGTTGGACAGGGCTGTTCGTCCAGTCCGCAGGCTTGGTCGCGCTGTTCAGCAAAAGTGCTTTGATCGTTTTCGGGTCGCGGGCGTCGGAAGCCGTGCCGGGCCCACCGTCCTCCCGCTCCGCTGCCTGCGCGAGCACCGCCGCCGCACCCGCGACGAGCGGAGTCGAAAAGCTCGTCATTGACCCGGGCGCCGTTATGTCCGGTTTGCACCGTCCGTCGAGCGTCGGCCCGGCGCTCGACAACCCGCCGTGTGCGCCAACGGCGATGACGTTATACGCCGTGGCGGGCGAACTGACGGCCCCGCCATTCCCGGCGCCAGAGGCGAAGACAGTGCCATAGCGGGAAACGTAACCATCGTAATCCCGATCCAGAACCGGCAGTTCTGCGGCAAAGATGAAGCTCTGGTTCACCACCCGCGCCGGGATCGCAACTTCGGACGCGATCAACGTATTGTAAAAATGATTTGCGTCATATGAATCGACGTGCGCCACTCCGGGGACCACGCCCGTTCCAACGCTGTAAAACCGTTTTCCAACCTCGTTGGCGTGCCAGGACTCGGAGCCAAGGCTGTTCGGGTAGTTAGTCGCCGATCCGCTGTCAGAAATCCAGGTAAACAGGCTCGTCGGCTGACTGACGGCGGCCGGGTTGACTTGCCATGTCGGCGCCCCGGCTTCGGGTTGCGCTACGTGGATGCCGGTGCCAGTGAGGGTGGGCACCATCAGCCGGAGTTGATCCAGCCCGATTGTCTCAAAATCGGACGCCTGGCCTGCCAGTGTCCAAAGACAGAACACTATGAGCGCAATTCGCTTCATCGCACGAACGCAAGAATAGCAATTCTCAAACCTCGCACGAACGCGCTTGCTACCTCCACGGCGCAGCCAGGTGCTGGAGCAGGGCTTTGGCTTCGAGCGGGCGCAAGGTCGGGCAGCACGACAGCAGACGCGCCAGCAGACCGGCAATTCGAGGCGCGGCGAAACTGCTCCCGGTGACCTTTTTGCGTCCGCTGCCCGACCAGGCGACCTCGATGTCTTGGCCGCTCGCCGCAAATTCGACCAGGTGTCCGGGACGGTAGAAGTGCGCGTCCGGGTCAGTCGTGCCGGTGAAATTGACTGTGATCACAGTCGGAAAATGCCCAGGCCACTCCCGCCTGGAAAAATCGAGGTTGTTGCAGGCCGCAACGACGTGCCGGCCGCGCACGTAGGCTTCGTCCACCCAGTCCTTGTACGGCATTACCTGATCTTCGCGGCTGCACCCGAAGCTGCAATTGAGGATATGGAAGCCGCGCGCGAGCGCATGGCGCGCACCGGCGCAGATGATCGCTGTGCGCGAGCGAAGTTGTTCGCCGAGCACGCGGAAGCTGCCAATCTCCGCCTCGGGAGCCACCTGGCGAATGATGCCAGCTATGGCCGTACCGTGGCCATACACGTCGCGCCCTTCGCCGGGAAAGAGGTTGAGTTCGCCGTCCTGTTCTACAATCGCCCAATCTTCCGGCACCGAAGTCCCTTGCAGAGACGGGTTGCTGGTCTCGACGCCGGAATCCAACACGGCTATCCGAATCCCGCGGCCGGTGCCGTGACGCAGCCATTCACGCGCTTCGGCAAGCGTGGGCCATGCGGTATTCACGAGGGGGTCCAGCCGACTGTCGCGCCGAGGAACTGGAAGTCGAGCAATCGCGACAGGACGCTCGCGGTGCGTTGGACGGCTGCCAAATGGGACGGAGTGAAACCCGGTGGGTCCGGTTGGTTCGCAGTTTTCAATTGCACGCACGAGATGGTGCCTGAACATCTCTTCAATAAATAAAACGGCACGCCGATCAGTGAACACGTTTGCACGCCGAGCGCCGTGTCAAGCCGTTTGCTTTGCCTGGAATTCCTGTAAACCTCGTTTTCGACAAATGGCTGTTCGCTCGCCGTCACCATCGCGATCAGACCTTCGTTCACCGGCTGTTTGAAAGTGGCGACAAATTTGGCCGCGTTGGGCCCGGTGTTATAAGCAGGAATAAGGTGTTGGCCGGGCTCATCCAGGAGCCAAACGGTGCCTTCGTGGGCGGTGGCTTCGGCAAAGCCCTGGGCGAGGACCGACCGCATCAACGGGTCGAGCAACGAGGCGAAATTCTGAGGTGTGATGCTGGCGCCGGCCGAGGCGAGACGATCGGCCAGCGCATTTTTCAGCTCCGCAAACCGAGGGTCGGGCGCAAGCGCAGGTTCTCCGATCATGGTGAACTACTTTTCGCGACCGGCGCGCATGGCTTTGGCTTCGCTGGCCAGGATGGAAACCCACTGCGGGTTGCGCTTCAGGATCAGAATCACCTCGTCGCGCTGCGCCTCGCTCAAGGAACCCCGCGCCAATTGCTGGAGCTTAAGCTTGAGTTCGGAGGATGGTTCTTCGAGGGAGCGGCCTTCGACGTCGTCCGAATAGCGGTCCAGGAATCCGGCTAAAATTTCAAATGGATTAGGCATAAACATTCTTCGCTGAATCATAAGAACCCGATCTGATGCGTTTGGCACAGGTCCAAAAAGTCCTGCCAGGCGAGCTTCAGCCAGGGGTCCTTTTCTTGCAGGCAGCGCAACGTGTGCGTCTCAATGTTCTTCATGGCTTCGGAGAGGCGGCGGCTGATCTTGCTTTCGTGCCAGCCCCACATGCGGCCCACCTCACGCTGGGAAATCCCATGGAGGTAGACCAGGCGCAACATCAGCATGTCTCCGGCGGGGCAGTGGTCGAAAGCGGCCCGCAAACTGTCGCGGAGCAGGGTTATCAGGTGATGCTCGGTTGGCATCGCCGGCGGCGACTCCATGCGGGCGAAGACATCCGTGTCTTCGGACCCGCTCGGCGCGGCTTCGCGACGGCGGTTTTGCCTGCGTTTGAGGTCAATCCACCGGCGCGTGGCAACAGTTGCCAGCCAGTTTTGGAGCGGGCATTGGTTGCTGAATTTGTCCAGCAGCGATGGGCGATCCTCCGAGCCGGGCACGCAATCGCCCCACATGTCGGCGAGGAGTTCCTCGGCTTCAATGGCTGTCGCGCCGCGGGCGACCAGGATGTTCATGAGCACGGGATTAAAGCGGGTTCTCAACCAGCCCAACGCCTCCGGATCGCCTTCCTGGAATTTCCGAAGCTGCAGGCGCTCGATATCGGGCTCGCTCGGTTGAGAAGACATAAAACCCAAATAATGCGAGCGGCCACCGGTTCTGCAATGAGAATCTGGCACTGGATCGGCATGCGGACGCCAAATCAAGGCGGGCTTTGGCACACACACAGTTATTGTTCGTTCGCACCAAAGCCCGCCATCCCGCCCACACGGGAGGGACATTCGCAAAATCCCAAACGGCAAACGACCAAACCCCACACACCATTGCAAATCCGCCTCTCGGGCGTGTTGCGCGTTGATATTTGGGATTTCTCTGTCGTTTGTTCGTTTGCCGTTTGGGGTTTTCAACGATCTTTGAAAAGTTCCCTGCGGACTCCCTGCCAATGCCATTGCGCTTTGTGGTCTCGCAGCGCGCAGACGAGGTGAAGCAGGACGCGGCCGAAGCTGTATTTGGCTAATTGAGCGCTCATTTTGGGTTCCTTCAATTTTCAGATGTTTGGTTTCCGTATTCATCATTCTCTTCCAAAGGGGATACGCCTGAGCCCCGGCGTTTTGCAGAAAAAGTGACTGAGGCGCCCGAATCAAGAATCCCCGGGGCTTTGCCGATACTAAATTACCGGGTGCAACGCCCGGCAAACGTAGCGGCAGAGGCCGAGTGGCTTTCTGCCGGGGTTAGTTTGTGGAACACTCAGGACGCCCGAAAGGGCGTCCTCAGTTTTTGCATCGAGGGCGTCCTCCCGACCAATCCGGTTCCCCCAAAGCGCCGGGCTTGAACCGCTTTGTCCACTCCTCCTATTCTTCGCGCCGCGATGGAAGCCAAGCCGATATGAGCGAAGCGCCGGCCGAATACGCCGTCAGCGTTGTGATCCTGAATTACAACGCCAAACAGTGGGCCCATCGCTGCATCGAATCGCTTACGCAGCAAACGATATTTGACCGCATTCAAATCATCATCGCGGACAACGCCTCCGCTGATGGTTCGGATAAACTGTTCGAGGAACTCATTTCCGGTTGGAAGAATGCGATCTTTGTTCAGAATGGCGGCAACATCGGCTTTGCCGCCGGAAACAACCGCGGCGCCCATCGCGCTTCAGGGCGGTATTTGTTCTTCCTCAACCCCGATCTGTGGCTGGAACCCGATTGCGTCGAGCAGCTTTATCGGACGGCCGAGGAAAACAAAGTCGCCGCTGCCGGGCCGTATGTAATGGACTACGACGACGACGCCTATCAGTCGTTCGGCGCCGTTGGCTTCGACGTATGCAGTCTCGGGGTGCCGGTGAAACCCGGCCACACGCCCCGCGAACTGTTCATGACCGTGGGCTTCGTGTTCATCCGGCGGGACGTCTTTGAGCGCCTTGGAAGCTTCAATGAACAGTTTTTCCTTTACGGCGAAGAAAGTGACCTGTCGTGGAAAATCTGGATTTCCGGGGAACGCCTGATCCCCGGACCGAAAGGACGAGTCCACCATCGAGGCGCCGTTTCGGTCAATCCCAAAGGAGGGACGCAGATGGTCGAGATTCGCACCAGCGACCTGAAGCGTTCGCAGTCGAACCTCAACAACGTACTCGTCCTGCTGTATCACGCGCAACATATCCTCCTGCTGCTGCTCTTTCCCCTCTTGCTGCTTCTGCTGGTTGAGAGCCTCATGGGGATGGTGCTGGCGCGGCGCTGGTCCTTCCTTCGCGCAACGTATCTGGGGGTGCTCCTTCAACTATGGCGGCTCAGATCGCATATCGCCGAGAGGCGACGTTTCGTCCACTCGCTGCGACGGCGGGGGGATTTTTGGATGCTGCGGTTCTTCACGTGGCGGCTCGCCCACTGGGAGGATTTCAAACGGGTGTTGAAGCTTGGCCTGCCGAAAATCAATAAGTAGTTTCGCCGCGCGCATGAGCCACTTTGCCCGAAGCCTCGCACAGACATGTTAGCGGCCCTGAAGAAACACTTCGCCCGCGATTGGGACCGCGGCGCGGCCCGCTCGAATGATTGGGCCGGCGAAATCGTGGCGACGCTGCGGCCCGACGCGCTGTTGGATGTGGGTTGTGGTGACGGGTCAAAGCTTTACGCCTATCTCAATTACAAGCCGAAACTCTTCTGCGGCATTGAGGGCTCGCCTTCGCACGCCGCCCAGGCCGAAGCGCGCGGAATCAAGGTGACTTCGATCGACCTCAATGGCCGCTGGCCGTATCCCGATAACCAATTCGACGTCGTCCATTGCGCATATCTGATCGAGCATTTGCACAATACGCGGCTGTTCGCGATGGAGACATTCCGCGTGCTCAAACCGGGCGGCACCGCCGTCATCACCAGCGAAAATCTGGCGAGTCTGTTGAATCTCGGCGCGATGGCCCTGGGCTACACCCCCTTCACGCTCGCGAACTGCTGCGGCTGGATACTCGGCAACCCTCTGGGACTTCACTACCAAGAGGAGTTCCCTGACTACGTGAAGATCGACGATCCGGCATTCTCAGGGGTTACCGGCCATGTCCGCGCGTTGACCGTGCCGCAGGCGAAAGAGCTTTTTGACAAGGTCGGCTTTCGGACCGAGGCGGCTTCGATCGGTTTGCTCCCGCTGCCCAACAGCCTCGGACAACTCCTGGAACGCATCTGCTATCGCCGGGGTCATTTCCTGTTGATTCGCGCCACGAAGCCGACGCAAGCGGCGTAACTCCTGACACCAGCTCGTGGCGCCTCAACGAGCCGGCGCGCGCGACTTATGCGACAACAGCCATTCGTAAAGCTTCGGGTTGTTGTAGGTCTCGGTCCATGAATCGTGCGTCGCTTCGGGATAAATTGTCAGTTCGATGTGCTTGTTGCCGATTTTTTCGAGCGCATCGACCATCCGTTGCGATTCCTCCAGCGGGACCACCGGATCTTTTGCGCCATGAAACGCCCAGACCGGCAATCGCTTGAGCGCATTCCGACGGGCCCCTTGCGCGAGCAGGATCGAAATGGTTTCGCCGCCGCCGCAAATCGGGGCGATCGCGGCAAACTTCTCCGGCTGCTCGATTGCCAAAGCCCACGTCCCGTAACCGCCCATGCTCAGTCCACTGAGGTAAATCCGGTTCGTATCGACGGCGTACTTGCCTGTCACATGGTCCAGAAGCGCCAGCAACAAATCATTCGACCAGTGGTCGCCGGCAGGACATTGGGGCGAGATCAGGATGAACGGAAGACTGGCGTTCGTTCGCGCGATCTTCGGCGGGCCGTGCTTCGCCACAAGCCATATATTCGTGCCGCGTTCGCCGGCGCCATGCAGAAACAGCATGAGCGGCCAGCGCTTTTTCGGATTGTAGTCCGGTGGCAGATAGGCGAGGTAGTTCAGCGCGATCTCGTGAGTGACTCGCTTTTTGAAGGAGCGCGGTGTTTGGTTTTCGCGGGCCATGGGAGTGAGCGATTTGCAAGCAGTCAAAGTAAAAGCAGCAGCGACGAGAAGCAGCAACAGGCGCATAGAGTCACATGAGCTTCAGTTTCGGCAGGTCCTGGAGGTCCACCAGGCCGACCGGCTCTTTCTTTTTGTTGACGACGATCAGATCGTCGATGTTGCGCTCTTTAAAAACATTGAGCGCCTCCGCCGCCAGCGCCTCCTCCCGTATGCAGATCGGGTTCGCAGTCATCACGTCGCGAAGTTGCTTGTCGAGCAATTCATTGCCTCGCGACATGTGCCGCCGGAAATCGCCGTCCGTGAAGACGCCGACCAGCTTGCCGCGCCGATTCACAATGCTGACGCTGCCGGAACGCGCCCGCGTCATCACCAGCAGCGCATCCCGCACCGTGAGCGTTTCCGGCGCAGTCGGATTGCGTTCCCCCGCCCGCATGATTTCGCCGACTCGCAGCAACAAGGCCCGGCCAATGGCGCCGGAGGGGTGGTGTCGGGCGAAATCCTGGCGCTTGAGGCCGCGCGCTTCGAGCACAGCCATCGCCAGCGCATCGCCCATGGCCAGCATCGCCGTCGTGCTCGCCGTCGGAGCCATATTGAAGGGACAGGCCTCCCGAGGGACGCGAATGTTCAGCACGGCGTCGCTGTAGCGCGCGAGCGTGGACTTGGCGGCGCCAGTGATCGCGACAATTTTCACCGAGAGCCGCTTCAAGTGGGGCAGGAGATTCAGCAGCTCCTCCGATTCGCCGGAGTAACTCAACGCCAAGGCGAGATCTCCATCCGCCACCATGCCGAGATCCCCATGAAGAGCGTCAACACTGTCGAGGACGACGGCGGTTGAGCCTGTGCTTGTCAGTGTGGCGGCGATTTTGTGCCCGATATTGCCTGATTTGCCGACGCCGGTAACGACGATTTTGCCGCGCTGCCGCAACGTCTGGACTATCAGATCTACCGCCCGATCAAACGCAGCATCGAGCTGGCCGCGGACCGCTTGCAGCCCGGCGATCTCAATATCAAAAACAGTTTTGGCGCGTGCCGTGTGGGCCATGCGGCGCAAGCCTGCCAATTCGTCCGGGCCGGTTCAATTCAATTGACGTCGCGCGACCTTTGCGCTTCAACTCAGGCGCTATTCTAAAACGCTGCCTCATCGCATTTGGTGTTGTGGTTTTGCTCGCCGCGGGCGCTGTCTTCCTCTTCCCGGTCCGTCCCGAAAAGGTGCAGCTTCCGAATCCCAATGGCTACGATGACTTCCGCAAAGCCGCCACGCTTATCGCGACGCCGCCTGACGATCTGACCACGGTCTCTGACGATGAGTTTCGCAGATTCGTCGAGGCAAACGCCGAAGCTCTGCGCCTGGTTCGTGCTGGCTTGGCCAAGGATTGCAAAGTGCCTGTGACGTACACTTATGCAGTTTCCGAAGAACGCCTGAACGAACTCAGCGGGTTAAAGAGCATCGCTCAGGCTCTTGTGGCAATAGGCCGTTGGCACGAGCGTCAGCAGCAAACTAACGAGGCAGCTCGAAGGTATGTCGAAGCAATTCGCTACGGGCACCATTCTCTGCGTGAAGGGCTTCTCACTGACATCCTGATGACAATTGCCATCGAACGGATAGCCTCAAGGCCGCTGCGCAAATCGGCTCCCACTCTCGACGCGGCACTCTGCCGCGAAATCATCTCGGCCCTTCAGCAGATCGACGATAGTGTTGAGCCCATAGATCGTGTCTTCGAGCGGGATAACGAAATCATCCAAACCGAACACCGATTCGCGTATTACTGGTACCGGCTGGTGAGTGCCATCAGCGGTCGCACGGCACTGTCTGGGCTGACAGCCAATGCACACGCCAAAGCTCGCCAACATTACGATGCGTCTCGGCGCCAGCGGTACGAACTAATCGCTGAACTCGCCGCTCGCGCTTACGAACTGGAACACGGTCGGCCGCCGAAAGGCTTCGATGACCTCTGCCCCGCCTACATCAAAAACATTCCGCCCGAATTTCGTACGGCCACGAACGCGATTTACAACTTCCCGTCTCAATAACGTGCGTTGCTTCCCAACCCCGGCGGCAAAAACAGAAAGAGCTTCGAGTCGTTAGACCCGAAGCTCGTTTAGGGAAGGTCGAACGCGCGGCGTCCCACCGGACCGCGGCGTTCGCAGCAGGAGTCAGCAGGCAAGCGGGAGGTCCTCTTGTGCCGCGGCAACTTGCAGTTCCACGGCCACGGGCATCGGCTCGACCACGGCCGCTATCGCCAGCATCTGATCGATGCGGGCGCTGGCCTCCTTGAGTATGGTCGATTCGGATATGCCCCAAAAAAGTTCTTTCATCCGCGCCCGCAACATGTCGGGATTGACCTCCGGCCCGGCGAGCCATCGGCCCCGCGGCGCGTGCGCCTTCAGGCGCTGCAAAATGCTGATCGGTGGTTCCACGACCGGCGCGGTCTGTTGCTCCGGCGAATTCGTTTCTATGATCGCAGCATTCATCGTGCGTCTCTCTTATCACCTCCCATTGAAGACCGACAATACGCCTTTAGGCGTATTTAGATCTGCGGGGGAGCGCGACCGTCTCGGTCGCTCCAGTCGGCGTCCCGCCGACTGGCTGATCGCCCTATTACAGTTTCGTTTTCGAATTCCAACAATCACTCCTTTGTTCGTGCTTCCTTCCGCTCGCCGAAGTATAACACGCGGGCAGCTTCACTCTGCCTCGAAATTCGGGACACGGGCGAAAACTAGGTGTATGAACTTTGACCGAAACTTCCTTTATGCCGTGGTCGCTCTGCAGGCGGACATGATTGACTCGCCCCGGTTGAAGGAGTGCGTCGAACTATGCGCGGAAGGGACGACCGAGGTGGGCATGACTTTTCCAGATCTTCTCGTCGAGCGTGGTCTGATTCAGGCCGGCGACAGGGAACATCTGGAATACTTGGTACATCGCAAACTGCAGAAGCACTCAGGTGACACGAGCGCCAGCCTCGCATCGGCCAGCAACGATGTTAAGCGCTCCCTCGCCGCGCTCGACAATCCGCAAATCAAGGAATGGCTCTCGCTTTCATCCAAAGCGAAAAGTGCGACGCCCGACTTCACAACCACAAAACAAACCTCCAGTCCAGGACAGCGCTATATGCTCGACCGATTGCACGCCACTGGAGGGATCGGGCGCGTTTGGCTGGCCCGCGACATTCAATTGGGCCGCGATGTTGCCCTGAAGGAACTTCGGCCCGAGCAGGCCCATAATATGGCGCTCTGGGCCCGATTTTTGAAAGAAGCGCAAATCACTGGCCAATTGGAGCACCCAGGAATTGTGCCAGTGTACGAACTGGCGGAACATCCCGATACACAGCAGCCATTCTACACGATGCGATTCGTTAAAGGACGGACGCTACGCGAAGCATCCCGCGCTTACCACCGCAGGCGCACGGAAGGAAAGGCCGACTCCCTTGAGTTTCAAGGTTTGTTAAATGCCTTCGTGCTGGTCTGTAAGACCGTCGCCTATGCCCACTCCCGCGGAGTCATTCATCGGGATCTTAAAGGCCAGAACGTCATTATCGGGGATTTCGGCGAAGTGGTCGTCCTGGACTGGGGCTTGGCGAAGCTGGTGAATGAACCTGACAAACGGCCCGAGAACCCCGTGATCCTTGCCTCTGATCAAGGCTGCGGCAATGTGGACTTGACGATGCAGGGCCAGACGCTTGGCACCCCCGGATACATGTCGCCTGAACAGGCCGCCGGCCGGCTGGAGCTCATCGATCGCCGCACCGACGTCTACGGGCTCGGGGCCATCCTCTACGAACTTCTAACGGGGAAACCACCTTTTTCAGACCACGAAACCGCCGAACTTCTCCGCAAGGTACAAGCAGAGGAACCGACGCCCCCCGATCAGCTTTGGCCCGACGTGCCATTGACTCTCCAGGCAGCCTGCCGACGGGCCTTGGCGAAAGATCCGAAGAATCGCTACAGCTCGGCCAGTGAATTGGCTCAACAAGTGGAGCAGTGGCAGGAAGTGCAGCGAAAGCAGGCGGAGGAAGCCCTGCGAACCTCTGAAGCTTTGTATCACTCCTTGGTGGAGAGCATCCCGATCTGTGTTTGGCGTAAGGACATTGATGGTCGCTTCACCTTTGCAAACACTGGTTTCTACGCGGCTTTTCACAAGAAACCCGAGGATCTCATCGGAAAGACTGACTACGAACTCTTTCCGCCCGAGCTCGCACAAAAGTATCGGCGCGACGATGCGCATGTTCTCAGGACGGGAGAGACATTGCGGGTGACCGAAGAGCAAATTTCCCCCACGGGAGAAAGGCGCTTGGTCGAGGTGATCAAAATCCCCATTTATGATCCGCGTGCGCAGATCATTGGGACACAAGGCATTTTCTGGGATGTCACCGCCTGGAAGCGCGCGGAAGAACAGTGGCGCGCGGCGGAGGAATGCAAAAATGCAGGCAGCTAAACCTCCACTTCCACCATCCCCTTCGGCAAATCGAAACAGACTGTCACCGTCTCATCCTTGTTCCGCATCCACGTATTTCGTTCGATCGCCTGCCTGCGCGTCACCTCTCGAAACGGTTTGCGATCGCCTTCCGAGATCACAGTGGGGACAGCGCCGGCCCTGCCTTTCGTCTTGATCGTGAACAGCGGCGCGCCGAACGGCGCGTGCAAACGCAGCCTGCCGGAGACGCTCTCGATGCGCGTCAATTCCTTTGCCGCCCAATAGCGGGCGATCTCGCTCAGCTTCATCCAGATCAGGTTGTCGTAGCCGGCGCGCAACCGGCGCACGATCTCCTTGAAGATGTTAAACCCGACTTTCTCGCCGTTGAAATAAATCCCGGGCCAGTGACAGACCATGATGGCAGGTTCCCCGCGCGCGATCACTTCCGGCAGCCGCCCGCCCCGCAAATCTTCCGTGATAAACTGATCCACCGAACCCCGTTCCAAGCCATCCCACCCGCCAAACCAATCACCCGTGCAGCCAATGATCGACACGCAACAGCGCGGATCACTTGTATCAAGCCCGGCCGCATACTCGACGCGTGGCGCAACGCTGCGCTGGTCCGTATAGAGATGCCGAAAATAATGCGGAATCTCGGCTTTGAACACGTCACGGCACGATTGCAGCGTTGCTTGCGAGATCTCGGGAAGCACGCGATTGCCGAATCCGCCGGGAGTGGTGATCCCTTCGCAAGGCAATTCGACATTCCTGAGGATCCGCAGCGCGTAACTCAGATAATCCGCCAGTTCGTCAACCGATTTCCCATCAGTCCAGCGCCAGTTCTCCATGAACCGATCTGTCCGTTCGGGGTACGGCCGCCCTGTCTTCGTGTCGATCACCCAGGTGTGCGTGACCATCTCCGGATGGATGTCCCAATTAGGCAGCATCAGATCGCGAACCAGTTTCAGGCTCTCGTCCAGCGCGCGCTTGCTCCAGCCGGGAATATCGCGATCCACCCACCCGACGCACGCCGGGTACGGGACGATGCTGTATTTGCCGCGCACGCCCTGCTCGGCGCACCACTCGCCGAATTCACGGACAAACGCATCGGGAATTTCGCGCGGCAACTCCTGCCAGCGCTGCCGATACCTGTCCGGGAACACCTCGGCGAACTGCGGAATGCAGAAATGCGCCAGGTTCACCAGGCACGTCGAATCGTCAATAATAAGACTAACCGGCGCCCGATCGCGCGGGTTCAGCACCGTCACGCCCTCCGCCCCCTTTGGCCGTTCACCCGCAACCTGCGCCAGCACATCCGGAACCGGAACCTGCGCCGCCAGCGCCACCGCCGCCGAAGCTTTCAAAAAATCACGTCGGGAATAGTTCATCAGGCGAGTTTGCGACGCTTCGAGCCCGCGTCAACTGTTTGACGTCCCGACCTTTCCCAAATCCCATGACGATGCCCAATTTGTCCGCCGGCTCATCCGCTGGAAGAAGCACGATTCAGTTCCCGACTTCGACGGCCTTGAAGATATCGTCGCCTCGCTCATCCCCGGCACCATCCACTATGCGCGCAAACTCGAATCCATTCGCATCCTGTCGCGCGACCAAATCGACGACCAAAGCGCTCGCATGAGAGTCGAGTTTACTTCGGGCGCAGGCGAACCGCCCACACAACAGGACCTCCTCTTCGTGAAAGAGGATAGCGATTGGAAACCCGTCTTCTCCGTCTGGTCACCAAAGGAAGGTTCCATCCAGGGCGCCCTGGCGGCCCCTCCATCGCTTTAGCGTGATTTATACAACCTGTCGCGCGCGGGCGGCCCAAAACGGCAGAGGCGTGCCCAAAACCTGGCGGCATTTCGCGAAGCGTCTTGGAGTGCGGCAGTCCTCTGCCGCTTTGGAATAGTGGCTACGGTTTTGTTGAGTCCGCTTTAAATCCGGCCCGGCGCCTAGCCTCCGTTCTTGCAAATCTCAAATCTTGAAATTTGAAATTCCACCCGCTTTGGCCGTTTACGCGCAATTGTGACAGCACCGTCTGCCGGCTTGCCGG
>JAKEEH010000421.1 GCA_022616725.1 Limisphaerales bacterium | reverse complement strand
TTCGGCAATCCGATGCACCCCACCGTGCTCGTGTACACGATCCGCGAGCACCCGGCATTCAGAGCCGCCTGCAGAACGTTGCGGGTGCCTTCGACGTTCGCCGCGTACATGGGCGCATAATCGGGAAGCCATAGGTGGTAACTCGCGGCGACGTGAAAACACCAATCACAGCCGCGCAAAGCCTTTTCGAGGCTCTTCGGGTCGGTGGCATCTCCCGTGGCGGGCTCATACGCAGCGCCTTCGAGCGCGCGCCGATCGCTGCCGGGACGCAGCAGCGCTCTGACGTGATGTCCGCGGGCGGCCAGTTCATGCACGAGGTTGGAGCCGATAAAACCTGAAGCCCCGGTGACAAAACATTTCATGCGTATGCGGAGCGCTCATTTGCTTAAGAAAGAGCGGCGTCTCGCCGATCATATTGATAAGAACCCTGTGTGGCGTGAGAAGCAAAAAATGTGTCGCTGGATCTTGACTTGGGCGGGAAGGTTGAGAAGAATTTACAGTATGCCGAAGAAAACCCGCAGGAAACTGACGCGCACGGAACAGCGGGATCTGGACATTGAAATTGGGTTTTTGGAAGGGGTCGTCCAGCGTGATCCACAGTACGTCGAAGCACTCCAGGTGCTGGGCGATAACTACACCCGCCGGGGCAAATTCGTCGATGGCATGAAGATCGATGAGCGACTTTCCAGGCTCATGCCCGACGACCCGATGGTGCTTTATAACCTCGCATGCAGTTATTCCTTGGCCCGTCGCATCGAGCAGGCCGCGACCGCGCTCCTGCGCGCGCTGGATCGCGGCTACAAGGACCATAAGTGGCTGCTCAAAGACCCCGACCTGCAAAACCTGCGCAAGCACGCGATCTTCAAGAGCATCCGGGCGCGGCTCCGCTCGAGACGAATTTCGGTGAAGTAGGGTCTCTCGCGCTTGGCTCCGCCTGACCTTCCACGGCGATGCAAGTAATTGTCAATGGCCGCACACGGCAGTATCGCACCGTTGAATTCGACACAAAACGGAATCGTGTCCTGCTGATCGAACAACGATTGCTGCCGCACACGTTCAAGCGGATAGAGACGCAAGATTTCGCGGCGACAGCGCGCGCGATTCGAGACATGGTCGTGCGGGGCGCCGGCGCGATTGGCGCCACCGCGGCGTATGGATTGGCGCAGGGCGCGCGTGCGTTCAAACGCCGCTCAATGCCCGCATTCCAGAAACATGTCCAGCGCGTATTCGAGGCGTTGCGGAATGCCCGGCCCACGGCAGTCGATCCCGTCAACGCCATGCTCGAGGTCCGGCGAAAAATGGCGGCGGGGAACACAATCGAGGCGCAACAGGAAATCGCACTGGCAGCAGCCCAGGCGTTTGCGGATGACAACGTCGAAGATTGCCGGGCCATTGGGAAGCACGGGGCGGCGCTAATCCGCGACGGCATGAACATCTTGACGCATTGCAACGCCGGCTGGCTCGCCTTTGTGGACATTGGCAGTGCGACGGCGCCGATTTACACCGCGCAAGCCCAGGACAGGAAGTTCCATGTCTATTGCGACGAGACGCGTCCCCGCTGCCAGGGGGCCACGTTGACCGCGTGGGAACTGGCCCAACAACGTGTGCCCCATCATGTGATCGCCGACAACGCAGCCGGGCATCTCTTCCAACGCGGACAAATTCAGATCGTCATCGTGGGCAGCGACCGCACCCTTGGGCGAACGGGCGAAGTCGCTAACAAAATCGGCACCTACGCCAAAGCGGTCCTTGCCCATCGGCATCGCGTGCCGTTTTACGTTGCGATCCCCCTCTCGACCATCGACTGGAACCTCAAATCGGGCGCGGCGATCCCGATTGAAGAGCGAGACGAGACCGAGGTGCTGGGAGCATGGGGCGCCGACTCGCGCGGCGCTCGTCGTTACGTCCGAGTCGCCAACCCTGGAAGTCACGCCAAAAACCCCGGCTTCGACGTGACCCCGGCGGAATTGATCACCGGCATCATCACGCCCAAAGGCATCTTCAAACCGGCGGAACTGTGGGACAACCGCCACCAACTCGGATTTACAGGTCGATGATCATGCGCAAGGACTTTATCCTGTAAATCCTGTCATCCTGTCTTCATGCCGTCACCAACAACGGCACAGTCCCTCGGAGCATTGCTCAAGTCAGCCCGCGATATCATGCGCAAGGACAAGGACTTTATCCTGTAAATCCTGTTCATCCTGTCTTCATGCCTCCGGGATCAATGGCGACATCTGCCGCGAAGCAGGACAGGATTAACAGAATGGACAGGACGCTCGAAATCCAAGACCGGGAATTGACCCAGAAGATCATCGGCTGCGCGATGAAGGTTCACTCGACGCTCGGGCCGGGCTTTCTGGAATCGGTTTACCAGAAGGCGCTGGCGCATGAGCTGCGCAAAGCGGGGTTGAATGTGGAGTGGGAGAAGCCCATTGCCGTCACCTACGACGGCGTGCCGGTGGGAGACGTTTCAGCAGACATGTTGGTGGAAAACAAGGTCATGCTGGAACTCAAGGCGAACCACGCGCTCGCCCCAGCCAACGAAGTGCAACTCGTCAATTACCTCACCGCAACTGGCATTGAGATCGGGCTCCTGCTAAACTTTGGCGCGGAGCGGCTTGAGTTCAAACGCAAGACTCGAACGTATCGCCCCAACCCCTTACCCAAAGACTTTATCCTGTAAATCCTGTTCATCCTGTCTTCATGCCTCCGCGCACTACAGCTCAATCCCTCGCCTCCTCCTGAAATCCGCGCGGGACATCATGCGCAAGGACAAGGACTTTATCCTGTAAATCCTGTTCATCCTGTCTTCATGCCGTCACCAACAACAGCACAGTCCCTTGGGGCATCTCACCGACATCGGCGAACGCGACCGCGTGGACGTGATCCTCACCCTGTAATTGTTGTATAATACGAACATGAGACTGGAAACTATAAGTCGTGGCCATGGGCGACAGGCCGCCCTGCGGCGCCGGCATCGTGGACCACGGCGCGGGACGTGCCGCGCCGGGCGCGCAGCGCGATTCAACGCAACGATTCCCGTTCACCCACAAATTGGACTTTTTGGACTTGGACTCGCTCCGATTCAACGATTTTACGCACAAAACCGCAAACTTTTTTGAGACTAGTCTCATTTTCTGCCTCAAAATTACGCACACACGATAAAATGGATTATTTGACACAAAAATCGAACGAAACCGAACGATTTCATCAACGCTCAAACACAAGTTACTCTGCCGCAAGCACTTGTGAATCCGCCCCTTCGAGTCGTTCGATTTTCGATTCAACGATTTAATTTAATGATGCAACGATCAACCTGTGCTGTTCCTTGAAATGATGATGACTGACGGAACGAACGGTTCAGCGACGCAACAGTTTACTGGTCAAGACAGCGGCGCACGATGTCCGCCAGTTTTAGGGCGTCAAACGGCTTTTGCAGGAACGTGGAGTTTTCGTCCTCGGAAATGCCCGGCCCGGCCGCTTCCGGCGTGTATCCGCTCGTATAAAGGACTTTGAGGTCGGGTTTCTGCGCGCGAAATTTTTCCGCCAACTCCGGGCCGCTTAACCCGGCGGGCATCACAACATCGGTGAGCAGCAGGCGAATTTCCGCGTGGTGCTGATGCCACAGCGCCAGCGCCTCAATTCCAGAGGCGGCTTCGAGAACTTCGAACCCCTTCCGTTCGAGCAGCGTGCGGATGATGGCTCGCACCGGCGCTTCATCCTCAACCAGGAGCACGGTCTCGCCGTTGGCCGCGCCGGAACGATCTGTTTTGTGGGTTTTGGCCCGTTCCGATCCACCCGTGTGGACCGGAAAGTAGAATCGAAATGCCGTCCCCTGTCCGGCGCAGCTCTGCAACTCAATCCAGCCCTGGTGCTGCTTGACGATGCTACTCACCGTGGCGAGGCTCAGGCCATTGCCACCGGGGTTTTCAGCCGAGAAAGGCTCGTGCGGAGCGGCCAGGTGACTTGCATTTACCGCCGCTCCGGAATCAACAATGCTCAGGCAGACGAACCGCCCCGCCCGCGCTTCCGGGTGATGCGCTGTATGGGCCGCATTGATCTCCGCGACGCTGGTGCTGACCAACAACTGTCCGCCTGCGGGCATGGTGTCGCGAGCGTTAATGGCGGTATTCAAGACGCACTGCTCGATGAGCCGGCGATCGGCCAGAATCGCCGGCAAATTCGTGTCGTAGTTGAACTCAAATTCAATATCTTCGCCGATGGCGCGGTGGAGCAGCGCGCTCAAATCCGCCAGCACCTGGTTCAGATCGAGCGGCTGCCGATCCATGCCCGTTTTGCGGGTAAAGGCCAGGAGGTGATCGGTGAGTTTCGCCGCCCGTTGGGTCGCGCGCACGACCTGTTGCAGGGACTCGCGCATCGCGTGGCTGAGATTTGGCTCGGCACGAAGCAGGCCCGCATGCCCCTGGATGATTGTGAGGATATTCGAGAAATCGTGGGCAATTCCCGTCGCCAGCCGCCCTGTGGCTTCGAGCCGCTGCGCATGCCGCAGTTGCGCTTCGAGGTTTTGCCGCTCCGTGGCATCGCGGGCGTAAACGTGAACGACCTGGTTCTGTTGGGCGGGCAGGAAATCCCAAACCAGAGTTCTCCCTCCACACGTCGTCTCGACGTCGCACCGTTTTTGGCCGGTGCTGAGGCAGGTTTGGACGATCAGAGCGCTTTCGGGCGGGAGGATGGCGC
>JAKEEH010000420.1 GCA_022616725.1 Limisphaerales bacterium | reverse complement strand
GGTCTTTCGCAGCCCGCAGCAACACCGGTTTCGGATCGCCATCGCAGATGTGCGTTTCGACCCGCAGTCCAGTCTTGTCAAGGCGATTCGCGTGATATTCCACAATTCGGCACGCCCATTCCTTCGCCTCTTTGTCGTGTTGCAGCACCCATTGGTCTGCATAGGCGCTCGGCCACGCCACCGCGCTCTGCAACCGGTGATCAATCACCGTGACCAGCCTGAACTCGGCATTCAGCGGCCAAACCCGCGTGAGGACTGCCCCGACCGCAGTCTCGGAATCTGCTGATCCATCCACCGCGATCATCATTCGCAATTGCCCGCTCTGCCGCTCTTCACGCGGCCGCACCACCCGCACCGAGCAAGGCGCTTCCAAAGCGACTCTCTGCGCCACACTGCCCAGAAACAGCCGCTCGATCATCGAACGCCCATGTGAACCGACGAGCACCAGGTCGGCGTGCCATTCCCGGGCAGTGCGCACCATCGCCCACGCGGGCGAATCGGCCAGTGCAACCGCTTCAACTTTCCACGTCGGATAGAGCTCACGAATTCGCGCACCACCGGCTTTGGCCGTCTCTTCCGCCTGTTTCAAAACGCCGACCGCGCTCGCGCGTGCTCTGCGAACGGCTTTCGCCTCCACATCCGGATACACTGGCTCAAGCTTGTGCGAATCCGGCGGCAGCCAGACATCTGCCACCGTCAGCACCTTGACGTGCAGCTCAGCCGGCAGACCGGCCGACCGCAGATCGTCAAGAGCCGCACTCGCGCAGTCTGAACCGTCGTAGCCGATCAAGAGGCGTTTCATCGCCATTCCTTTAGGATTTTCGGATCGTTGCGAGTACGCCGATCAATAGCCCGATGCCGAACGCGATCCCGGCGGTCTGGTACGGGTTGTGCCGGATGAGTTTGTCCGTGGCGCGCGCTCCATTTCGCGCCTTCTCCTGTAATTCGGAACAACTCTGCCGGGCTGCCTCGAGCGCGGACACCAGGCGGCTGCGGGCTTCGCGAGCTTTGTCGCTCAGGTCGCCAGCCGTTGCTTTGACCAGATCCTCGGCGTCACGGCCAAGGTGCTTGAGGTCTTTCACGATACTTTCGACGTGTGCTTCGGTTTTCATGTAGGTCCTTTCAGATTTGTTGCATTTCTGAGGTACGGTTACCCCCGCCGCCGGGAACCTGCTTCTCCTTATTTGGCGAGTGCTCACCGGAAATTGCCGCCACCCACCCTCTTAGTGTGATTAGTGAGTAGTGATTGTTCTCACCGGTGCGGCCGGCCGCGATAGAAGCGGTGCGGCAGCATCGCCGAGTCACTCTCGACATACTTCAAGAATCCATCGGGACCCACAACATTCGTCCCGACAGGTGTCCATTGAAGCAAATTGGAAGACGCCTCGATCACATACGTTACATTCGACTGCCCCTGAAGTGTGATTTCAAACGTTCCGCCCGATAGCAGTGGAGCCAGCGACATTTGGATCGGATTAACCGTGAGTTGGACGGACCGCACGAGCGTCCCATTCGTAGTGGTGAAAGTTACAACCGCGTCATGATTGCCCGCCGGCAAGGAGTTCGCGCCGGCGTTCAACGAAACCATGACATTGCTCGCACTCCCCGCCGCGAGCGTGCCGCTGCTGTGGGAGAGGCTCACCCAGGCCTGTGAGACGCTGGCAGTCCAGCTAACTGGCAATCCCCCGGAATTCGTAAGCACGTACGTGATGGACGGCGGTACAAACGGCCCCGATACCGTGCCGGCTGCAGTCAGGCCGCTGGCGGGCGACACTTCTAACATTCCGGGACCGTCGAACACAAACATCGCGGACGCAATACCGCTGTCGTTATACCCGGGCTTGTAAGCTCGCGCCCGAACCTGCGTGCTGGTCTCGACCATGAACGGAGCCGCGTAACGGGGCGAAGATTCATCCGGGTCGGTGCCGTTCAGGGTGTAGTAAATCTTCGCATCCCCAGGAGTCGTCGCGATGCTCACCTCGACCGGACCCGTAAAACTGCCCCCGTTTGGACTAATGATCGGAACACCGGCGATGGGTTGGGTGCTCACATCAAAGGTCAACGCAGCGTCCCAGAGCAGATCGTCGCTGCTGCTGCTCACCTGGTGGACCTCCACAGCAAGCACATTGTTGCCCAGGCGCAGCAGGGGAATATGCGCCGACAAATCAAAAACATCATAACCCACCGAGTTATAACTCGAAGCTGCAGGCGTGTTGAAAGTGATCGCCCCGCCTGGCATCGAACTGCTGCGCAGCACTTCCGTTCCGTTCAGGTAAACAACAAATCCGTCGTCATACATCGCATCCAGCCGCAGATTGTGAATGGCCGAGAGCGGGTCGTTGATAACGAACTGTTTCCGAAAGTAAACCGTGACTGGCTTGTTCGTGGGATTCGCTCCGTAAGGCAATACTGTCCCCAGCCCCGTTGCCCCGTAGCCCAGGACACCGTCACCGGCAGGCCAACCGCTGTCCGCGTACTCGACCTCCCGCCATGGTGAGCCCAAATTGCTCCCCACCGCGTGGTACTTCCAGGAGGAATTCTTCGCAATCGCAACGCCGGCGTTGAACACGTTTACCCGCCCCGGTGATCCGCCGGCGGCAACCGTGCGCCAGTTGACCGGGTCATTGCCATATTCCGCAGCGGCAAAACGTTCCAGGGATGGACCTTCCCCGTCGGCCTCCGTCGGCCACGGGCTTTTGTCGTTGTAGCGCACTCGTTCCATCTCGATTGCGGGCATGAGTGCCTCTGGGTTCGGCTTCTCCAAACCCAGGGCTTCGCCTTCATTTTCCAGGACAAAGTCGTGCCCGAAGATCGGTACGCCCTCCGGCACTGACCATGCGCTGCGAAACGCCGCGACGGTCGTCGTATTCGTCTTCAGCAGCAACATCAACCCGCTCGACGGAAGCACCGTGCCCGCGGGAAAACTGAAATTCGCGCCTGCAATCGTCCAGCCGCTCAAATCCACCGGTCCATTGGTGATGCTAAGAAGTTCAATGAACTCACTCCCGCCGCCCGTGGGATTATACATGATCTCATTGATCACCACCGGTCCCACCCGTGGCGGCGCATTGGCCGCGCCGGCCCCCGAGCGAAAGTCGTTCAAAGTCGCCGGTGTATCCGCGCCAAATGTGGTGCGGCTCAGCGGCACGAAGTCGATCCCCCGGCTGGTTGAATAACGTCCGAAAGAGACCCCGCGGTCCGATGCGCCGAACCTCGCTCCCATAATATAGCCATTCAACGCTCCCGCCGCCGTCGCTCCGCTTAGATATACAGTTTCCCCAAACTCCGTCAGTGCGAAGGGCGTGAGGGTGTTGTTGATCCGGAAATCGCGCTCATAAAAAACCTTGAAGCCCCCTGCCGGAATAATGGTTCCGGCCGCGATCCGATATTTCTTCAGACTGTAGTTTCCGGCGGCATTCGTGCGCGCGAAATCATCGCTCAAGTACCATCCGCTGATGTCCACGGCATTGGTTCCCGTGTTGTGCAACTCGATTGCATCTTCAAAGGGCGGATCGCTGTGCGTGAGCACTTCGTTGATCACCACCCCGAGGCCGTAGGCTGGCGCGGGATCATCGGCTCCTGGCGAACCGTGTACCTCACTGCTGGCCCGCCACGTCTCAGGAGCATCCGGATCTCCAAACGCTTCCTCCAGCACCAGCGAATAACCCAGTCCATCCGGTGCAAGCGGCCACGGTGGATCATCGTCGTATTCCACCGAAATCACGGTGTTCCCATCCGAGTTGCGCAGTCGGATTTTTTCACCACCGTCATCGAGTTTTCCCGAATAGATGCCGTGCACCGTGATTCCGGGATATCGGTTGGAGATTGCCACGCGGCTCCGCGCCAGCACATAAAACGCGTTGGGCGCCACGATCGTACCCGGCGGAAACGAATAGTTGATTCCTTCGAAATAGAAACCGGAGAGGTCCAGCGATATCCCGCCCGTGTTCTTGAGCTCGACGAACTCGTAATTGTCCTCGTCCCCTGCAACCGCCTGTGTAGCCGGATGGTACATCAGTTCGGTGATCCGAAGCGCACTGGCATATCGGGCAATGTTGAAGGTGCCAGTCGCTGGCAACGGACTCCACACCGTGCCATCGAATGCCCGCGCGATGACATGCGTTGTCTTGTCGATGACAATCGGCGCCGTATAAACCCGCGCGGTGCCGGAAACGATCCCCCCGGGTGCCCGGGGGTCGCTCCCATCGAGGGTGTAGTACACCATCCCGGTCGGAGCAGACATCATGAGATTGAAGCCGGCCACTACCTCGCCGCCGGGATGATTGAATTGCGGGCGCGGCAAGTACGGCTGCGTCAACTGGCTCCGCACGTTCGGCACGCGTGTCGCCACCCAGGCGCGCAAATTGTCAAACGCTTCCGCGGAATTCCCGCCATAAACGTATGGGTCTTCATCAAATGCCGGTCCCACTCCAACCTCGATGCGGTCGATTACCGCCAGCAGCGACGTAACCGAGAACGGCCCGTCGATGAGATCGCGCAGCAACTGCTCGTACACCTTCTGAAACCACGGGTGACTCAGTAGTTGCGTCTGGTACGGTTCATTGCCGTAAATGCTCGCATTCCCCTGAAAGATCGTCGTGTCCTGGTCCCACGGAAAATAAAGCCGCGTGCGCGGATACGGCGGGTCAAAATCGACCGCGTAGCTGTTCTTGCCGCTGTGTGTGAAAAGCCCGTCCCGGTTTTCCACAAAGGCTTCCACGGCCCCGAGCGTGAAGAAGCCGCGGATGTTGATCCACTGCGGCAGGTCGATTTCCAGGTTCGGCTGCGGGCACCCGCCTCCGCCACCGCCGCCACTCGCGCCTGAGTTGAACGGCGGGTAACACAGGTGCTCGTACGCGGGGCTGTGCCCGACGCCCACTTCCAGCGCGCTCGAACCATCCACCTTGTACAACCAGGTGCTCGGCCCCTTGTCGTATCCGTGGTTCCTCAGAAACTGCGCATCGCGTTGTTCCGCATTCACGAACACGCCTTTCAGTTCGCCGTTGATGTAAAGACGCACCCATCCCGAATAAGCCGCTTCGTAATCATACACTCCCGCCTCCCACGCCAGCCGGTGCGCGATCCAGGCAAATCCCTCCGTCAATGGATTTTCGCTCCCATTCTCAAGGCTGAGCTTGTTAAGCCCGTGCCACTTCTGTCCATCCACCAGCGCATTGACGTCGATTTTAAGACTGACCTTTTGCGGGTCTCCTTCAGGCAAGGGGGTGTCCGATTCGCCTTTGCGGCGCACTGTCACCCGCAACGGAGTCTCGCCATCTGCCCACATAAGCGCCTCCGCGACTTCGGGTACCCAACTTTCATTCTGGCTGGGTTGATCATGGCGCACCCGCTCCCAGTCGTTCGTGTCCATTTGCAAATGCAGGGTCAGCACCTGGTAAGGATCGAACACCGCTTTCCACTCGTCGGCTGCGATTACTGAAGGGACGTGGAAAAAGAGAAAGCCGAGGCAGATCCAGCCGTAAACCTGTCGTCCGAGATTGCAGTAAGGCACTTCTGAACTCATGCGCGAATCGGACATTGTACCATATCGGCAAACGTCGCGGAAACTTTAAGTATGGCATATCAACCCATCCGCACATTTTGCCCTTTGCAGCGCGGAGTTTTGGCTTTTGCCGCATTCGGTCAACCCGTTTAATACCTTCGTGCGCCGCGAACTGCTTAAGAGCATCACCCGCATGGTCGTCAAGCTGGGCACCGGAATTCTGACCGACTCCCGGAAGCGGCTCGATTCTGCCCAGATGGAGCAGCTTGTTTCGCAGGTCGCCGCGCAACGCAAGGCCGGGCGCGAGATCGTGCTCGTTTCTTCCGGCGCGGTGGGTGCCGGCATGGGCGTGCTCGGTTATGGCAAACGACCGTCACAGCTCGCCGAGATGCAGGCCTGCGCGGCGGTGGGGCAAAGTCATTTGATGGCGGCTTACGGCCAGCTCTTTGCAAAGTTTGATTTGCCAGTCGCGCAAGTGCTTCTCACCCACGAAGACCTTCAACATCACGAGCGCCACCTTAACGCGCGCAACACGCTGGTTACCCTGCTGCAACGGGGCGTGGTGCCCATTATCAACGAGAATGATGCGGTCTCGTTCACCGAGCTGAAGTTCGGCGACAACGACAAGCTGTCGGCGCTCGTGGCCTCGCTGCTCCCGGCCGATTTGCTGGTCATTCTCACTACCGTGGACGGCGTGATTGAGAATTTTGGCAAGGCCAACCCTCGCACCATCCCTGTCGTCGAGCAGATTGATGCCACCATCGAAGTGTTGGCCGGTGGAACGGATAGCACTACGTCGGTGGGTGGCATGGCGTCGAAGATTCAAGCCGCGCGCATCGTAACACGCGCCGGCATTCCGCTGGTGATCGCTTCCGGCAGAAAGAAAACTGCGCTTGACGAGATTTTACGCGGCGCGGACGAGGGCACACTCTTCGTGCCGCAGCCCAACAAGCTCAAGGGCCGCAAGCGGTGGATCGCCTTTTTTCACCATCCGCGCGGGTCCCTCTACGTTGATGACGGCGCGCGCAAGGCGCTGCGCGAATCCGGCCGGAGCCTCCTTCCACCCGGTGTCGCGCGTTGCGAGGGGGACTTTGCTGCCGGTGATATCGTGCGCATCTGTGACCTGAACGGAACCGAATTTGCCCGTGGGATTGCGCGCTTTGGGGCGGCGGAGGTGCAATCGCGTCAGCTCCCCCGGAGCGAAGTCGTGCATCGCGACGACCTGGTGATTCTGTGAGAAAGAAAGCGCCCATCGATCAGCTCATCGACGTGATGGCGAAACTCCGTTCGCCCGAGGGCTGCCCGTGGGACCGTGAGCAGGACCACATGACGCTGCGCTTCCATGCCGTCGAAGAAGTCTATGAGCTGATGGACGCCATCGAAGCCGGCGACGATCACGAAATGCTCGAGGAACTCGGCGATTTGCTGCTTCAGGTCGTTTTCCATTGCCAACTCGCGCGTGAACGCCACGTCTTCGACTTCGATCAGGTCTGCGCGCATCTGGTTGACAAACTGGTTCGTCGTCATCCGCACGTCTTTGGCGCTTCCGACGCAAAAACGGTGGACGCCGTCTGGGCGCAGTGGGAGCAGATCAAGCGGGCCGAAAAACACGGCACCAAACATCACCGCGCGTCAGCCTTCGATGGCATTCCGAAACACCTCCCGGCGCTCTTGCGCGCGGAGAAACTCGTCAAAAAGGCGCGTAAAGCCGGGTTGCTGAACAGAGTGGCGCCGCGCGCGCGCGGCAAAGCTGCCCTCGCGCGCGAATTGTTCGCCCTGGCCACGCGCACCCAGGCCCAGGGTTGGTCCGCCGAGGAACTCCTTCGCGCCGAGGTGAAGAAGCAGGAGGCGCTCCTGCGGAAAGAGGAACGGCGGCGTGCTTGACCGCGTGCATATTTTGACACCGGGAGCGCGACTGTCCGGATCGCGCAAGGAACCAAAGCGCCAGAGGACAGGCGCACTTCACAACCTGTCGGAACTGTCAATGGCCCATCCTCGTGCGCTTGCGTCATGGAGTGCGCCTGTCCTCTGGCGCTTTACGTCACACTACGCGACTCGATTTTTTTGCCTCTTGCTTTTTGCCGCGAGCCTTAACGTCCGAGTTCTCGCCCAAAGTCCTCTCATTCACCGATTATCCCCTCTCGGCATACCCGCTGGGCGCACAACTGAACTCAAGATTGTTGGCGAGCGCGTTTCTGGAATCACCGATGGCTGGCTCGGCCTGCCGGGCACAGAAATTGTCAAAACCAATGAATCGAGCCTTTTGATTTCCACGGCGCCCGATGCCGCCGGAGTTTGCGCCCTGCGAATCGCCACCACGAACGGCGCGTCCGAGCTGTCAATGATTTTCATCGACGACCTTCCGACGACTGCCGCTTCGGGCACAAACAACTCGCCGCAGACGGCACAATCGATCCGGCCACCCGTTGCAATCGACGGCGTCAGTCGCGAACTGGGATTCGACTATTATTCTTTTGACGCAAAACGCGGCGAAGTGATTTCTTTTGAGGTGGTCGCCAGCCGGCTTGGATCGAGGCTCGATCCGGTCCTGCGCATCCTCGATGCGAAGGGCCGCGAAGTCGCATTCAATGAGGACGCGCCGGGCGCGGGCCGGGATTGCCGCCTCCAGTTTCGCCCTCCGGCCACCGGCCAGTACCTGGCCGAAGTCCGCGACATCACCTATGGCGGTGGCCCTCAGTATTATTACCGACTGCGCGCCGGCAAATTTGCATTCCCAACCTGCACCTATCCCCTCGCCGGGGAAGACGACGCTGAACTGCGCGTGCTCAGTTCAGCCGGCGATGCCCGAAAGCCACTCGCATGCCGAATGCGTCCCGCGCCCTACACTGCAGTCAATGGCGATTTTGTTGCCTTACATTCCCTGGATCAGCCGCAAATCACCGAACTGGAACCGAACAATTCAGCCGCGCAGGGCACGACGATTTCCCTGCCCACTGTCCTCAATGGCCGCTTCGAGAAGGCGGATGATCGCGACTGGTTCCAGTTTGACGCCGACAAGGACGAGCGCTGGATTTTCCGAAGTCGCAGTCGCAGCCTTGGATCGCCCTGTGACGTGTTCTTTGAAATTCGCGACGAAGCCGGCAAGGAGGTCGCAACCGCTATCGTTGGCGGGCCTCAGGATGCGAGTGCGACCAACACTCTCAAGGCCGCTGGCCGCTATCATCTTGTCGCGAAGGAATTGACGCACCGCGGCGGACCCGACCTCGCTTACCAGATTGAAATCGAGCGTTTCCGCCCCGGCTTCGCCCTCTTCGTAGATGACGACAAGATCGAGGCAAAAAACGGCACGGAGGTTTCACTCTCGGTGGCGTGCCTTCGCTACGACTTCAATGACAAGATTGATCTGAAAGTTGACGGCCTGCCCGGCGCCTTTTCGGTCGAGGGTGCGCGCTTCGACGAAAAGAAAACCAACACCGTGCTCAAAATCAAAGTGCCCGCGAGCGCCCATCCCGGAACCCTCATCACTTTCGCCGTATTCGGAAAATCAGGGGTCGTCGAAGCCCGCGCCAGCACAATCCCCGCCCTTCGCCGTAACTTTCCTCTGATCCTGTACCCGCCATCCGAACTAAGCGGCGTTATCGCGTTGGGCATTACCGCCGGGACGCCCGCGCCTGAACCGAAGAGGCGACGGGGGTGAACGTGCTGCTCGCAGTGCTGCTTGCCGTGACGACTGTCTCCGCTTCATCTGTTCCTGTTGGCTTGCCCATCACCAACGGCGTCGTTCGCACCCTCGACGCGCGGCTCCCGGTGGCGCAATCAGTCGCCGTGCTGGGCAACCGCATTGTCGCTGTCGGCGCTGATCAGGAGCTGCGCGGCCTCCCTGGACCAAACACGCGTATCGTCAATGCATGAAAGAGTGGGGTTGACGGGGTGTCAAGGCGAGGAGTACAAGCTTACTGATGCTCTCTCGACTCGTTCGGGTCTCGCTTGGAACCAGAATTCGAATTCAGCCGCCTGAGCCGTGAGCATAGCAACAAGAACCGGGGATACGGGCACGACGGCGCTCATGTTCAATCGCCGTGTTCCTAAATCCCACCCTCGCGTCGAAGCGTGCGGCGCGGTGGACGAGTTAAACTCGGCAATCGGGCTGGCGCGCGCCACGGTGTCACACGGGTTTGTGTGCGATCACTTGCTGAAAACGCAGAAAGAGCTGATCGCGCTCATGGGTGAAGTGGCGACCTTGCCGGAGGACATGCCACGCTACGTCAAAGACGAGTATCCTCTGCTGACGAAAGAAATGACTGCCCGGTTGGATGTGATCGTCAAGGAAATCGAAGCACAGAATGTCTCCTTCAAAGACTGGGCAACGCCCGGCACCACTCACAGCTCCGCGACTCTGGATCTGGCGCGCACTGCGTGCCGCCGCGCCGAACGCCGCGTGTGCGCATTGCGCGAAGGAGATGAAATTCAAAATGCCGAAATCCTCGTTTACCTCAACCGCTTGTCGGATGTCCTCTGGCTGATGGCCCGTTGGGTCGAGACCCGCGAACAAAGGCTCGAAGCCGGTCCTGGAACCGCGATCGTGTGATCCCGTGGCGATCGCGCTTTGTAACCCTCGACGTGAGGAGGGGCTTACAGATCACTGTCGGAGTCCCTCTAAATACGCGATCAGATCCGCGAATTCCTGGAGGCTCAAAGCGGCGTTCAGTCCCTCGGGCATCAAGGACAATTCGCTCGCTCGGCGCGTGCTGATCTCGGCCTTGCGCACGGTGTGCAACTTCCCTTCGCCGTCCTGCAACGTCACCGCATCGCCCGTTTCCCCTTTAACCGAGCCGGAGATGGACTCGCCATCGCGCAGTTCGACCATGGTTTGCTGGTAGCCTTCCCGAATCGCCTTGCTGGGGTAAAGAATGCTCTCAATCAAAACCTCGCGCGGGAACTGGGCGCCGACGGTCGAAAGGTCCGGCCCAATGGTCCCGCCCTCGCCGCGCACGGCATGGCACTTCGCGCAGGCCGCCCCAGCAGTGTCAAAAAATATGCTGCGACCATGCGACGGATCACCGGTGTTCTCCCGTGCGAAGGCTGCATATTGCGCGGGGTCGGCTATCGAGACGGCGATCGCAAACAGTGCGCTGTCCCGAGCCGGTCCGAAGCCCTTGTACACGCGCTGCAATTCCGGAATGGCCCCGGGCGGGAGATGTGCCAGGCGGTTGGTGATCGTGTCCCACGCTTCCGCTCGGATGGCAGAGAGAGCCTTGCGGCATTTCTCGCGTAAGGTCGCGCTGCGATTCGTCAGCCCCTCGACAAATGCCTCGCTCGCCCGCGCGTCCGGCATCTCCGCGAGCGCTTCAATCGCCGCAATCCGCGTCTCAGGGTCGCCATGGGCCTTGAGCAGGAGCGGCAGAGCAGCCCGATTTTTCAACGCCCCGATTGCCGCGATGGCTTCGCCGCGAATCTCGCTGGATTCTGCGCGGAGCGGCCGCTCCAATGCGGCCAGCGCTGCGACCCCGCCAATCTTCACCAAGGCTTCGAACGCTGTCGCCCGCACTGTGCCTCGCGTCGTCGCGCAGATCTCCCCAATGGCCGCCGCGGCGGGCACGAAGCGGATCGCTCCCAGCGCTTTGAGCGCTGTCTGCTGAAAATTTTCCGTCCCGGTGCGCAACACCGTCAGGAAAAGTGGTCCGGAGTTGGTATCCCCGATTGCGCCGAGCGTCTCAATGATGGCGCGCTTCAATTCAGGGTGCGCCTCGGAAGTAAACATGTCGCGCAGCTTCCGGGAGGAGTCGGCGTCGTTCGCTACGCGAATCCCTTCGACTGCGGCGTGACGCATCGCTTGCTTCTCGTCCTCCAGCGCCCGGCGTAGGGCTTGCAACACGACGGGTGTTCCGGCCCATTCGACCGTCTTCTCGGGCGGAGGCGATTTAACGGGGTGATATGCCCACCATTCCCCCTTCCACTCCGGGCGCTTCCGATGCAGTTCGGCCAGCAGACGCAGCGCCAGTGCTCGCGAGTCGGTTCCATTCTCTTCTTCCGCAACAATGCTGGAAAGCGCGGCCACGAGCCTTTCATCATAGGTTTCGCGCAAGGCGAAGGATGTGCGTTCGCGAACCAGTGAAATTTCAGAGAGGAGTCCGCGCGCGATGCGCTCCCATGCTTGCGGATGGCGTTTGCCGATGCGGTTCAGCGCCGTGAACATCCCATACGCCGCCACGGATTCTACATCTTTCAGCGCTGATAGGAGTGCTGCCACCGAAGTCTCGTTGCCAATCCGGCCCAGAGCGGTCGCCGCATGGAATCGAACCGAAGCATCACTGTGCCGTAACGGGTTCTCGACCGCGTTCGCGTGGTCCTGACCAGAATGCTGGCCGAGTTTGCGCAGCGCCTGGCGCGCAACCGAGGCATCGCCGGCATTCACAGAATCCACGATATCTCCGCAGACCGCGTTTATGGCCCACATCGCGTGCCACCGCGCGCGAGCCGAAGCGTCCTGGCTTCGCAAAAGCCGCTTCAAAGGTTCCTCGGCCTCGCCGCTTCGCAACGACAGCAGTCGCTGCGCGGTTAGCCGAACGCCGCGAGAGGGGTGCTCGAGCGAACTCACGAGTTTGCCAACCGTTGGGCGCACAGTCTTCCCCATCGCTGCCGGCACGTACCATTCAGGCCTCGGCGCGGCTCGCGACGGAGCTTTGTGCGTCATTTTCCACAGCCGGCCCACCGCGACCTTCTCCTTGGTGTCGCGGTGCTGCCAATCGCATATGTACATGCTGCGCGCGTCGGCGCTCCAACAGATGCCCACCGGATAAAAGTCGTTGGGAACGCGCGAAAACATGTCTTCGCGCGAGTCGGCCCGGAAGGTCGCCCCCTCCCGGACGACGCGCACGCGCAGGATTTGTCGCTTGCCGAAGTCCGCGAGAAACAGGTTGCCGTGATATTCCCCGGGCAGCGCGTCTTCATTGTAACAGAGCGTCCCCGTGGCCGCGCCGCCGCCGTAATCGGCCATCATCCAAAGTGTGTATGGCCGCCGCGGACTGAAATCGTAGGGATAACCGTAAAAGCCACCTTCGACCATGTGCGTCAGCCGGCTCATCCACTCCATTTCGTCCGTGTTGTCGTAGGTGAAAATCTCGTCCTCATCCGTCATGGCCACGTCGAGAATGTTGCGCACTCCTGTCGCGAACACTTCGAGTTGCGTGCCGTCGGGGCGCAACCGCAAAATCCCGCCGCCATGTAAATCGACGCGCTTGCCGTCGCGCCCGACCGCGCCATAAAGGCCCTTGTCTCCGACCGCAACGTAAAAGAAACCGTCCATCCCCAGGCGAAAGTTCGCCGGCACATGATCGTTCCAATCCAGCGCCCAGGGATTCGGGTTGGTGCTCTCAATCAATTCATGAGGCTTTGTCCCCACTCCTTCCTGGTCCGTAAAAACGCTGAACTTCGGATTGTGCAGAACGTAAAGCTTCCCTTCCAGATATTGCATGCCAAAGACCGCATGCAATTTGTCCGCAAAAATAGTCACCCGGCCGTCAGGGTGAAAACACAGAATCCGGCCAAGGGCGACGTCGGCACGCGGCGCGCTGATGTCCATCGGGTCCTCCGCGACAAACACTCGGCCATCGGGCGCGCTGCAAACTACTGACGGATGATTGATTCTGGGCGCGGAGGCAACGAGTTCGATGGACCAATCGGGCGGGCAAACCGGCGGCTCCGCGGCGGAAACCCACATACCGCCGGCACAGAACAACCCGCTAACAATCGCGCGAAGCATCCGGCAATTGAAAATTGAAAACTGCCAAATGAAAATTGAAAATTCCGCCCTTACGCCGGCTCTTCGGCCGATCCGACAGGGACGGATGAAGAAAAGAATTACCGGGCCCCCACACTATGGCAGGATGGTTGCAGGGACCCGGCTTTCAGGGGAAAGCTTTTAGCCTTCCTTTTCTTCATTGACGACCAGGTAACGCGTGCCGCCTCGGCTCCAGACACGCAGCAGAGTGGACCGGTCGTCCACCTTGGAAGTTAACGCCACCGCCTCCTCGGCGTTTGCGACGGGCTTGCGGTTGATCTCGAGGATCACATCGCCGGGGCGCAACCCAGCCTCGTAGGCCGCGGACTCCCCGTCCACGTCCACGACCAAGGCACCCTTCATGCCCTCGGGCAGATTCAGCCGCTCGCGCACGCGGGCATCAATGTCGCCCACGGCCACCCCTTTCAGCGATTGCTCGGTCGAGCCACCGGAATCGCGACTGGAGCGTGCCGCCAGTTCACTGCGCGGAAGTTCTTTTAATCTTACTTCCACCGTCTTCGGCGAACCGTCACGCAGGATCTTCACGGCGATTTTCGAGTCCGGAGCCGTCTGGCCAACCTGCAATTTCAGATTGCGGCTGTCGCGCACCGGCTTCTTGTTGAACTCGACAATGATGTCGCCCGCCTTGATGCCCGCTTTGGCCGCAGGACTATCAGGCGTCACATCCGCTACCAGCGCGCCGGTGTTCTCCTTCAGCTTGAACTCCTTTGCGAGCGTTGGCGTCACGTCCTGGATGTTCACGCCCATGAACCCACGCACCACGCGCCCATCCTTCATAAGGCTTTCCATGACGGAACGCGCCAGGTTGATCGGGACCGCGAAGCCCACGCCATGATTGCCGCCGCTGCGGCTGAGGATCGCCGTGTTGATCCCAATCAGGCGCCCTTCCGCATCCACGAGCGCGCCGCCGGAATTGCCCGGGTTGATCGCCGCGTCTGTCTGGATGAAGTCCTCGTAGTCCAGGCCAATGTTGCCCCGGCCTGTGGCGCTCACGATACCCATCGTAACGGTCTGCCCGACACCGAAGGGATTGCCGATCGCGAGCACCACATCCCCCACCTCGATGTTGTCGCTGTTCGCCGTGTGCGCGTAAGGCAGGTCTTTCGCATCGATCTTCAGCACGGCAATGTCCGTCTTGGCGTCGCGCCCCACTACTTTCGCGGTGTGCTCCTTGCCATCCGCGAACGCTACTTTGATCTCGTCGGCATTTTCGACCACGTGGTTGTTCGTCAGGATGTACCCATCGGCGGTGACGACGACGCCCGAACCGAGGCCATGCTGTTTCGGCATGCGGAAACGGCGTTCGCCCCCACCCGGCAAATCATCCCCGAAAAACCGCCGGAAAAACGGATCGTCGAAGAAGGGATTATGCTGTGTCGGCACCCGCGGTGTAGTCGTCGTGAACACTTTGACCACGGCGGGCGAAACTTCCTTTATGATCGGAGCGAAGCTGGTCGTAAAACGGCCATCTCGTTTTACCGGGGCTTCCTCCACCACCAGGCGCACGGGCGGCGCCTTCGAATCATCGTTTTCGGCCAGCCGGCCAAAAGCCAGCGTAGCGCCGATCATCAGAGACGCGCCTCCAAGCAACGCGAGCCGCGCCTTGAAGGGCAGATTGCGAAATTTGTTTGTCATACTGCCCACACGGTCGCAACGGCAAGTGACAGCAGCCTTTCCCGAACATTACAAGTTTGTAAGTTTGGTGTCCCGGCTTCAGCCGGCGTGTTGGGCGCGCGCAACCTGCCATTCAAGACGCCGGCTGAAGCCGGGACACCAAACGGCGATTCAGGGAGTTGTTGGAACTGTTGGCTCGGCCCTCCGCTCAACGTTGTCCGAAACGGGCCGGAGAATGGCGTAGCTGATGAGAACCAGGGCCAGGAGCACCAGCACCGCGAATCCCTGCGCTTTCAGCGGGGTTGCTCCGGCCTTGATCAGCGCCGAAGTCACGGCGGCCCAGACGATAGGACCTGTGATGGCCGAAAAACGACCCACCATCCCGTATAAGCCATAAAATTCGCCGATGCGATGCGGAGGTGTTAGGCGCAGCATAAAAGGACGGTCGGCGGCCCAGACGCCGCCCATGGCGAAGCCGGCGGCGCCGGCTACGACGAACATAAAAAAGAGCGGCAATTTGAACATGCCAACCAGCGCCGCCAAGACAAAAATCCCCATCCAGAAGTAAAGGACGTTGTGCAGAGTGCGGCGCGGACCGATCTTGTCGGCGAGCCACCCCCACGCAAATCCACCTGCAATGGCAAAGGTGATCGCGAACAGCATGATGATCTGCGCCTTCGCTTCGCCCTGAGCCTTGTCCAGTCCCCCAGCGACCGCGACGTTGACGGTGTAAAGCACCATGATGTTGATGACCGTGTTGATCGCGTCCGTATAGAACACGCGACCGACCAGGAATCGCAACAGGCCGGGAAATTTCTGGCTGTGTCGCAACGCGTCATACGTTCCGCGCAACGACTCCATAATCGCCGCAAAATTGATCGGGCGTGGCGTCGGGTTTCCTCGTTCTTTGACAAACAGTACACACGGAATCGAAAAGACCAGAAACGCGATCGCATAAAGCGTGAACAGTCGCGGCTTGTTCTCGGTTCCGACCAGCAGGCTCAAGCCGATGGCGATGTACGACCCCAGATATCCAACACCGACACCAATCCCGCCGATGCGCCCCCGATTCTCCGGCGTACTTACCTCCGGGAGCAGCGCATCATAAAACTGCTGACTCGCCTGATAGGCGATGTTGGCGACGACGAAAAGTATCGCGGTCGTCATGAATGGGCCGCGGCCCAACAACGCGGTCAGGGCGATGCAAATCAACGTGCTGACCATAAGAAATGGCATACGGGTTCGTGCTCGGTCGGTCATAGCGCCAAGCAGTGGCGAAAACAAAAAGATGATGCCCATCGAAATCGCGCTGATGATTCCGTACCGGGCATCCGCTCTGGCGGGCCCGACCTCGTCGCGCACCCAAAGCGGGAACAAAAACGAAATCACCCCCATCATGAAAATGGTGTTCGCGAGATCGTAGAGCACCCAGCCCGTGATGGCACGTCGCGTGATACGATGAGCACCCGCGAGCGGAGGTTGGTCGCTTTCCGATTCGGCGGCTGCCGGCAGACGGCTCACGCAGGGGTCTGGAGCAAGCGTTTGCTTTTGCGTCGGCGTTGGTTGGCGGTGAGTTCGAACAGCACGTCGGGCAAAGCGGCGAGGTTCTCCCGGGTCCACTCGCCCATGAGGCAAATCTGAATCCAATTGCGCCGCAAAAGATACTCGCTTTTGTAGCTCAGCAGGTAACCGGCCTTTTGCAATTGCCAGCCAACGCTTTTGGAACTGACTTCCGCCGGCAAGGCAATACTCACAACGGCCGGAGAGGCGTGCGCATCCGGCGCCACAATCTGGAACCCGAGTTCCCGCAACCGAGCCCGCAGCCATGTCGATGTCGCGCTGATCTGAGCAAACTTTTCGCCCCACGCCGTACGTTTGAGCGAGGTTTGGAGCGCGTAGATGAGGTTGGATGACTGGGTGAACGGGATGCCCTGTTGCGCCGCGTAAAAGCTGAGATCGAGATAACGCGGCAAGGGCGCGGGCGTCAGAGGCTGATTGTAAAAAACCATCGACAGTCCCGGAAACGCCGCCAGCCCTTTGCCGCTCGCGCAGGAGGCAAAGTGAACTTCTGTCAGTTCGACCGGAACGGTGCCAATGGAACTGATGCAATCCAGGCACAACTTGAGGCTGGCGCGCGCGCAGATCGATTTCAGTTCTTTCAATTCGTTCAGAATCCCGGTCGAAGTCTCGCAATGCACTGCCCACATCCACCCGAACGGCTTGCCCTGAACGCGCTGGCGGATTTCGGCATAATCGAACGGCTCGCCCCACCCCATCTGATACATCTCAAAATCAAGGCCCAGCCGCGCCGCATGATCAATCAGCCTGTCGCCAAACTCGCCGTTGCTCAGGATCAAGCCGCGGCTTCCCAGCCGCGACAACTGCGCGCCGATCGCGTCATTGGCCAGACTCCCGGATCCAACCAGAATCTCCACGTGCGCCGCCGAAGTGAGCTCGCACAACATTTTCTTTGTCGCGCGAAAGTCGTTGATGAAGGCGTCGGACCGATGCGACACCGGGCCACGCTCGAATGCCTTGCGAACCTCATGGTGCACCTCGACCGGACCCGGCAGGTAACTGGCCAGGATTCGCTCCACTGCCGGCGACGACGGTGAAAGGGTTTTCGCCATTTCGATGAAGCTTTCCAGGGTCAAGTACATGGGCTGGAACTGAGCTTCGCCCGAACCCACCCGTGGACCAAACGGAACAAAGCCCAAATGCTTGTAGAGTCGCAGTTGCCGCAGGGTCCCGGAAATGATCGCCAGATCGAAGCCGCGTTCCCGGAAATATTGCGCGAGCAGTCCCACCAGCCGCGAAAACACGAAGCCGTTGCGAAATTCCTTCTCGACGGAGAGCAGGCGCACTTCCAGAACGTTGCGTCCCGGCGGCAGGTGGGAATCGAGGTTGGGCAGTTTGTGATCGAGGGAGAAGGGACGCTGGGCGCGCCCGGCGACCATTCCAACGACGCGTTCGCCGGCCAGGCAGATCGCGTAGGTATTCTCGCCGTGAAACTTGTCCACCAGGCGTTCGTCGGGGTTGTTGGTGTGCTGCGGGATTTCCTCGACGAAGGTCTTGTAGTTCAGCCGGTGAATCGCCTCGAACTCCGCCGCTTCCGTCGCGATTTTGAACGTTAACGAGGCTGTGGCGCTCATGAGCCGGAACCCTTGTTTTTGTGCATTGAGTTCTCTTTTAACGGGCGGGGCGCAAGAATTCCAGAAATCTCTTCCCGAATATTTTTGCGGTGCGCAATCAGGATCACTCCCGCCACCAGCGAGAGCGCCGCTACGCTCACATTTCCCAGCCCGACGAAAAAGGCCAGCAGCGGCGCGAGCGCAAACGCCAGCAGGCCGCCAAGCGTAAAATTGCGCAGCAGCGCGAAACAGGGCAGGAACACAATCACCAATAGCAAAGCCAGTAGCGGATCGAAAGCCAGGATTGCTCCCAACGACGTTGCGACTCCCTTGCCGCCCTGGAACCGCAGTTGAGCCGGCCACGTGTGGCCCACCACCGCCGCGACGATCGCCGCGACCGTCCCCTCGGGGCTCGCATTGATTTTCATGGCCAGCCAGACCGCCAGCGCCCCCTTCGTGAAATCCATCAGCAGCGTCGCGAAAAAGCTGAACGGCCCAAGCAACCGCCCCACGTTGCGCGCGCCCACGGTCCCGCTGCCATGGTCGCGAATGTCCTGCCCGGTGCGCCACCGCACCCAGTAATACCCGGAGGTAAAACAGCCGAAGCAATAGCAGACAATCATCAATGTGATGTCGCGTCCCAGCGTCATACCGGAAATCCCCAGCAAATCCGAAATCCGAAATGGGCAATCCGAAATGGGCGCTTCGGGCTTTGGAATTCGGTTTTCGAATTTGCCATGCTCAACGGCCGCAGAATAGCGTCCTTGCGACGTTTGAAAACAGAAATTTTGCTTCCTCGCCGTGGCAGGGTGTCAAAATCTGAAACCCTAAGCCGAACTCCGAAAGAAGCACGAAACCCGAGACCCGTCTCTCCGAGCTTCGGAATTCGGTTTTCGGATTTGCCCCTAATTGCCCTTTGAAGGTGCCGCTCGGTCATGGTAAAAGCAGCTAACAGCACAAGCGCTTGAGCAGCGAAGCATTAAATCTTGCGTCGCGGGAATCGGGCCGACTCGCCGCATTGCGAGCCTCGGAGATTCTTGACAGCGATCCCGAGCCCGTGCTCGACGAACTGGCCTCGTTGGCCGCGACCCTATGCGACGCGCCCATGGCTTACATTGGTTTTATTGACGCGCAGAGGCAATGGTTCAAGGCGCGCGTCGGGATCGAGGTCCGGGAGGTGGCGCGCGAGTTGTCGCTGTGCGCCCGGGCGGTCCTTGAGGCGGAGGGCGGCGCAGAGGGTCCGGTCATGATTGAGGAACTGCCGGAGAGCACGCCGCGTTTCTGGCGCGACGAAGTCGGAGCACGCTCGTATGCGGCGGCGCCGCTGCTGTCGAACGAGGGTTACATATTGGGAACGCTGGCGGTTCTGGAGCGAAGACGCCGGCGGTTTTCGCCCCAGCAGTTGCGAGGGCTTGAGTTGCTCGCGCGGCAAATCATGGCTCACCTCGGACATAGGCTGGCGGAGCAGCGGCATGCCAGCGATCTCGCCCGCCTCATCGAGAAGCACAACCGCACGGAAAGCCAGTTGCGGGATTCAGAGGCGTTTTACCAAACGCTGGTGGAAACGCTGCCCCAGAACATTCTGCGCAAAGACGCCCAGGGACGCTTCACGTTCGCCAACCGCAAGTTCTGTCAATGGATCGGGCGGCCGCTGGCCGAGATCGTCGGCAAGACGGACTTCGACTTTTTTCCGCCAGAGCTGGCAAATAAATATTTGCGGGATGACGTGCGCGTCATGGAGACCCTGCAGAATCTGGACACAGTGGAAGCGCACGTGACGCCGAACGGCGACAACCTGTTCGTCCACGTGATCAAAACGCCTCTCTACGACGCTCAGGGACGCGTGATCGGCATCCAGGGGATATTTTGGGATGTAACGCAACGCAAGCTAATGGAAAGGGAGCTGGAACAGGCGCGCGACGCGGCACTGGAATCGGCCCGGGCAAAATCGACCTTCCTCGCCAACATGAGCCACGAGATTCGCACGCCGATGCAAGCCATAGTGGGAATGACCGGCCTGCTGTTGGGCACGCCGTTGACGCAGGAACAAAGGGAGTTCGTCGAGACGCTGCGGGACGGCACCAACACGTTACTCGGGATTGTCAGCGATATTTTGGACTTTTCGAAAATAGAGGCGGGCAAGCTGACCCTGGAAATGGTGGATTTCGATCTGCGGGAAGCCGTGGAAAGCAGCGTCGAACTGCTGGGCGAAACCGCCTGGAAAAAGGAAATTGAACTGGGCTGCTGGCTCGAGGCCGATGTACCGACGAAACTGCGAGGTGACTCGGGTCGGATTCGGCAAGTGCTGGCCAATTTGCTGAGCAACGCAGTGAAATTCACTCAACGCGGCCAAGTGACCGTGCGAGTATCGAAAGCAGGCGAGGCAGTCGCGAACGCTGCGAATATCCGCATCGCCGTGTCCGATACCGGAATGGGGATCGATCCAAAGGTCAGTGGAAACATCTTTGCTCCCTTTACCCAGGCGGACAGTTCGACCACGCGCAAGTTTGGGGGCACGGGCCTGGGGCTCTCGATCTGCAAGCAGTTGATGGAGATGATGGGAGGGCGAATCGGCTGTGAAAGCACGGTCGGACGAGGCTCGACCTTTTGGTTTGAACTGCCATTGGCCCGCCAGCCCGATGCGGAGACCGAGTTTTTCACGAAGAACGACCTTAGTCACCTTAGGGTCCTGATTGCTGACGACCAGGAACACGCGCGTGAGATGCTTGTCCATCAACTCGGGGCGGTGAAGTTGGGGCACGTCGCGGCGATTCCGGCCGCGGATTGCCTGGCGCACCTGGAAACGGCGGCGGCGGCCGGCAAAGCTTATGACATAGGTGTTCTGAGCAGCGAGGATGCCGGTATGGAGGGGCTGGCTCTGGTGGGCAGAATCAAGGCCGTTCTCCCGATCGCGCACACCCGCCTGGTTATCATCGCGCCTCTCGGCAAACGTCTCAGCACGTCTGTCATGCAGGAGGCCGGCATTGCGGCTTGCCTGGTCAAACCGGTGCGGCAATCCAGGCTGATTGAGATCCTTTCCGATATGATGAGCACTTGGGAGGAGCCGCCGGTCGGAAGCACGATCACCAACGGCGGTGATTCCTCGCAGGTCGAACCCGGGAATCGATGGCTTCGATTGCTGGTCGCGGAAGACAACGTGGTCAACCAGCGCGTGATCGTCCGGCAACTGCGCAAGCTGGGCTATTGCGCCGACGCAGTGTCCAATGGGACGGAGGTGATCGCTGCGATGAAGCGGGCAGCATACCAGGTCATTCTCCTCGACTGCCAGATGCCTGAAATCGACGGCTACGAAGTAACGCGTCAATTGCGCCTGGGCGGCACCCTGGCGTACAAGTCGGCGCCGTACATTATCGCTTTGACCGCCAATGCGCTGCCCAATGATCGCGAACGTTGCCTGGCCGCGGGCATGAACGATTACCTGACCAAGCCGGTGCAGTTGGAGTCGCTCGAAGGCGTTTTGCAGCGTGCATTGCTGAAACTTAAGGCTCCCTCGGACGCTGGGTTGGCGCCCCCAATCGATGCTACGATACTTTCAGGCTTGCGGGAACTGCACGAGCCGGGGCAGCCCGAACCCGTTCGGGAATTGGTGGAATTGTTTTTCCGGGACGCGCGTCCCCGCCTCGCCCGGATGAAAACTGCCCATGAGGGGAAAGATTTTGCCTCTCTGGCGGCAATGGCGCACAGCTTAAAGGGCAGCGCGGGCCATTTGGGGGCCAAACGGCTGGCCGAACTATGCGCACAGACGGAACGGCGGGCCAAGGCGGGGGATTGGACGGAAACGGCAGATTTATTGCTGGAAACGAGTCGTGAGTTCCACCGGGTGGAAACCGCACTTGTTGCCGAACTACAAAAATGACGCGTCGGAACCGGAGTCCTCCGAGGGCCGGGGGGTGGCCATTGCCCCAGGCACAACCTCGGGGGGAGCCGCTCAGGTGCTCTTGATCGAAGATGATCTGGAGGTGGTCGAAATCCTTTCTCCGGCGCTTCGGGAGGACGGCCTATGCGTTACCGGGGTGGCCGACGGCCGTACAGCGACCGAAGCCCTCGCTCGAACCAATTATGACCTGATCCTGTTGGACCTTGGGCTGCCAGGCCTCAACGGGCTGAAATTGCTCGAGGTGCTCAAGGGCGATTCGGCGGCGAGGGATATCCCGGTGGTGGTCATTACGGCTTGGAACAGCACAGAGGACAAGCTGCGCAGTTTTGACCTGGGCGTCGTGGATTACGTGACCAAGCCGTTCGAGCCCGTGGAACTGCGCGCCCGAGTGCGCTCTATCCTCAAGACCAGGCGGTTGCAGAACGAACTAACCCGCGCCAACCGGGACCTGGAGAAGGCGCGAGCCGCCGCAGAAGTGACGGCGCGGGCCAAGGCCGAATTCCTCGCCAACATGAGCCACGAGATTCGCACGCCCATGAACGGGGTCATTGCGATGACGGGGCTGTTGCTGCAAACCGAATTGCAGCCCGAGCAACGCGACTTCGTCGAGACCATTCGCGCCAGCGGCGAATCACTGCTGACGATTATCAATGACATCCTGAATTTCTCGAAGATCGAATCCGGCAAGCTCGAACTGGAACAGCGCCCGTTTGATGTGCGGCTCTGCATCGAGGCGTCACTGGATTTGCTGGCGTCGAAGGCTGCGGAAAAGCGGCTCGATCTCTGGTACGAGATGGACGAACGCAATCCCGTCCAGGTCATTGGCGACGCGACGCGGCTGCGGCAAATCCTGGTGAATCTCATCGGCAACGCCATCAAATTCACGTCGGAGGGAGATGTGTTCGTCAATGTCCAGTCGCAGCCGCTGGCCCATCCACCGCCAAACCGCCCTCCGCTTCTCTCCAATACTGTGGAAATGACGGCGCCCTGGTGGGAAGTGCACCTGTCTGTCCGGGACACCGGAATCGGAATACGGCCGGAGAAATTGCACCGCTTGTTCCAGAGCTTTTCACAAGCCGACGGCTCTGTGGAGCGGCAGTACGGCGGGACGGGCCTGGGCCTGGCGATCAGCAAAGGTTTGGTCGAGCTGATGCATGGGCGAATGTGGGTCGAAAGCGTGTCTGGCCAGGGGTCCACGTTTCATTTTGTTCTGCCCCTGCAGTCCACCCCCGTGCAGTCGAGCCTGTTCGATGCGCGGCCCGAATTGGCAGGATTGAAAGTGGTGATCATCGAGGATAATCCGTTGCACCGCCACCTTTTGGGCCGGCTGACGAACAAATGGGGGATGCAGCCGCGAGAAGCCGCCAATGGGGTGGAGGCATTGACGCAGTGCCGTTCCGATTCGGTGGACGTGGTATTGCTGGACCAGCAGTTGCCGAATGGGGAAGCGGCGTCGCTGTTAAGTGAATTGCGGCAGTTGCCGAATACAAAATCGGCACACGTGGTGGTGCTGAGTTCGGTCGGGTGCAAATCAGAGTTTGAATCCAACACGAGCTGCGTGAGCAAGCCCGTAAAGCCGGCGCAGTTGCAGGGGGCTTTTCTGCAGACTGCCTCCGGGACGAAGCCGCCCACGCCCAAGACGAGCCCGGCCAGGAAGCTGGACGCATCGTTGGCCACGCGGTTGCCGCTAAAAGTGCTGTTGGCCGACGACAATGTCATCAATCAGAAGGTAGCATCCCGGCTGCTTCACCAAATGGGCTATAATGCCGATATAGCAAATAATGGCCTCGAAGTTATCGGCGCCCTGGAAAGGCAGCCGTATGACGTGATTTTCATGGATGTGCAAATGCCGGAACTGGATGGACTTGAGGCCACGCGCCGGATCCGGCTGCGGCAAAAGGATGCCTCAGCGCCGGGGAATTTCCACCGGCGAATCATGATCGTCGCGATGACGGCAAATGCGATGCACGGCGATCGGGAGAAATGCGTGGCAGCGGGCATGGACGATTATTTGCCCAAGCCGGTGCGCCCGGAAGGATTACAGGCAGCCATTGAGAGAATTGGCGCGGAACTGGTGAGCGATAGCGGGCCAAAAGCCGACACAATGACCAAACCTGCCGTGGCTGTGACGAAGGTTTCCGGAGACGAGCCCCCGGTGGATTTGGAGCGGCTGATTGAATTTTCGGGAGACATGGCCGATGGCCTGCACGAATTGGTTGGATTGTATGTGAAACAGACGACGCAACAAATTGAACAACTGCGCGAGGCGGTCAAACGAGGTGACGCGACGCAGGTCAACCGAGTCGCTCATAGCTGCGCTGGCGCGAGCTCGACCTGTGGAATGGTCACGATTGTGCCGCCGCTGCGCCGGCTCGAGCAACTGGCGGGCGAGGGCAAGCTGAGCGAGGGTCCCGCGCTGCTGGAGACGATTGCCCGGGAATTCGAACGGATCCAACGATTTATCCAGGATCATTCCACACTTCTTTCCGCCGCTTAGCCCAACACTGACATGAAAAAGATACTTATCGTCGAAGATGACCCGATCGTAGCGCATATCTACCAGACGCGCCTCGAGAAGGAAGGCTATGAAGTCGAGATCGCGCCGGACGGGCAGAGCGGCTTCTATCGCATTCACGAGTTCAAGCCGGATGCGGTGCTGCTCGATTTGATGCTGCCCAAAATGAACGGCGTCGAGATCCTCAAGAAGATCCGCGCCCAGGGGAAATTTGCGCAGACGCCCGTCATCGTCTTCACAAACGCCTACGTGCCGAACATGATCCATGAATCGTTCCAGGCCGGGGCGACGCAGGTGTTCAACAAGGCAACTCTGACCCCCCGGCAGATCATCGAGGCGATTCAGAACGCTCTTTCCTATTCGTCCATGCCTCCGGTGGCGGCAGCCGCGCCCACGCCACCCTCGCCACCTGCGGAAAACGATCCCGCCGTCGAACGAGGCGTGGTCCCGGGCGAAGTCGAGGAGCCTTTTCATGGAACGGGGTCACGCAACACGCCGGTGTCGAATCTTGTCCAGCTGCCGCCACCGCAGGATGAGGGGGATTTGAAGTTTCAGGCCGATCTCCTGCAAACCTTCCTCAATACGGCTCCGGACACGCTGGCACAGCTTCGCAGGGGGATGCAGGACTTTACCAAGGCTGCCGACGATTCCGCGCGACTGCCGCTGGTGCTGGAGCTGTATCGGAAGATCCATGCGCTGACGGGCAGCGCCGGGCTCGCTGGCCTGCATGACATTTCGCAGATGGCGGCGGCGCTTGAAGTGTTGCTCAAGGAATTGTTCGAGAAACCCAAAAACATCAATGCCTCAACCTTGCGGACAGTGGCACACTCGATCGATTTTGTCGGGGAGTTGATCACGCGGGGAAGCGGCGCTGACCTGCTCAGCGGCACCCCGGTCAATATCCTCGTGGTGGACGATGAGATTCTCTCGCGCCGTGCTGTCACGTATGCGCTGGAGAAAGCAAACCTGAAATCGATCAGCGTCGAGGAGCCGCAGGTCGCGCTGAATCTGGCGGGCGAAAACTTTTATGATCTCATCTTTCTCGACGTGCAGATGCCGGGGATGGACGGGTTCGAGCTCTGCACAAAAATCCGAGCGCTGCCGACGTGCAAGAACACGCCCATTATATTCGTGACGAGCCTGACAGATTTCAAGAGCCGCGCGCGTTCGAGCCTCAGCGGCGGCACGGACCTGATCGCCAAGCCTTTTATGTTTATCGAACTGAGCGTCAAGGCGCTGACCTACGTTCTGCGCAGCCGTTTGATGAAAGGCAAAGGCCACGCGACGGCGGTCGCGGCGTAGCTTCGAAGGTAGCTTTTACCGGCTGGCTTTGCCGTTGCCGCTTTCGACCGGAACGGCGCGTTTCGCCATAATCGCATCGACTATTTTCTTCGCCAATTCCGGCTTTTCTGCCAGCGCCTCCCGGGCCGCCTCCTTGCCCTGTCCGATCAGTTCGCCGTTGAACTGCAGCCAGGCGCCTTTCTTCTCGATGACCCCGTGCTGCACGCCTACATCGAGGATGCTGCCTTCCTTGTTGATGCCGTGGTTGTACAGGATTTCGAACTCGGCCTCCGCGAACGGCGGAGCGACTTTGTTCTTGACAATTTTGACCTTGACCTGGTTGCCAATGGCATTGCCAGCCGTGTCTTTGATCGTTTCCTTGCGCCGGATATCAAGGCGGATGCTGGCGTAGAATTTGAGCGCCTTGCCGCCTGGCGTCGTCTCCGGATTGCCGAACATCACGCCAACTTTTTCCCGGAGTTGATTCGTGAAAATGCAGGTCGTCTTGGCTTTCGCCAGGATGGAGGTGAGCTTGCGCAAGGCCTGGCTCATGAGGCGCGCCTGCATGCCCATCGTGGCCATGCCCATCTCGCCTTCGAGTTCGGATTTCGGAACCAGGGCCGCGACCGAATCGATGACAATCACATCGAGAGCATTGGAGCGGGCCAGGGTTTCGCAGATTGACAACGCTTCTTCACCGCTGTCCGGTTGCGAAACGAGCAGGTCGTCGAGATTAACCCCGAGCTTTTTCGCGTAGGCCGGGTCGAGAGCATGTTCGGCGTCAATGAATGCAGCCAGCCCTCCCGCCTTTTGCGCGTTGGCGATCACGTGAAGCATCAACGTCGTTTTGCCGGAAGATTCCGGCCCGAAAATTTCGACCACCCGTCCACGCGGCAAGCCGCCGACGCCCAGCGCCAGATCGACCGCGAGAGCGCCGGTGGGGATGACTTCAATTTGGCGGAGGGCTCGCGCATCGCCGAGGCGCATGATGCTGCCTTCACCGTAGGTTTTAGTGATGCTGGAAATGGCGGCCTCCAATTCGCGGTTGCGCGCGAGGTTTGGCGGTCTTTCGGCAGGCCCTTTCTCGACAGGTTTTTCGATGGTTTTGGGAGGCATAATGGGTTGTTTTAATCGATGCGGATTGCGTTAGTCAATGCCAGCCTCAGGATCGTCAGGATCGTCCAGATCGTCGCGGCTGCTGACATCACGGCAGACACCGCGTTTTGCCGCTGCGACGAAGTCAAGCAATTGGATCGACAAGGGGCTGCTGCACCATTCACGCGCTTCTTCCACGGCCGCGCGCAGCTTCTTGCCGCTGCGAAAGAGATGGAGATACAGCTTCCTCAGTTCAAGACGGATTTCCGGGGCAATGCCGGCACGGCGCAAGCCAATTATATTCAAGCCGCAGATGCGGTTGTTGCCACGAGCGATTGTAAAAGGCGGCAGGTCTTTGCTGACACCCGAACCGCCTTGCATCATGGCCAACGTTCCGATCCGCGTGAATTGGTGCACCAGGCAAGTTCCCGAGATCACCGCGCGGTCCTGCACTGACACATATCCACCTAAAAGGGCGCCGTTGGCGAGGATCACGTAGTTGCCCAGCATGACATTGTGCCCGACGTGACTGCCGGCCATGAGGAAGTTGGAGTTGCCTACCACCGTCTCTTCGCCGGCTTTGCTGGAACGATGCACCGTCACGTGCTCTCGAAAAACGTTATCGTCGCCGATTCGAAGCCCCGTCGGCTCCCCCTGATATTTCAGGTCTTGCGGGGCGTCCCCGATGACGCAACCAGCGTGAAAACGGTTGCGCGCGCCAATTCTGGTCAGCCCCGTCAAGTGGACATGCGGACCGATTTCACATTGCGGCCCCACAATCACGTCCGCGTCGATCACCGCGTACGGACCGACCCGCGTGGATGAATCCACTTGAGCGCGCGGGTGAATCACGGCCGTCGAGTGGATCATGTATAAAAATAACCGAGCTCGCGCAGTGAAACGAAGTCCTTCGACCGCTCCTGCGACGCGCGGCCGATGATGATATGATCGAGCACCTCGATTTTCAGCAGTTGCCCCGCGCGAATCAGGTCGCGCGTCACTTTGATGTCCGAATCGGACGGTGTCGGATCGCCGCTCGGATGATTGTGCGCCAAAACAAGCGCCGAGGCATTCGCCGCGATCGCCGAACGAAACACTTCCCGCGGGTGAACGAGCAAACTGTCCAGGGTCCCATGCGAAAGGTTCTCCACGCGGATTAAGCGGCGTCGCGTATTCAGCAGTATGACGTGGAAACGCTCGACGCTGTCCAGTCGAACTTCTTCCCGCAGCAAATCGGCAATGCGCTCCGGCGTATCCAACAATGGACTTTCATTCCGCAATTCATGGGCCATGCGCCGGGCCAGCGTAAAAGCGCTTTTGAGCGCGATGGCCTTGTCGCGGCCCATGCCTCTAATCTCACTCAATTCTTCGAGGGAAGCCCGGGCGAGGTTCTCAAGGGTTTTGAAACGCGCGAGCAGTTCCTGCGCGACGTGAATGGCCGAAGAGCCTTTAGTCCCGGTGCGAAGAAGAATGGCGATCAATTCCTGGTTTCCGAGCGCCTCAGCGCCCCGCGCGGCGAGTTTTTCCCGCGGCCGTTCGTGATCGGGTAATTCCTTGATGAGAACGCCACTGCTCATGGATGCACTCTGCATCGCAGATTCGGCTCATAAACGCAAGCTCGCAGCCCGACGAGGGGTTGATCCTCGGCTACGCTGACCCGCCACCAAAACGCCATAACACACTATGCCTCTCCACCCCCTCCTTCTTTTCAACTTCCATGCCAACTCCCTCCAAACCCTCGAAATTTTCTAAAATCGCTGCTGACATACCGTTGTCACACCCCTCGCCTATCTTTCCCGCGTGAACACGAGAAAATTCACACCGCAGCAGACCGGGTGAGACGCAAAACACCTCGTGTTTACAGCCTTTTCAACTCTGCGTCCTCCCGCGTGCTCTGCGGTGAAATAACTGACCGTATATGCATAACAACGAAACCAAAGACAAATTTGTAGAACTCCGCGCCGCCGGCCAAAGCTTCGGCCAAATTTCCGAGCAACTCGGCGTCGCCAAATCCACCCTTCACCACTGGGAGGACGAACGCGCCGACGACATCGCCCGCCTCCGCCGCCTAAAATGGGAAGAGACCGAAGCCGAATGGGGCGAGCGCATCGAAGACCAACTCACCGACCTGGCCTGTTTCATGAAGGATTGCAAACATCGCATCAACCAGTTCACCCTCGATCACTACAGCCTGCGCGACGCCTTTGCCATCCTGCGCGAGAGCCGCCGCGAATACTTCCGCCTCCGCGCGATCCTCATGGGCACTCCCTCCCGAACTCAGACCTCCGTGCGCTCTGTGAGCTCTGTGGTTCAACCGGCCTCCGAAAAACCGAACAAAACCGAACGATTCACGGAAAGCGAACCTGCTGGCCCCTTGATTACCAACGACTTACAACAACCCAAGCCCGAGTCGTTCGATTTTCCGACGGCCAATCAACTCCCGTCGCCGCCCGATTCGACGGTTCAACGATTCAACGATTCAACGCATTCAACGCTTAATCCGCCCCCTTCAACCCTTTAACCCTTTAACACCTCCTGCCGCGGCTCCACCCGATTCAACGGTTCAACGATTTTACGATTCAACGGAGCCTTTTGTGGGCTCCGTCGTCATCAACCCCCTCGAATGCGGGCGCGCCGTGTGGGAGAGGATGCCTCCAGGCCGAACGCGAACACCTTAAGACCACTTCACCCCACCATATTAGTCCGGTGCAGTGATTTCACAAAACGAGTTTCGCCTTTGTCTCCTGAAGTTCGTAAATTCGTTTCGATGCGTCCTTTCTCTGGGCTTATAGCCATTCTATTTGCGGTGTCGGCATCTGGCGCGGAGCCCGAAGCGGCCGCGACCGATCTGCCCAGAATACCGCCGGTCGAGCCTGATAAGGCACTGGGAACGTTCCAAATCAGGCCCGGCTTTCGCCTCGAACTCGCCGCCGCTGAACCGCAGGTGCTTGATCCGGTGGCCCTGTGCTTCGACGAGGATGGGCGCTTGTTCGTCGTCGAGATGCGCGATTACTCCGAACGCCGCGACGAACGCCTCGGGCGCATTCGGGTGTTGGAGGACAGCGACAATGACGGGCGGTTCGATATAAGCACGGTTTTTGCCGAAGAGCTGGCGTGGCCAACAGCCGTCATTGCGTACGGCGGTGGCGTCTTCGTTGCTGCGTCGCCCGACATCCTCTTCCTGAAAGATACGGATGGCGACGGCCAGGCGGATGAGCGCCGCGTCGTGTTCACCGGGTTCGGCAAAGGCACGGAACGCCTGAACGTGCAGGCGCTGCCCAACAGCTTTAACTGGAGCCTCGACAACCGAATCCACGGCGCGACCGGGCCCAATGGCGGCTCCATTACCCGACCCGACGCGCCGGACGCCCCCGCGGTGAACCTGCGCGGCCGCGATTTTTCATTTGATCCGCGCACCCTCGACTTCCGCGCCGAATCCGGCGGGAGCCAGCATGGCTTGAGCTTCGACAACCACGGCCGCAAATTCGTCTGCAGCAACAGCAGCCACATCCAGGCGGTGATGTATGAAGAGCGCTATGCGGAACGGAATCACGTTTACTCGCTGCCGCGCGCCCTGGTGGATATCGCGGTTGATGGCGGCGCGGCGCCAGTCTATCGCATCAGCCCGGACGAACCCTGGCGCGTGATCCGCACGCAGTGGCGTGTCGCGGGTAAAGTGCCCGGGCCCATTGAAGGCGGCGGGCGGCCTTCCGGGTATTTCACCAGCGCGACGGGCGTGACAATCTACCGCGGTGACGCCTACGGCCCCGAGTACGTGGGGGATGCCTTTATTGGCGATTGCGGCAGCAACCTCGTGCATCGCAAGAAGCTGCGTCAGAGCGGAGTCGAGCTGCAGGCCGAACGCGCACCCGACGAGCAGAAGACCGAATTCCTTGCTTCGAAAGACAATTGGTTTCGGCCTGTGCAGTTCGCCAACGGCCCCGACGGTTGCCTCTACCTCGCCGATATGTATCGCGAGGTCATCGAACACCCATGGTCGCTCCCGCCGGGGATCAAGAAACACCTTGACCTGAACAGCGGCAATGACCGCGGACGCATTTACCGCATCGTGCCCGCGAACTTTCAGCGCGGAAGGCCGGCGCGCCTGAGTTCGGCAACGACGGAGCAATTGGCTGCGACATTAACGCACCCGAACGGTTGGCGCCGTGACACCGCCGCGCGGCTTCTCTACGAAAGGCGGGACCGCAGCGCGGTCACAGCGTTGCGCGCGGTCATGCGCGGCGCTAAACCGAGCGAAGGCCGTCTGCACGCGCTTTACGCATTGAACGGGTTGGGCGCGCTCACCCCGGCGGACCTGATGTCCGCTTTGGACGATGCGCCCCCGGAGGTTCGCCAGCACGCACTTCGACTCAGCGAGCCGATGCTGAAAAGCCAGCCGGCGCTCGCGGCCAAAGTCTTGCAGATGAGGGGCGACGCCAATGCGCAGGTGCGTTATCAACTGGCATTCACCCTCGGCGCTTTTGACGCGGATCCCGCGGTCCTCGCTGCAATGTTTCGCGATCATGCCGATGACCGTTGGGCGCGGGCTGCCTTATCAAGTTCTCTCGACACCTCGGACGCCACGCGCTTGGCCACGGCAGCCGAGGTATTCCGCCTCGTTGCGCCGCATCGCCCCGAATTGCTGCCCGATTTGGCCATGCTGATTGGAGCTCAAGGCCAAACCGGAGCGGTGCGGGTCGTCTTGCAATACCTGACTGGGACCGCTGATAATCCATTTGCCATCGCTAACACTCTCGCGGCCGGTCTGCATAGGTCGGGCAAAACTTTCGCTGCGTTTACTGACCGTCGCACAGCCGAACACCTCGCCAAACGCGCGTTACAAGCGGCCGACTCAGATTCCGCGGCGATCACTGTGCGCAAGGATGCTGTCGCGTATCTTGCGCACATCGATTTTGATCTCGCCAAACCGGCGCTGTCGAACGCGCTCACCGCGCCTTTGCCTGACATTCGAGCTGCGGCGGTGCGGGCGCTGGGGCGATTCAGGAATCGCGATGTGCCGGGGATGCTGCTCCCCATCTGGAACAGGCTCGGACCGGACACGCGCCTCGAAGCGATGACGCTTCTGCTCTCGCGTGGCGAATGGGCCTCCGCGGTGCTGAACGCGATTGCAAACGAAGCGCTGGACAAAAGTTATTTGACACCCCAACAGATGCAATTCCTCATCAACCATCCCGAGCCGCCGGTCTATCAACTCGCGCGCACACTGTTCAGCGTCACCGGAAAGCGTGAACGCGAGGCAGTGGTAGAGCGGTTGATGCCTGCGACGCGCCTCGCCGGCGATCCGAAACGCGGGGCCGCGATTTACCGGGAGCGCTGCGCCTCTTGTCATCGGGCCGGGACCGAAGGGTTCGCTGTGGGTCCGGACATCGCCACGATGAAAGCTTCGGGTAAGGAGAAGCTGCTGGTGAACATCATCGATCCGGATCGCGAGGCAGCGCCGAACTTCCAGAACTATCTGGTGGAAACCGTCGAGGGCGACACAGTTTCGGGACTGCTGGTGAGAGACGCGCCCGGTAGTGTCACTCTGACCGCGGGCGGCGGAGTCGAGACCACGCTCATTCGTGCGCAAGTCCGCAGACTGACCCCCTTGGGAAAATCGCTGATGCCCGAGGGGTTGGAGCAAGGATTGTCGCTGGAACAGATGAGTGATTTGCTTGAGTTCTTGAGCGCGCCCTAGGAGGACAACTGGCGCAAGAGTATGACGGCCGCATCTCAGTTTTGAAAAAGCGCCAGAGGACAGGCGCACTCCACGACGCTGCCGCGAATTCAGAAGCGTTTTTGTCGGCTGGCCGCTCGCACTAAAGATTTGACAAACCAATGCCGTTGAAGGATTAGAGGGTTAGGGCGTCTAATTTCGGGTGCTCGTTTGCAGATAGTGAAATTCGTTTGGACATATCTGATGGCCTTGGTGTTCTTCGCCGGCCAGTTCGCGATGGTCGCTCACGCCGCGCGGGAGCCCGACGCGTGCTGCGTTCGGTGTTCGTGCGCGCAGATTGGTTGCTGCTCCGGCAATTCGGCGCCTGCCCCGGTTGCGCCTCCGGTCTCGTCTCAGACCGAATCTCGCATTCAACTCGCGGCCGCGGTGTTGGCTCCGGTTACGATTGCGGCCCCGTCTCAGTGCTTTCTCATTTCCTTTTCTTTGGCTGGCGCCGGTTCGGGCTCCTCGACTGTTCCTCTTTACGACCGGCACTGCAGTTACCTGATCTGATTTTCTGTTTCTACGCCCGACGTGTGCCCTGACCGGGCGCCTGTCGCCACATATCCGTTCTTCAACGTGAACCTCCAAGGGTTCATCGCCTTACGAAGTTGTTGGGCTTTAACGAATAAACGTACGTCGTGTAATGACACAGAAAATATTTTTAATTGCAGTCGCCGCCGCCAGCGCTCTTGCAGCAGCCGCTGGTGCCGCCGAAACTAACCTGCTGACGCTGGATAGCGTCATCACCGAGGTCCTCGCGCAAAACCCGGCGCTCAAATCAGCGCGCGCCAATTGGCAAGCCATGAAGGAGCGCATTCCGCAGGCGCGCGCCTGGGAAGATCCGATGGTCGGCGTGGACGTGGAGCGGTTTGGCACGACTCGCTTCGACGCGTTCACAGACAACGAATGGATGATAGCGCAGGAAATCCCCGTCACGGGCAAGAACCGGCTGCGCGGGAAGTCGGCGTTTGCCGAGGCCATCGCCGCGTTTGAAGAATTCCGCCGGCGCGAGCTGGATGTGATGGCGAAGGCACGCACCGCCTACTACAACCTTGCGAATGCCTGGGAGCAGCTTGGCATCAACGACAGAAACATCGAGCTGCTGAAGCAGTTCGTCACCGTCAGCCGCGCCAAATACGAATCGGGCACAGCGCCGCAGTCGGACGTGCTCATTGCCGAAACGGACCTCGCGAAACTACAGGAGTCGAGATTCGATGTCCTGCGCGACATCTCGGACGCAGAATCGCAGTTGAACGTCCTGATGAATCGTCCGGCTCGCACTCCTCTCGGGCGCCCGCCAACTTCCGCATTTTTTACCCTGGATTTGAACGAAGAACGCTTCGAAGCCCTGGCCCTGGAACGACGACCCGAATTGCTGATGGCGCAGAAGAAGATCGAAGCCGCTGATGCCCGCTATAAGCTTGCGCGGCGCGATTGGATTCCCGATCCAGAGATTCGTGTCGAAGCACGGCAGTTCAACGGCCGCAGCGGCATTCAGGAATACGACACCGGAATCTTCTTCAAATTCCCGTGGGTAAACTATCGCAAATACAAGGCGGCGATTGAGGAAGCCCGGCAGATGAAACTCAGTGCTGAACATGAACTGGAGGGAGCGCAGAAAGAAACGCGTGGAATGATTCGCGAACAGACGAAGAAGGTCGAAACATTTCACCATCACACCCAACTGTTTCGGGACAAAATTGTGCCTTTGGCGCGACAGAATATCGCGGCGACGCGATCTGCCTACGAGACAGAGAGAACCGGATTCCTCAACCTCATCGACGCTCAGCGAACGTTTTACGATGTCGAGTCCATGTATTGGCACCACGTGACAACCTATTTGACTGCGCTGGCCGAATTGGAGGCGCTGGTTGGCGCTGACTTGAACGAGCAACCGAAATCGCCTCCCACGGAAAAGAAAGACACTCCATGAAAATCTCATTCCCAAAATCCGCTCGAACATCCATTTGGCTTTTCGCATTCGCGTTGGCGCTTCCGGTTTCCACAATCTCCTGCAAGAAGAGCGGCGGGGGAGGCAAACCTGCGGATGTAGATTACTACACCTGCGCGATGCATCCCTCGGTCAAGGCCCAAAACCCGAAAGACAAATGCCCCATCTGCTCGATGGACCTGGTGGCGGTGAAAAAGAAGGGCCCTCCGGCTGGGCACGATCATTCCGCTCACGCACCCGGCGCCGGGCAGAAAGCCGACACAAAAACCATGCCTGGGATGCCCGAAATGGAAGGCACGAAGAAGGAAGGCGGCGAGCCGCCAAGCGAATTCACTGTTCCACTTCAGCGCCAGCAGGAAATCGGAGTGACCTACGCAGCAGTCGAAAAGAAGCCGTTGCAATTGACTGTTCGCAGCGTCGGTGTTGTCGCCTATGACAGGCTGCGCCATTGGGACCTCGTTACACGCGTCGAAGGGTACGTCGAAAAGCTCTTCGTGGCATCCAAGGGCGAACTGGTCGAGAAAGCCCAGCCGTTGGTGACGATCTACAGTCCCGAGTTGTTAACGACGCAGCGCGAGTTTTTTGACCTGCTCAAATCACGCGACGAAGCGAAACGCGCCGGCACGGACGGTGCCAATGAAAGCATCGCGGCTCTGATCGAGTCCGCCAAAGTGCGGATGCGATTGTGGAACCTCACGGACCAGCAGATTGAGGAGTTGGAACGCACGCGCAAAGCCCAGGTTTACATCACTCTCTATTCGTCCGTTCGCGGCCTCGTGCAGAACGTTCAGGTTGACCAGGGCCGGAAGGTGATGCCCGGCGATCACCTGGTGGACGTAACCGACCTCTCGACGGTCTGGGTTTGGGCCGAGTTTTATCAGGAAGAGTTGTCGCTGCTGCAAAAGGACCTGCCCCTGAGAGTAACCACGTCGGCATATCCGGGCGACGAGTTCAAAGGCAAGATCAGCGTCATTGACCCGTTCATCAATGAAGCCAAGCGCGTCGTTCGCGTCCGCATTGATGTAGAGAATTCCGACCTCAAATTGCGTCCCGACATGTTTGTCGATGTCGAACTGACGCGCGACATGGGCGAAGGGCTGACCATCCCCTTCAGCGCCGTCCTGCCCACAGGGAAACGACATGTTGTCTTCGTGAGCAAGGGTGGAGGGAGACTTGACCCGCGCTTGATCGAGATCGGGAGAAAATACGGAGACGTTTATGAAGTCCGTAGAGGGCTGAAAGAAGGAGAGCGCGTCGTTGCCAGCGGCAACTTCCTGATCGATGCAGAAGCGAAAGTGCAGGGGGCTCTGAAGAGTTGGTAACCCGGAGGCGATGAATGGATAGCAACTCGACATTCCAAAGCCCGCCCAGCCAGCCGCCCTCACCGGCCGCGGAGACACTGATCGAGCGCTTGATCGGCGCGAGCGCCAGGAACGCATTCCTCGTTATTGTCCTGATTATCTTCGGCATCGCTGGCGGTATTTGGGCGCTCACCAGAACGCCGCTGGATGCCATCCCGGACTTGAGCGACGTACAGGTGATCATTACGACCGATTGGGAAGGCCGCTCGCCCGACCTGATCGAGGATCAAATCACGTATCCCATTTCCACGCGCTTCATCGCGGCGCCGAAAGTGAAGTTTGTGCGCGGGGAATCCATGTTCGGCAAATCCTTCGTTTACGTCATCTTCGAGGACGGCACGGACATTTATTGGGCCCGCTCGCGCGTCATCGAATATCTCAGTGCTGTGCGAGGCATGTTGCCCGAAGGCGTGAATCCCGTCATCGGCCCGGATGCGACCGGCGTTGGTTGGGTGTTCGAATACGCCCTCGTGGACAAGAGCGGCAAGAACAGTCTCGCGGACCTGCGCACATTCCAGGACTGGAATCTGCGCTACGCCCTCGAATCCGTCGAAGGCGTCGCCGAAGTGGCGCCGATCGGCGGCTTCGTGAAGCAATACCAGGTGGATCTCGACCCAAACAAGCTGGTCGCCTACGGCATTCCGCTCAGTGATGTCGTTGCGAAGATTCGCATGTCCAATGCTGACGTGGGCGGAAAGCTCTTTGAAGTCGGCTCGACGGAGTACTTCGTTCGCGGTCGCGGTTACATCAAAAAGATCGAAGACATCGAAGACATTCCGCTCAAGGTGGTCGGCGGAACCCCGGTCTATGTGAAGAATGTCGGCAATGTTCATCTCGGCCCCGATATTCGCCGGGGCATCGCGGAACTCGATGGCCAGGGCGAAGTTGTCGGCGGCATCGTGGTGATGCGCTACGGCGAAAACGCGCTGCGCGTCATTGATGGCATCAAGAAGAAGATCCAAGAGGTCAAATCGTCGTTCCCGGAGGGAGTGGAGCTCGTCGTCACTTATGACCGCAGCGGTCTCATCAAACGCTCCATTGCCACGCTGCGCGAAAAGCTAATTGAGGAAAGCATCATCGTCGCGCTGGTCTGCATCGTTTTCCTTTGGCATGTCCGCTCGGCGCTCGTGGCCATCATCACGCTGCCCATTGCGATTATCCTCTCGTTCCTGCCGATGTACGAGCTGGATCTGACCTCGAATATCATGTCGCTGGGCGGCATCGCCATCGCCATCGGCGCGATGGTGGACTCGGCCATCATTATGATCGAGAACGCGCACAAATTTCTCGAACACTTCCGCGAGGAGAAGGGCCGCGACCCGACAAATCGCGAGCGGATCGAGGTCATTGTCGCCGCGGCCAAGAGTGTCGGGCGTCCGCTCTTCTTCGCGCTTCTGGTCATCACCGTGAGCTTCATGCCAGTCTTTTCTTTGACTGCGCAAGAGGGCCGGCTCTTTCGGCCGCTCGCGTTCACAAAAACATTCGCGATGTTCTTCGCGGCGTTTCTCGGCGTGACACTGGTTCCTGTGCTGATGCTGATGTGGATTCGCGGGAAAATCACGCCCGAGGCGAGAAACCCGGTGAATCGCTTTCTCATTTGGGCGTATCAGCCATTCGTCCATTTCGTCCTGCGGTTCCGCTGGCTGACGATTCTGCTGGCGCTTGTGATTCTTGCCGCGACCGTGTTTCCGTACAGAGAACTCGGCAAAGAGTTCATGCCGCCGCTAAACGAGGGAGACATCCTTTACATGCCAACGGCTGTTCCCGGCATTTCCATTAATGAGGCGGTCAAAGTTCTCCAGGTGCAGAACCGGATGCTGCGCGAGTTTCCTGAAGTCGAGCGCATCTTCGGCAAAGCGGGCTGGGCTGAAACGGCGACCGACCCTGCGCCTCTTTCAATGGTCGAGACCGTCGTCATGCTCAAGCCGCCGAAGGAATGGCGCCAGGGCATGACGTGGGAAAAGCTCGTTGCCGAAATGAACGAGAAGGTCAAAACCCCGGGCATGGCGAACATCTTCTGGATGCCTATTCAAACGCGCACCGAAATGTTGACCACTGGCTTTCGCTCTATTCTCGGCATCAAAGTCTTCGGCCCGGACCTCGGCGCCATCGAGAACGTTGCGGTGCAGATCGAAAAGGCGCTCGCCAATTTTCCAAACACACGCAGCGCGTTCGCGGAGCGCACCACAGGCGGTTACTTCCTGGATTTCGCTGTAAAACGCAAAGAGGCAGCGCGCTACGGCCTGACCGTTGGTGATGTGAACGACATCATTGAAACAGCCGTCGGCGGCAAGACCATCGCGACGACTGTCGAGGGGCGTGAGCGCTACCCGATCAACGTCCGCTACGCCCGTGATTTTCGCGAAGACCTCGACGCTTTGAAACGAGTGCTGGTCGCGGCGCCAATGGGGATGGAGCGTGAGAGCGCCGGAGCATCGGAGCGTATGGGGGAACAAGGCATGAACGCTCCGACGACGCCACAAATCCCCATCGCTGCCCTCGCCGACATTGAATTCAAAACCGGCCCGCCCTCCATTCGTACCGAGAACGGCCAAATTGTCGGCTTCGTGTTCGTGGACATCGACACCGACGATCTAAACGGCTACGTCCGTGCCGCTTCGGAACGGATTCGCGAGCAGGTCCAGTTTCCAACTGGTTATTACATGCAATGGGCGGGACAGTTCCAGTATCTCCAGGAAGCCGAGAAGCGCCTCAAGATCGTCGTGCCGTTCACGCTCCTGATCATCTTCGTGCTGATTTACATGAACACGAAGTCCGTCACGAAGACGTTCATCGTGCTGCTGGCCGTGCCGTTCTCGCTCGTGGGCGCCTTCTGGTTTCTTTACCTGCTCGGCTACAACATGAGCATCGCCGTGTGGGTCGGCCTCATTGCCCTGGCTGGACTCGATGCCGAGACAGGCGTGGTCATGCTGCTCTACCTCGACCACGCATGGGACAAGTTCTCAGCGCAAGGCCGAATGAGGACGATGGGCGACCTCAATGTCGCCGTCATCGAAGGCGCAGTGCAACGCATCCGGCCCAAGATCATGACCATCTGCGCCATCCTGTTTGGGCTATTGCCGATCATGTGGTCGCCCACAACCCAATCCGGCGCGGACGTGATGAAACGCATTGCCGCGCCGATGATTGGCGGCGTCATCACCTCCGGCGTCCTCGAACTGCTGATTTATCCAGCGATCTATGCGCTCTGGCGACGGCGGCATTTGCCCAAGGAGACACGTGATGATCTACGTCCGAGCGTTGGAGCGTTGGAGCGTCCGAGCGTCCGAGCGCCTGCGCGTGATCGCGTGTCCCACGCTCGACGCTCTTACGCTCTTACGCTCCTGACGCTGGCCGTCCTCGCCATCGGCGGTTACTTCGCATGGCAGAAGTTCGGTCCGATGGCCGGACCTATCTCCGGCACACCGTTCGCGACACAATCCGTGAACGATCTCACCGTCACATTCATTCATCCGAAAGGCCAATTGGTCTTCGCGCGAAATGATTTCCTCATCGAATTCCGCGACGCGAATGGCGAACTGGTGGATGTCGGCACGGTGCGCTTCGCGCTCGACATGAGCATGCCGGGCATGGTGATGCACAACAGCGCAGCCGTGAAACCGACTGGCGCGCCAGGCCAATATCGCGCTTCGATCAGGCCCGAGATGGCCGGCGGCTGGGTCGCGAAACTCGAATACCACGGCCCACGCGGCAAAGGCGAAGTCACCTTCCCCGTCACAGTGGCGACCTCAGCATCGGCCGCAGCGCCGCAGATAGCGGCGGCACCAAAGGTTGAGTTAACCGAACAGCAAGTGAATGCGACGAAGACATTCTTCGCCGCCGCTGATGCCGTCACGGCCAGTCTCTCCGCAGACAGCCTCGACGATTTCAATCAAGCCGCGAGCAAGCTGCCCTCAGCGGCGACGGAACTCGCCCAGGCGTTCGATGCCACGCACCCGTGGCACGGACTTGTTCAGCCGATCCAGAGCGCCTCGACGCTCCCGCGGTCGCAGTCCCTCGAAGACGCGCGCACAGCATTTTATGCGTTCACCGCGCGCGCTGCGGACTTCGGGAAAGCCGCGCGCCAGCAGAACGACGCCTTCCGATCGCTCAAAATCTACAAATGCCCGATGGCTCCGAAGCCCGGACAGACCTCGTCCTGGTTGCAACTACAAGGTCCGCTCAAGAACCCGTTCTATGGCTCCGAGATGCTCGACTGCGGCAGCGAGGTCACTCCCTAATCATCCCTATCGTCGGCAATCATTGCCTTTGCGCGCAACTTCACGCTAATTTAGGCCATGGGACGCCAATGGCTTCATGCCAAACGCGCGGTGGCCTCGCTGAAGAAAGGCCAGAAAACCGCGAAGATCGTCAAAGAGATTGCCGTCGCCGCGAAGTTGGGCGGCGCTGATCCCAATTTAAATGCGCGCCTGGCCACCGCGGTCGAGAAAGCCCGCAAAGAAAGCGTCTCGCGCGACGTCATCGAGCGGGCGATCAGGAAAGGCGCGGGCCTCGGTGAGGAAAAGTTGGTCATGGAGCACGTCGTTTTCGAAGGCTATGCGCCGCACAAGGTGCCTGTCATTGTCGAGGTCTTCACGGACAACACCAACCGCACCGCCCCGGAGTTCCGCGTGCTCTTCAAAAAAGGCCAACTCGGCGCCGGCGGCAGCAATAAATTTCTCTTCGATCATGTCGGCCTGGTCGAGGCTTACCATTCAAACCCCGCCAGCGACATCGAAGCTGCCGCTATCGAGGCCGGAGCCAATGAAGTCGAACCCCTAACGGCTGCCGACAACGACGACATTCCGGAAGGAGCCGCGGGCGCCCGCTTCATTACCGAACGCAATGCCGTCCACGAAGTGTCACAGTGGCTCAAGCAAAATGGCTGGACTGTGATCACGAGTGAACTGGGCTACGTCCCGAAAACCTGCCCGGACCTGACCGAAGAACAGCGGGCGGAAGTCGGCGAGTTCTTACAGAGCCTGGAAGATCACGATGATACGCATCGAGTCTGGGCGGCGGTGAAATAACGGATTGAGAGGAAGCGCGCGACCCACAATTCGAAGAAAATCGCAGGTCCGACCTTGCGACTCCACGCCCGTTGTGCTATCAAATTGACTTGCGCACGCAACGTGTGGAGGCTTGAATAATTTGGTGTCGTTCGCGCTTATGGTGGAATTGGCAGACACGCTACTTTGAGGTGGTAGTGGGGCAACCCGTGCAGGTTCAAGTCCTGCTAAGCGCACCATTTTCCTTGAGGAAAATGCGAAAATTGGTCTGAACTGACACAACTCTGACACAAGAAAACGGCCCCCCGGCCCGTCTGAAAGCAAAAAGCAAAGTGCGGTTGGGCGCAGTCCGATGGCTCAAGCTCAACGGCACGCTATATGGCATGATCGAAGCTGACCAACAGCCCCGGGAAATGCAAGTTTAACCCACAGGGAATCTGATTCGGACAGCATCCTTGAAGCGAAAGGCGACATGCGCCTTGCAAAGGTCAGACCTTGTAAAAGTAAACCGTTATCGTGTCTTCGCCTCGTCGGGCAAGGTGAATCGCCCGATGAATACCGTCAAATAACTTCCAGCGGCCTGATTTGTACCTACCCAGAAATATGGGGAAGAAAACCGGGGCGTTCAAATCCCACTCCGCATATGGTTTGTGTGTCCAGAGTTCAGGATCGTCAGCAATGCGGGTGAGCTGGAAGGCATTGCGCTTAAAAATAGCCGCGATTGGTAGTTCAGGTTCAGCTTGCCGCACGTCAACGCTGCCGATTGCAACGCGTTCCTCTCTCCAATCTGAATGGTTTTTCAGCTCGTCATAGATGCCATTCTTCCTCCATTCCTGATCACAGGTCTTGGTGAGCAACTCCAGTTTTGTGTCGGCCAATGAATCTACAAACGTGTTTACTCGTTCCTGTGAATGAAACGCCTCAACAAGATCGTCGAGATTAGCTGGCACGCCGCACAAGTTGAGGACCTCGGATGAAACACAGCCCAGAAACCAACAACCATTTCCTTGGTTCCCGAGTTTGCTCAACTCAGATTTCAGGTATATCCGAAATTGCTTCACGCATCGCTCCGTGGCTTTAATCATAAGAACCGAGCGAAACCGCTGCACGCGCAATAAGGCGGACTATGGCACGGACCTTTTCTCGAACAAGGCTGCAAAGCGTCCTTGGATTTCCGTAGTTACTCGCAGGCCAATCTCTCGAAATTCCGACATCCACCGGTTTGTGTCGCCATGAAAAAGTAAGTGGATACCGCTCAGCGGATACTCGAATGCGGTTGGAGGAATGCCGCTGAATACGATTATCTTCGGGAGTAATTGTCTGCCTCTCGCGAAACCGACCTCGTAGTTGATCCAAAGGCGCTTTGCATCCGCCGGCTCGACGATGAGCACGAAAAACTGCTGACATTTCAATAGCGCGCTTTCGATTTGCTCAAGCCAGATCGAACCGGAAGGAATGGATTCCCAATCTGAACTCAGAAACACCTTAGCGCCTGTCGAACACTCAAGGATTAGCTCCTTAAAACGCACCGCATATCGCACGGACGATGCTGCATGCGAGACGAAAATATCCACACCACACTCCGTCAGATGCTCAGCATAAAGGTTCAGCCCTACGCATCGTACTCCACACCTTTGACCGCATTGACTCGATTTGGCTCTGTGATCCGTATGATGACTCGGTCACCGGCAAGGCCGCGGGGCTGCTACAAGTGCCGTTGCCCTCAAATTCATGCCACTCGAACACCACGTTCGCATTTGCAGCGGATTTGGCTAACTGCTGTAACTCAGAAATCAAATCGGTGATTTTCATATGCTCTCCAGCCTTCCGTCGCCTATTCGGTCCGACTGACGAAACTGAGCCACAGCGACTCAAAAGCCAAGATATTCCGCTTCAGAATTCTCATGGCATGTCGCATTGATGGCTGGGCCGCAGCAATCCCGAGAATAGCCACGCCCGGAAAGCAAGGGCTGCCATCCCGAAGGGCGGGGTGCCCAAGAATCCAAGGGGGAAGGGTGACGGTGCGGGGCAGCCTTGGAGTTTCTGGAAGTCATTCAATGGCAACTTTGATCCTGACACAGTTCTGACACAAAAATCCCCTCTGACACACGTGCTGAGTTTTCACGTGCCCGAATTCGCTTGTCGGATACCAATCTATACTATAGTTATAGACATATTATATTACATATTTTAGTTATAAGGCGCTTTTGCGGGATCCCGGATGTCGGGAATAGCCAATGTTTAACGATAAAGCTTGACCGGCCGCTATGTGGATACCCCTCACGCTTACGAACGTTTATAGGCCATCCTGGAGCAAATCAGGCCCCAGACAAAATCCTGCTTCCTTTGCCGGCTAACCACCAAACTCAGCGACGACCGACGACGCACCGGCCGTCTTGGGCTTATGGCCAAGCGCGCGCCAAAACTGCTGCCGGCCTGACCCCTATGGGGAAGCAAGTCTATGCTCCCAAAGCGAATAAGCTTTGGATCTGCCAAATCCTGCGGGGATCGACCCCAAGAAATCTGCAACTTACCTCGCATTTCCGTACCGAACGCCAATAAGCATGGCGCAGCGGCGGAGATTTTCTTGAGTGATTCCGAATCGACGAGTATGTCCAAGTACGAATACGTACGTCTTCCCATGCTCCAGAATCTTATGAAAGTACGCAACGCAGATCCACGCCACGCGAAATATGGCAATCGGCGCGAGAACAATCGAATGACGCTGGCCGCCCTCCTCGCCCTGACCCTTTGCTTCACCACGGGTTGCGCGCAGCGCTATAAAATCACGCTCAGCAACCACCATGAAATCACCACCTCCAGCCGGCCAAAACTGGACAAAGCCACTGAGACGTATCGTTTCAAGGACAGTTCGGGCGCCGAAGTCATTCTTCCGGCGTTTCGCATCCGGTCAATCGAGCCGCTGTGAACGCTCTAGCGCGCGAACGGCGAGCGCGCTCTATCGCGGCTTCACGAACTTCTCCACGTACTTGCCCAGAATATCGGCTTCCAGATTCACGGCGTCGCTGACTGTCCGCGCGCTCATCGCCGTGTGGTCCCGCGTGTGTGGAATGATCCATGCCACAAAGCTTTTCTTTCGCACTTCCGCGACCGTCAGGCTGATGCCGTCCACCGCCACCGAGCCTTTCGGCACCAGGTAGCGCATCACTTCCTCGGGCGGGAACACTTCCAGCACCCAATCCTTGCCCGATTGTTCCCAGCGCAGGATGCTGCCGATGCCGTCGATGTGGCCGGTGACGAAATGACCGTCCAGCCGGCCATTCGCCGCCAGCGGACGCTCAAGGTTTACCAGCGATCCCGGGTGCATGAACTGCAGGTTTGTGCGTTTCCAGGTTTCCAGCAGCAGGTCAAAGTGGATGATCCGTTTGGCCAGGCCGCTGCGATTGACGACCGTGAGGCAGCAGCCATTGACGGCAAGGCTGTCGCCGATTTTCAGCGCTTTCGCGCAGACCTTGGAATCGACGGCGAACTCAATCGATTCCTTGCCCTCCTGCACATGCGTCACGGTGGCAGCTTCTTCAACAATTCCAGTAAACATAATTAGCTAATTGCGGCGGCCTTCGACGCGCGCGGTTAACAGCAAGTCCACACCCAGGCGCTTCCAGTTTACGTCGGTGAGCCGCAGGCCCTTCGCAGCATCGAGAATGCCGATGCCCGCGACCGCCTTTGTAGCATCGTTTCCCCCAATCACAAGCGGCGCATAGAAAAAAGCAATGCGCTGAGCAAACCCGCCGAGCAAAAACGCCGCATTCACCTCGCCGCCCCCTTCCACCAGCAGGTGAGTCACGTTTTCCCCGCCCAGCTTTTCCAAGGTCCAGCGCACGTCGATGCCATCGTTCCGCTCCGGCGCCTGCCAGACCCGGACCCTCCGTTCCAACTTCAATATGCGTCCTGCAGGGGCATTTTTGCCTACGACGACGGTCGTGAGGCTGGCGTGCTCGTCAGAGATCACGCGGCTCGCCAGCGGGGTGCGCGCTCTCGAATCCAGGATGATCCGCCGCAGCGGCTTTGTGACGCCCTTCAGCCTCACCGTCAGGCTGGGATCGTCTCGCAATACAGTGTTGATCCCAACAAGCATTGCGTCGGCGCCGTATCGCAGTTTCATGCCGTGTGCGCGGGCGGCTTCACCCGTGATCCATTTCGACTCGCCGGTGCGTGTCGCGATTTTCCCGTCAAGGCTCATCGCCGTTTTGACTGTCACAAAGGGCGTGCGCTCTACCACCCAGTGGTTGAACGCTTCGTTTAGCCGAACTGCTTCGTCCGCGAGAATTCCCTGCGTCAACTCGATGCCATGCCCTCGAAGAATCTTAAGGCCGTGCCCAGCGTGCTTCGGATTTGGGTCAATTGCGCCCACCACGACGTGCCGCACCCCCGCCGAGAAAATCGCCTCCGTACAAGGAGGGGTCCGTCCATGCGTGCTGCACGGCTCAAGCGTCACGTAGAGGGTCGCTCCGCGCAATTCAGCACCGCGCTGTCGCGCGTCTTCGAAAGCCTCGATCTCGGCGTGCGGCTCGCCTGCCCGGCGGTGCCACCCGCGACCGATAATCTCCCCATCGCGCACGAGCACCGCTCCAACCATCGGGTTCGGTGAAGTTCTGCCGTAGCCTCGCCGCGCCAGTTGCAGCGCCACCCGCATGAAACAGGCGTGCTCGGCCCCGCTTTCGTTCATTCCTTCTCCTCGAACAGGGCGCGCGCGAACTCCGCCGCATCGAACGGTTGCAGGTCGTCGGGTTGCTCACCTACTCCTACAAACTTTATCGGAATTCCGAGTTCCTTCTGGATAGCCACAATCATCCCGCCTTTGCTCGTCCCGTCCAGCTTGGTCACGATCAGCCCGGTGAGCTTCACGGCCTTGTCAAACTCTCGCGCCTGGGTCAGCGCGTTCATCCCCGTCGTTGCATCCAACACCAGCAGCGTCTCGTGCGGCGCGCCGGGGACCTTTTTGTCCATCACGCGGTGCAACTTCTGCAGTTCCTGCATCAAATTGTGCTTGGTGTGGAGCCGGCCGGCGGTGTCCACAAATAAGTAATGCGCTTTGCGCGCTTGCGCCGCCAGCACCGCGTCATGCGCCACCGCAGCCGGATCGGCCCCGTAAGCGCCCGCCACCACCGGGACATCAAGCCGTTGGCCCCACAGTTTAAGCTGCTCAATCGCCGCCGCCCGAAATGTGTCGCACGCCGCCAGCACCGCGGCTTCACCCCGGCCCTCCACGAAATGGGCCAGCTTGGCTGCCGTCGTGGTTTTCCCCGTGCCGTTCACCCCCACAATCGAAACCACCGTCAGGCCCTGCGGCTGTTTATGCAACCCTGCCTTCTTCGCGGAAAGCACTCTTTCGACCTCGCGCCGCGCGACTTCAAATATCTCCCCGCCTCCGCGCCCTTGCGTCTCGTAGGCCTTTTTTGCTTCCGCGATAATGGCCTCGGTCACTGGCACGCCAAAATCCGCCGCCAGCAGCGCGGCTTCGAGTTCCTCCAGGGTCGCGCCCGTCAGTTTCGGCGAGAGTGTGACGATGCGCTTGATCTCGTGGACCAGCTTGCTGTGGGTCTTCTGCAACCCCTCCTTGAATTTATCGAACACGCCCATACGGCTACCAGCCCATTTAATGCCGGCGTGACGTTCTATTCCACAATTTTGGGCACGACGAACAGGCCGTTCGCCTTCGCGGGGGCATTGCGCAAAGCTTCCTCATTTGAGATAGAGGGGCGGACCTCGTCGGGACGCGTGATGTTCGAGAGCGGCGTCGCGTGAGCCGTCGGCTCAACCTGCGAGACGTCGAGCTGGCGAAGCTTCTCGATATAACCAAGCACTTGCCCAAGCTGCGCGCCAAACTTCTGCTCCTCTTCAGCAGTAAGCTTCAGCCGCGCAAGGTGGGCGACGTATTTAACGTTCAGGTCCGTTTCGGCCATGGATAGAAGGTTAGATGAAGAAACCAAAAGGGCAAGGAACGTCGCGGCCTATTCCTCGTCGAACTTTCGTTTCACGAGGGCTTCGAGTTCGACCACGGCTTTGGCGGCATCTTCGCCCTCGGCAAAAATCAGCAGCCGGCTTCCAGGCCCGGCGGCGAGCATCATCAATCCCATAATGCTCTTGCCGTTGACCCGCTCGCCATCTTTCTCGACGAACACGTCGCAGTCATAGCGGTTGGCCGTTTTGACAAACATGGCCGCAGGACGGGCATGGACGCCCAATTTATTGGTGATAACCAATTCCTTGGTGATCCTCAATTCTTCACTGATTTTGCGAGCTGGCGACATCCGTTGACCCTGATAATACTCTGCCTCACGCCGATTGCAAAATACAAAAATAGGGGTCTCCGGCATCCAGTTAATCCGAAAGAAGTTGACATTCACAGGTCGCTTGGACTGTGCCCACTCCGTTTGCACGCGCCTGCCATCGCGCGCGGAAACTCCCTCGAACCGTGAAGCGAACCGACCCTCACAAATTCACGCGACAATTGCCTGTAACCACGATAGTTTTAGCTGGTCTAAATCCTTGAGAATTGTGGCACATGAGCGGGAGCCCGCGCTGAACATTTCAGCGTGTGTGGCCCGAGTGCGCGAGGGTGACGAAGCGGCGGCGCGCGACCTGTTGGAGCATCTGCATCCACTGGTGTTGAAATTAGTCCGTGCTCATTTACCTCGACGCACCAGCGAAGAAGACATGTTACAAGCGGTTTTTGTGAAAGTGTTTACGCGTCTCGAGCAATACGCGGGGTTGGTGCCGCTCGAGCATTGGGTCTCGCGCATCGCGATCAACACCTGCATCCACCAGATCTCGAAAGAGCGGGTGCGGCCCGAATTGCGCTACGCCGACCTCTCGGAAGAAGAGGAGCAAGTGGTGCAGTCACTGGCGGTCTCCAGCGAGGATCTCGAGCCGTCGCAGAGCATCGCCTCGCATGAACTGGTGACGAAATTGCTGGAAACATTGTCCCCGTCGGATCGGATGGTGATTACGCTCATGCACCTCGAGGGCCGCTCGGTCGAGGAAGTCCGCCAGCGCACCGGGTGGAGCAAATCGGTGATCAAAGTCCGCGCCTTCCGGGCACGCCGTAAGCTGCGTAAACAATTGGATATGCTGTTGAGCAAACGAAAATGAAACGTGATCCGTTAAGCAGATTGTTCAGGAATGCCGCCATCCGCGCGCGCGAAGAGTGCGTCGCGGCGCAACTGGAATTTCCGACCCAGGCCCGTATTCTGGCCGCCTGGCGCTCCGCCCGCTCGGAATCGGACTCCGAGGCGCTCTTGCCGCTCTTGCGCAAAGCATTGGCCGCGGCAGCCGTGATGACGGTTCTGGCGGTGGCTCTGACACTCGCCGCAATCGACAAAACCGAAACAGTCCGCGAACCCGACGAAATTTCCGCCGTGACTAAAGCCCTCGACGAAGCTATGGGACTGACGTGGGCACAATGAACGCCAAAGGCAAAGTCATTTCCGGGTTAGTCGCCTTGTTCCTCGCCGGGCTCGCCGTCGGCGGCAGCGTCGGATACCGCGTCGGCAAATCCAAAGCGCCGCCGCCCCCCCCGCCGCGAACCGAGCGCGGAGATCGTGAGCGGAACGATCGCGGCCTGCGTGAGTTCACAGACCATATGTGCTCTCGGCTGGAGAAGGATCTCGATCTGACCGAGGCGCAGGTCAAGCACATCCGCCCTATCCTCGAACAGACCGCGGCCGAATTCAAGGCCATCCGCAAAGACAACGATGGTCGCGTGCGCGCCATTTTCAAAGCCAGGGACGAACGAATCAAAGCCTTCTTGAATCCCGAGCAGATCCAGAAACTGGAGGAAAGAAACCGCGCCCGCGATTTGAAGGTGCAGAAGGGCTCGGCGTCCAGGAACAAGTGTTAGATAACCCCTCCGCGAAGCCTTGGCGGAAAACTGCCGCGAACGCAGACGGCCCTGCAGATCCGCACGCCTGATGGCGGCTGCATTTCAACTTCGTCAAAAACATCGAATTGGTTAATCGCGGGCGCGATCGCGGAAGCGTTGCCTTGAGCCTTCCGCGGACGATCGGACCCGAGGACACCCCGCGGGAAGTGAACTCTGGCTGCCGCGTGACACCGCCGACCCTCTGCTCGAGCCCTGACGGCAGGAACTCGCACCTGCCGGGCCCGTCGCTTTTGAATTTGAAATTCCAATATTTTCCAATTTGCAATTCTCGCTTTCGAATTCCGCCTCCGCCGTTCCCCCGATTAAACGTTGTAACGTTTGTAACGGTTCAACGCTTCAACGCTGCGCCTCGGCGCCTCCGGGCCTTCGCGCCTCTGTGTCTCTGCGGTTCAACCCCGTTTAACTCCTTTGACCATTTAACTGCTCCGCAACCGTTCAGCTTCCACAAGAGGCTCCGGTGACCACAACGGGCTTGCGAGCGAAGGGCGCGCTATTAGGATCAAACGTCATGTCACTCAATTTAGTTCCCGCGCTCCGAGCCGGCTCGCTCTTTCAACTGTTGCCGGCTTGCCGCGCTCTTCTCGCCGTGGTGTGGTGCCTCATGAGCCTCTTCTCGACTACGGCGGCAGACAAGTCCATTGATCTGAAATCTCTCCCTGCGCCTGAGCGCGTCATAGTACCGCAGTTGCACGGCCCCGTGATCGTGGACGGCGACCTGAGTGAACCAGCCTGGGCGAACGCCGCGGTCTTGACACCGTTCTCCCAGAACGACGGCTCCGGACCTGAGCGAGAGAAAACCGTCGTTCGTATCTGGTATGACACCAACGCGCTTTATCTCGGCTGGACGTGCACCGATTCCGACATTCAGGCCACGTTCACGGCGCGCGACAGCAAGTTTTGGGAGGAGGAAGTTGCAGAATTCTTCGTTACTTCCGAAAGCCTGGATCGCTACTTTGAACTGCAGTGGAATCCTCTCGGCGGTGTCTTCGACGCCATTATCACCAACCGACTGGACCACCGCGGCGTCTCCACGAACTTCACCGGCGACTGGAGTTACACCGCCAAAGGCATGAAGAGCGCCGTCCAGGTGAAAGGCACGGTGGGCAACTCAAACGATAAAGACAATAGTTGGCAGGTGGAAGTGCTCCTGCCCTTTGCCGACCTCGGCCAACCCAGCCCGAAACCCAATGTGACCTGGCGGGCGAACTTTTATCGTTTTAACCGGGCGAAGGGGCGACCGCCGGAATTGCTGAGTTGGTCGCCCACGCGCCTGCCGGGTTTCCACCAACCGGCGCGTTTTGGCTACCTGCAGTTCGGCAAATAGCGGCCCGCCGTTTAGCCACGGTGACCGCCGCCCCCGATCTGTTATTGTGCAAGCGCGTTAGTTTTGGAACAATCAGACTGCCTCAAGGAATCAGAGTGCAACCTGATGCTCCGCAGGCAAAAGAAATGGCGACTCAAGCAAATGCCCTCCGACAACGTGCCCAGTCAATCGGGCGTATCATGTCGTTTGCAAACTGGACCAATTACTTTCTGATCGGCCTAATTGTGATTTACCTTGCTCCATTCCTGGCTGTGTATTTGGACGAAAGGGTGTTCCAAACACACTATTTTTCGACTTCTGCGCCGGGTTGGGCCCTCTGGGGATTTGAGTTTCTTTACGGCTTCCTAACCGATGATTTTCCCTAAAGGGACACGGCTCGCCGCCCCGCGGTTCCCCCCGATTTAATAGCTTTTTAACCGCCCGGCCTGCCGACTTCCTGCGCTCAGACTTAACGCATATCTACTACGCTTTGAACTCCGCGTGGTTGTGGCGTCGCGTTAACAGCTCATTCTCTTACGCCGCACCAGGCCAGAAATGAGCGCCTTGCAGCCTTCGTCGGCTTAGTCTGGGCGGTGATAGGGCTGCTAATGGATAACCGCTTAGGGTTGCTCAAGATTACTTCTGCGACATTTGATCAGCTCTCCGTGATTAGGTATTACCTGGGAGGAGCCTTTATCAAAATCGGAGCCAAGCCCATCCGTATGACCCACGCTACACCGAGTACTTCCAGAAGCGCCGCTGCTTTGCCTGGCGCGTCCTGGGTGGACTGAACATGACTGCGTCATCGAAGGCCCTCCCATGATCTGGCAGCACTCACCACCGTTGCCGCCGTGTGCTCTCATCAGCAAGCACCGGTTAGAGAGGCTTGAGCCGTATGAAGGGAAACTTTCACGTACGGTTCTTAGAGGGGGCGGGTTGGCAACAACCCGCCTCCACTCGCGAAAAACAGGGAAAAAACAGGGGGGATGTCCGGAAACCAGGCCAAACTGATGAAAACTGATGAAAACTGATGGCTTTTCCCGGGATGCGCAGGTTTCCAACCTGCGGTATCGCAGATCTCCGAATCGGCAGCCTGTCGGCGCATCGTTTCCGCCACATCAACCCATCACCCTTCAACCCTTCAATTCAACGCTTTATGCCCTCGAGAAAACTTCACCATTTCTTCACCATTTCTTCAGGGGTCACATGCGGAAAACCCAATGAAATCAGCCCTCTTATGAAAACCACCCTCAAAATGGTGAAATTTTTGCGTGCAACGATCCAACCCTTCGACGGCTCAGGAGGCTCGGAGATTGGGGCTCGCCTATTCCTCCGGTTTCAGGATTCAACGCTTCAACCGGTCACCCTTCAACCCTGCAGCCAGCAAAACCGTACACAACTTTACGATTTCACAAAAACTGGACGGCTCGACCAAGCTGTACCAAGCACTTGCAACAACGACGCAATTCTCACCGATTCACGCATTTTTAACCATTTAACTATTTTAACTCATTTAACTATTTAACTATCTTACGCGCATGCTCCACGTCGGCATCATCGGGTTGGGCTTCATGGCCGCCACCCACATCAAGGCCTATCAACAGCTTGAGGGCGTCAAGCTCGGCGCCTTGTGCAATCCCAGCGGGCGGCATCTGGACGGCGACTTCTCCAAGGTCACCGGCAATGTCGGTGACAACAAGCCGCTTGTGCTCGAGATGCACGGCATCAAAGCGACCAAAAGCGTCAATGACCTGCTCAGCGATCCGGACATTGACTTGATCGACATCTGCGCGCCCACTGTTGCTCACCGCGATCTGGCTATTGCCGCGCTGAAAGCTGGCAAGCACGTTCTTTGCGAAAAACCGCTCGCCCGCGCGTCCACCACGGCCAGGCAAATCGCTGCCGCCGCCGAAACGGCAAAGGGATTTTTCATGCCCGCCATGTGCATGCGCTTTTGGCCCGGGTGGGCGTGGCTGAAGGAGGCGATCGACAGCGCCAGATACGGCAGAGTCCTTGCCGCCCGTTTCCGTCGCGTCGCCGAGCCCCCCGCGTGGGGCCAAAAGAACTTCTTTAATGGGGCCGAGTCCGGCGGCGGCCTCTTCGACCTGCACATCCACGACACGGATTTTGTGCAGTTCTGTTTTGGCCGGCCCAAATCGGTCTTCTCGACCGGTTACAAGAAATTTAGCGGCGCAATTGACCACGTCGTCACCCAGTACGAAGTCGGCTCCGGCGCCACCGTGCACGCCGAAGGAAGCTGGGCCATGGTCCCCGGATTCGGTTTCAGCATGACTTACACCGTCAATTTCGAGCGAGCGACCGCGGATTATGACCTTGCTCGCAGCGCCGACACCCTCCGTTTATGTGAGGAGGGCCAAACTCCGCGCACGATCCCCTGCCCCGGCCCGGACGGTTACGTCCTCGAGCTCAAGCACATGATTGATTCCATCCAATCTGGCCGGCCTCCCTCCATTGTCACTGGACGCGATGCTCTTAGTGCAGTCGAGATTTGCGAAGCTGAAGAGAAATCCGTTACTTTACGTCAGATTGTTACGCTGTAAAAAAATCCAAACGCATATGAAAAGCATGTTCAAACTCTCCCTCGGAATCGTGGTTGCCGCCGCTTTCGCCGCCACCGCGGCCGAACCCTCGAAAACGCCGAAAGTGGGCGATAAAGCGCCCCTGGTTGAAGGCAAAGATCAGGACGGCAAATCGTGGAAACTCGCCGATCAGGCCGGCAAAAATGCCGTTCTGCTCTATTTCTATCCCAAAGACGACACCCCGGGCTGCACCAAAGAGGCTTGCGGCTTCCGCGACCAGATGACCGACCTTAAGAAAGCCGGCGTCGAGGTCGTTGGCGTGAGCTTCGACAACGAGGAGAGCCACAAGAAGTTCCGCGAAAGGCACAACCTGAACTTCACGCTCCTCGCCGATGCCGAAGGAAAAATAACCGACACCTACGGCGTGCGTCGTGGTGAGTCGAAGATGGCTCGCCGCGCCAGCTTCCTCATCGATAAACAAGGCAAAATCGTGCACGTAACCGACACGCCTTCGGCGGACACGCATCTGGCGGAGATGAAGGAAGCCGTCGCCAAGCTGAAACAGTCGTGATTCAAGTCAAAACATGACGAAAGTCCGAAGCCCGAAGTCCGGAATCCCAAGGAAATCCGAAGCGCGAATGCCGCGGTTCGGATTCCGGATTTCGGACCTTCCTTCGAGCTTCGGCTTTCGACCTTCGGATTTCTGCGTCAAACTCGCTGCCGCCCTTCTCTCGCTTCTCCTCATCTCTGGCGCGGTCGCATCCACTAACGCTGTCCGCGGCGCAGACGAAGTTTTCTGGGTGCCGACTCTTGAGCAAGCGTTGCAAATGTCGCAGGCCACCGGCAAGCCGCTCTTCCTCATGGGCTACTCGCTCGTCGGCGACGGCAGCACCTATACCAAGGTCGCCGACAACTATTGCACCGGCGTCTTCTGACCCGGCTTTAAGTTTGAAGAGAGCCGGGTGCTCTCGAAACCAGACGTTTACTCCCGCCTGGCCCGCCATTTCATCGGCCTGCGCTTCGATTGGGAACAGGGCAACCATTACAAAGACCGCTTTGGCTTCATCCTCGGCACCGGCGACCAGATGATCCTTGACCCGGCAGGCAAACCGATCAGCCATACGGAAAAGACGAAAGACGGCCGGTCCTCGGTCATCTATGGCCGTCACGGCTGCGACACCACCGGCGCAGTGCTCGACAAAGTCATTGCCGCTCACACTAAAGGATCAGACGAATTAAAACTTGACTGGTTCCTTTGGCCCGACAAACCGGCTCGCCGTCAGGGTGGCCGCTACCCCGCGCCCTTCAACTCGATGGCGGGTTACGCGCGCCTTCCTCTCGCTTTCGTCCACGGCGACGTCCCCGGCGCGCTTCGGGACTCGGACTTCCTCCGCTGGCACGTCCGGCAATTTATTTGGGTGCGCGGCGAGACCAACGGCCCCGGCCGGATCATTGTCAAGCGCGTCAAAGATGGCCTGAAGCCGGGCCTCTCAACTGAAATCGCTGCAATCGACTGTGATAGCCTTTCGAAGCTCGAAATTGGCCAGGCGCTGGATGCCGCGTGGATGGAATACATGAAACATCGCCCGCTGACCGCCCGCGGTTACCTCGACAACCCGCACGGAAAATGGATGCGCAGCGTGAAGAACCAGATGATTTCCGAAGAACAGGATCTCCGCAGCCGCGCCGCCGCCGGAACCCTCCTTCCGCCCGGACGCAACCCGGGCGAACGCGCGCCGTATTCGTAAATCTGCAAGAGAACAGCGCCCGACGGCGCGCGGCCCTATTTCAGCTTCGCCAACCGCAGAGCCAGGCGTGACTTTTTGCGATCGGCATTCGCCCGGTGAATCGCCCCCGATTTGGCCGCCTTGTCAAACGCCGACGCCGCGAGCCGATACGCCGTTTGCGCATCCTCTTTCTTCCCGGCTTCAATCGCGTCCAGATAGGAGCGCGATAGCGTTTTCAGGCGCGACTTGATGCTGTGGTTTTGCAATTGTTTGCGCGCGCTGTTGCGCATGCGGCGTTCGGCAGACTTCGTATTCGGCATAAAAACGATCTAATCCAAAATTGAGCCGCGTAACGTAGCCGATCTGCCTCCCTTGTCAATCGCCTGGCTCGATTTGCAGCGATTCCGCAAGGTGGTGTGGAATGTGGCATTTCCATCGGGCAAGCGATTTTTTAGGGCGCCACGCAGTGCCGACGCGAGAGCCGGTAATGCAGGC
>JAKEEH010000419.1 GCA_022616725.1 Limisphaerales bacterium | reverse complement strand
GCGCATCCGAATGTCAGCCGCGAACTGCTCGTCCTGGCGATGGGCGCCGGTTCCGTCATTTTCTCCCATGTCAACGACGGTGGCTTCTGGTTCGTGAAGGAATACCTCAACATGTCCGTGCCCCAGACTTTTAAAACCTGGACTGTGCTGGAAACGATAATCTCGTTGGTGGCCCTTCTGTTTGTCATTCTCTTGAATATTATCGTGTAGCCATGCTCATCTTCGATGCCCATCTCGACCTGGCGATGAACGCGCTGGAGTGGAACCGCGATCTGACCCAGCCGATTGCCGATATCCGCCAGCGTGAAGCCGATCTCACTGACAAACCCGACCGAGGGCGCGGCACCGTCTCGCTGCCCGAAATGCGCCGCGGCGGCATAGGCTTGTGCGTCGCGACGCAAATCGCCCGCTATGTGAGGCCAAAAAACCCGTTGCCGGGCTGGCACAGTCCGGAGCAGGCCTGGGCGCAGACTCAAGGACAGCTCACCTGGTACCGCGCCATGGAAGAGGCAGGCGAGATGGTCCAAATCAAAGATCTTGCCGGGCTGGAGCGTCACTTGCGTCTTTGGAACGAACCTGTCGGGCATTCTCCTGTCGGTTACATCCTGAGCCTTGAAGGCGCGGACTCGATCGTCACCCTCAAGCATCTGGAGCGCTCCCACGCCGGCGGACTGCGCGCGCTGGGTCCGGCACATTACGGCCCCGGCACTTACGCGCAGGGCACCGATGCAACCGGCGGCCTCGGGATTCGGGGTCGCGAATTGCTCGCCGAGATGGAGCGACTGAATATCATTCTCGATGTCACCCATCTCTGTGACGAAAGCTTCTGGGAAGCGCTGGATGCGTTTCATGGGCCGCTTTGGGCCAGCCATTCCAATTGCCGTTCCCTCGTTCCGCACAATCGCCAGTTCAGCGACGCCCAAATTCGCGAATTGATCCGTCGTGACGCCGTCATCGGGGCGGCGCTTGACGCCTGGATGATGGTCCCGGGCTGGGTGCGCGGCAAAACGACACCTGCCGCCGCGAAACTGCAGCTCGAACAGATCGTCGATCAAATCGATCACGTCTGCCAGATCGCCGGCAACGCTCGCCATTCGGGCATCGGGTCCGATCTGGACGGCGGCTTTGGCCGCGAACAATGCCCGGCCGACCTGGAGACCATAGCCGACCTTGCCCGCATCCCGGAAATGCTGGCCGGTCGCGGTTATGGGGCCGATGACATGGAGGGCATTCTCTGGCGCAACTTTGTCGATTTCCTTCGCAACGCGTGGAAATAGCTCCTATTCTATGCTCCTGGCCATGAAAATGATTATTGCACTCCTGTTGACCTGCACTGCTCTGATTGCTTCGGAGAGTTCTGACGAACGGCGCTACCTTTACGTGGCCGTTCCGGGGATTCGCAATTACCTGGAATACGGCGGGCACGGCCTGCTGGTGTTCGACATCGATCACGGCCATAAGTTCGTCAAGCGGATTCGAACGGCCGGAGTGGACGAGACGGGCAAGCCGCTGAACGTCAAGGGAATTTGCGCCAGCGCCGCGACGAAGCGCCTCCACATCAGCACTATAAAGACATTGACATCAATCGACCTCCTGACCGAGAAGGTGCTCTGGGAAAAAGCCTACGAAGGCGGCTGCGACCGCATGGCCCTGTCGCCGGACGGGCGGACCATGTATTTGCCCTCACTTGAAAAGGATCATTGGCACGTCGTGGACGCGTTCACCGGAGACGTGATCAAGAAGCTCATTCCGAAGTCGAGGGCGCATAACACGGTTTATGGGCTGGACGGCAAAGCCGTTTACCTGGCCGGCCTCAAGTCGCCTTTGCTGTCGGTAGCGGACACTAAAAACCACACCATTGCGCGCGCCGTCGGGCCGTTTGGGAATTTCATCCGTCCCTTTACGGTCAACGGGAGCCAGACGCTTTGTTTCGTTAACGTCAACGACCTGCTCGGCTTCGAGGTGGGCGATCTGGTGACCGGCAAAGCGCTTCATCGCGTCGAAATCCAGGGGTTCAGCAAAGGCATGGTCAAACGGCACGGCTGCCCAAGCCACGGCATCGGCCTGACGCCCGATGAAAAGGAGGTGTGGGTCTGCGACGCCGCCAACAGCCACATGCACGTCTTCGACGCGACAGCCATGCCGCCGAAGCAAGTCGCTTCAATCAAACTCCGCGAACAACCCGGATGGATCACCTTCAGTTTGGACGGCAAATACGCCTACCCGTCCACGGGGGACATTATCGACACAAAGACCCGCAAGACTCTGACCGAACTCAAGGACGAGAAAGGGGCCGAAGTCCACAGTGAAAAGGTTGTTGAGGTACACTTTCGCGGCAAGGACCCGGTTCGAACGGGCGACCAATTTGGGGTCGGGAGAGTTACTGGCCAGCAGAGCGCGCACGTAGGCAAATAGTTAAACAGCCACGACGGTAAAAGCAGTGGCAACGGCAATGCCAAGCGATCCCGGCATATTGATCCTGAAGATTTTCGCAGTCATCTTCCTGGTGCTGCTCAACGGGTTCTTTGTCGCCGCCGAGTTCGCCATCGTCAAGATTCGTGATACGCAACTGGACACCCTCGTCACGAAGGGACACCGCCGCGCCCGAATGGCCCGGCGGCTCATCAGTAATCTTGACGCCTCACTGAGCGCGACCCAACTCGGGATTACGCTGGCCAGCCTCGGCCTGGGTTGGGTCGGTGAGCCGGTGTTCGCGGCTCTGCTGGCACCAGTGATGGAGTGGCTGCAAATCAAATCGCCGGAGGCGCGGCATTCGATAGCGTTCGTGGTGGGATTCTCGACGATCACATTCCTGCACATTGTCGCCGGGGAACTGGCGCCAAAGTCCCTGGCGATTCAGAAGCCGCTGCCGACGAGTTTGTGGGTGGCGCATCCATTGCACTGGTTTTACAAGGCGTCGTATCCATTCATTTGGGCCCTCAATGGCACCTCGTTGTGGCTCCTGCGCCGCATTGGCATCGAGCCCGCCAGCGAAGTCGAACTGGTCCATTCCGAGGAGGAATTGCGCCTGCTCTTTGCCGGCTCGCAAAAGCACAGCACGGCGACGCCGCTGGGGCGCGACATCGTGCTCAACGCGCTCGACCTGCGCCGACGGGTGGCTCGTGACGTGATGCGCCCGCGCTCCGAGATCGTCGCGCTGGATACCCAGGCCAGCCTTGCCGAATGCATCGACATCGCCGAGAAGACGCGCTTTTCCCGGTTCCCTTTGTGCGAATCGGGCGATCTCGACCACGTCCTCGGCGTCATTCACATCAAGGACATCTACGCGGCGCGGTATCGCGCTAAAACAGTTTCCGACCTGATCCCGGCGGCGCGCAAAATCATTTACGTCCCCGAGACGGCGCGGCTGGAGCGGCTGCTCCAACTCTTCCTCGAGCGCAAACTGCACCTGGCGCTGGTGGTCGATGAATTCGGCGGCACAATGGGCATGGTCACCCTGGAGAACATTCTCGAGGAACTCGTGGGCCAGATTCAGGATGAGTTCGACCAGGAGAAGCCCCTCGCGACGAAGACCTCCGAGAGCACGTGGGAAATCGAAGGCGCGCTGCCGGTACACGATCTGGGTGAATTGCTGGGCCAGCAACTCGAAGAAGAGGGGGTCACGACGGCCAGCGGCTGGATCACGAATCGGCTGGGCGGCTTCCCGAAAAAGGGGGATGTCGTCACGCTCGGGCCCTATGAATTGCGTGTCGAGGAGATGGACGGCTTGCGGGTCGGCCGGCTGGTTCTGCGGCGTTTGCCCGAACCGACGGCGGCGCTGGAAACCCAAAGTTAGTCCGCAAGTTACACGCCGAACAATCGGTCGCCGGCATCGCCCAGTCCCGGGACGATGTAGCCCTGTTCATTCAGGTGATCGTCCACTGCCGCGGTGAAGATCGGCAATTCAGGGAAGAAGCGGTGGACGTGCCGGATGCCTTCTGGCGCGGCGACGAGGTTTACCAGGCGAAGGCGTTTCGCACCGCGTTCAGCAAGGAGGTTCAGCGCCGCCACGGCGCTGCCGCCCGTCGCGAGCATGGGATCGATAAGAATCACCTCGTGCTCCCCGAGATCAGTTGGCAGGCTCTTGTGGTAAACGTTGGCTTTGAGGGTTTGCTCGTGCCGTTTCAGGCCGATGAATCCGACCCGGGCGCGAGGAATCAAATCAAGGATCGCGTTGAGCATGCCCAGGCCGGCGCGCAACACCGGCACCAACACGATTTCGCGCTGCATCTTCTGCACGCTGGCCTTTGCCAGGGGCGTAGTGACAGTGGCCGCGCGTGTTTCCAGCGAGCGGGTCGCTTCATAGACCATCAGGGCGGCCACCTGGGCAAGGCTGCGCCGAAAATCCTCCGGCTCGGTGCGCTGATCGCGCAACCGCCCGAGGTTGTATTGCACGAGCGGGTGCGCGATGAGGTTGACCCGGTTCACGCGTTAGTGGAGATAGCTGGGCGAGAGGAAATAAAGCTGGCCCGCCTGGAGCCGCGGCAACTCGAGCCCAAGATCCACCTTGACACCGGTCTGTTTCGATTTCCCAAAGATCTGAAACAGATTGGCGAGGCTGAACTCCTGCCGATATTCGACGAAATTGGCGTCGGGAATTCCCGCCAGCTTCAGCGCGCGTTCCTTGGCCGTGTCCCAATTACCCAACTCATCGACAAAACCGTACTTATAAGCCTGTTCTCCGGAGAAGATGCGCCCGTCGGCATATTGCTCCCAATCGCTGGCCAGTTCTCTGCCCTTCGAGTCCTTGTTGTTGTTGTTCATCTTTGCCGCCTGGCTGCGGCCCCGGACGATCACGTTCTTGAACTTTTGAAAGGTCTCGTCGATCAGGTCCTGGACCATTTTGCGCTCTTCGGGCGGCACGTCAGTTTCCTTTCGGGTGGCGCTGAGCATGTCCTTGTAGCGGCCGCTCTTGTACACCTGCGGCTGGATGCCGACCTTGTCCATCAGGCCGCGAAAATTAAACGAGCTCAGGATGACGCCAATGCTGCCGGTGATGGTCATTTCATCGGCGACTATCCAGCGGCAGGGCGCGGCGACATAATAGCCGCCGGAGGCGGCGACGCTGCTCATGGCCGCGATGACGGGCTTGCCGGTGTCCTCCTGGAATTCGGCGATGGTATCGTAGATGGTATCGGAAGCGAGGACTTCGCCGCCCGGAGAATTTATTTGAAGGATTACTGCCTTGACATCCGGTCTGCGCGAGGCGCGCTCGAACTGATCGCGGATATACTCAACCATCGAGTAACTGCCCCCGCCCATCATGCCGCTGGCGATCAGGCCTTCGACGGAGATCACCACGACCTTGTTGCGGGAATGGTTGTATTCCAGCAGCACTTCCTCCAGTGGCGGACCTTTCGTGCCTACTATCGGGGTGGTGCCAGTGAGCACCGAGCCAAACATCTGGCGCATATTCGTAAACAGGCTGACTGCCAGGAGAATCAGCAGCACAATAGCGACAACTCTCCAGCCGTTGCTTCGGCGGCGCGGTGGCAGTTGGCGCGGCAAAATCAGCGGCGGCGGACCCGAGGCTTGAGCCGGCGGGAAGGGTGGACCGGGTGGCGACGGATTGTTTGGCGGCAAATTGCTATCCATATCTTAGCGGAAAGTATAGCCGAGCGCAGCAGGCCGCAAGGCTGTTGCGCCAACGGGTTGAAGCTCCAGCCAGCAGGCACTTTGGAAAGCCACGAGGTGGGTCACCAGCCAGCACCTCACCTTCCGCAGTCTCAAGGCATTGGCCAGCTTGAGAAGGGGGAAGAAATTGATTTCGCACGAGTGCCGGGACTCGTGAAGTCTTGAGTTGAAGAATTGGAAATGTACCACCAAGATAGGGCGATGAACTGGTTTAGAACAATTGTTGTTCTAGCCGTGCTGGCGCTCTGGGCGCCGGCGAGCTCGCATGCTTTTCTCCAACATGCCGAGTTGATTCATCATCACGAGGGGGACCACCATGATGAGCCTGGACACGAGCACGGCCCAGCCAATACGAACGATCATGACGCGGCGGATGGGATTTGCCGATTGGAGTCCAAGGGTGCGACGGCACCGTGGCCTGCTCTGGCAATAGTTTTCGTAATTCCTGACTGCTGTGTTGACTGCGCGACGTTCGTTTTATACAGGCACCCTCTTCCCAATGGCCCATCGCCACCGGGTACGGCTCCGCCCGAACCCCTGGGGCCGCGCGCCCCTCCATCCGTCTAATCTCTCCGCGTCCACACGCGCCGTTTACCGGCTCGTGTGCTTGTCTCTGCCCGAATTGCTCCACGGGCAGACAGTCGGAATGTCTCCGATCTGAATTCTGGAGTTTGTCAATTTTGAGAATTGATATGAAACGATTTGCCTTTGTTTTTTCGCTGGGCTGTTTGACCATTTGCGCAGGATGCCGGGATTCGAGACGATCGGAAAACGATGGCCACGAACACGAGGAGAAGACGGCGCAAATTACGGTCTGGACGGATCGCTACGAAATCTTCGCCGAGCACACCGCGCCGGTGGTGAACAAGCCCACGCGGTTCATCACGCACGTGACCGACTTGAAGACCGCAGAACCTCGCACCGAGGGAATGGTAAAATTCGTTTTGCGGCAGGGTGAGACGACCTTCGAACATCCCCAGGCTGAGCCGCAACGCCCTGGCATTTACATTCCGGCGATCACGTTTCCGAAAACGGGCGACTGGCAGGCTGCCCTGCTCGTGCCGACCAATGGCAGCAACGCCGTCGTTGAAATGGGCGCGATCAAGGTGTATCCGGATGATCACTCCGCCGCCCACGCCGAATTTCCGGAAGCCCCCGAAGGCATCAGCTTCCTGAAGGAACAGCAATGGAAGATTCTCACGCGCACTGAAGCGGTCACCCGACACAAACTCGTTGAGCGCGTGCCGGTACCCGCCGAAGTTCGCGCGAAACCCGGATTCAGCGCCACCGTGGCCGCGCCGCTTGCGGGGCATCTCGCCGGCAGTGGCGACTCTTCGCTGACGCCTGGAACTCGCGTCAAAGCCGGCGAGACACTGGCGCTTTTGAAGCCTCGCTTCTCTGATGCAGCCGCGCGTTTTGTCGAGATCGAAGCCGAGTTTGGCCGCGCCGAGGCGGTGCTCAAGCAGGCTGGAAGGGAATTTGAGAGAACCAAGAAGCTTGCTGCACAGCAGGCGCGCACCGAGCGGGAACTTCAGGAAGCGGAAGTCGCGCTAGCAACCGCTAAGGCACAATACGGTGCTGCGGCTTCGTTGCGATCTACCTACGCCGCGAATTCATCCGATATCGCACCAGGCGAGCTGGGGATCGCAGCGTTGCAACTGCGCGCGCCGATCACAGGGGTCCTCACCAAAGTGAATGCCGGGATTGGAGAACCTGTTGCGGCGGATCAAGTCGTCTTCACGCTGCTCAATCCGGAAAGAGTTTGGCTCGAAGCTCGCGTGCCTGAGGCGGACGCCACTCGGCTTAGCAAAGCACAGAATGCGTTGCTTGAGCTGCCCTCCGCTGAGGGTCGCTTTTTTTCAGTAGGTGCTGAAGACGGACGGCTCGTGTTCGCCGGACTCGAAGTGGACGCCGCCACGCGCACGATCCCCCTTATTTTCGAACTCAGCAACGCGAACACCAGGATGCGCATCGGCCAAGCGGTGCGCCTGCACGTTGAAACGGCTCGCGCGGAAAAAACGATTGCTATTCCTGAATCAGCCATTGTTGAAGAAGGCGGGCAACCTGTCGCGTTTGTGCAAGTGAGCGGTGAAACCTTCGAAAAGCGCGAACTGACGCTTGGGATCCGGGACGGCACCTGGGTGCAAGTGCTGCGTGGCGTCGCTGAAGGCGAGCGGGTTGTGACTCGGGGCGCAATGGCCATTCGGTTGGCGGCTGCCTCCAATGTAATCCCGGCACATGGGCACGCGCATTAAATTTTCCAACTATGCCATTAACTCGGAACCTCAACATAATCATTATGAAGAATTCACTTCTAATCGCAATCTGTCTGCTCTCCGTGCCGGCGTTCGGCGCGCTTGATACCAACCGCATCGAACAACTCACCGGACTCAAAGGAACCTGGACCGCCGCTGAAGGCGTCTTCAAGATAACCGCACCGCGCACCGACATCCCCGTTGCCGTGGATGGGTGGAAAATGCCGCCCTTCATGGGATTGACGACATGGGCCGGCTTCGTCGAAGGGAAGAAAGCTGAGGCCCTGCTGGCGGGCGATCTGGTGTTGTTTGAGGACGAGGTCAACCCCGTGATGAGCGCCTTATTCGAGCATGGCGTCAGCGTCACGGCGTTGCACAACCACTTTTTCTTTGACGATCCCAAGGTGTATTTTATGCACATCGGCGGCGAGGGCACGGTGGAGAAACTGGCGAGCGGCGTGAAGGCAGCCCTGGCCACGCAGAGGCAGATTCGCGGCGACAAACCGCAGCCGGCTCGTGTGTTCGGCAAACCCTTTGCGCCGGGGCAGAACAGTATCACTGGTGTTCGCATCGAGGAAATTCTTGGCACCAAAGGGCAGGCCAACAACGGCATGTTCAAGGTGGTCATCGGACGTTCTGCAAAAATGCCGTGCGGCTGCGAGATGACCAAAGAGATGGGCGTGAACACGTGGGCGGCATTCGCGGGGACAGATGACAATGCAATCGTGGACGGCGACTTTGCCGTGCTGGAAAACGAGTTGCAGCCGGTTTTGAAGAGGCTGCGGGCCGAGGACATCAACATCGTGGCCATACATCACCACATGACGCACGAAGAACCGCGCATTTTGTTTTTGCATTACTGGGGCAAAGGCAATTCCGAATGGCTTGCGCGCAGCCTCAAGAAAACGTTGGATGCACAAAAGGCAGTGAAGTGAATCGCACTACCAATTATTACGAGTCAACTCATATGGGAACGGCCTCACCGTCCTGTTTAACGGCGAGGAACTGTTTACCGCGGAGGATGACGCATAAAGAGGCAGGCAAGGTTGGGCGCGGACCAAGGCGGATATGAGTGGGTTTGACAACTTCACTTACGGTACGGAATGAAACCAATCGGAGTCCTTGGCCGGCGCTGTATTGCGACGGTGCTGCTGCTGAGCGGGGCGCGCTGCTTCGCGCCCCCGCCTCTCGTGACAGGCGACGTTCCCACGGCGGCCAAAGACCTCTTGGAGTGGTATCTCGGCGGCCGTTACCAGGAGAGTGAGAGCGGAAGGCCGGTGCGCCTGTTGCCATTCACTGAACTGGTCTATGGCATCAGCGACCGCCAGGAGCTGACGTTTGAAACGGCGGGTCTCAGCAAGGACAGTCACTACGGCCTGGCCGATTCTGTGCTCGGCACCAAATATGTTCTCCTCAAGGAAACGCCAGCCCGTCCGGGCATTGCCGGTTCGTTTGAATTGAAGCTGCCAACGGGAGATGAGTCGCGCGGCCTTGGCACGGGTGAATTTGATTACGATCTGCGATTGCGGGCGCAGAAGACTTGGGACTGGTTCACCGCGATTGGGAATCTCGGCTACACGTTCGTAACCGACCCCGAGTTCGGTGGCGTCACGGTAAACACAGAGAACGTGTGGCTCATCACATTTGGACAAGAGTACCAGGTTGCCAGGCGCACGAAGCTCCTTTCGGAAATCTATTTCGTGAGCCGTGAAGAACCAAGCGCTCACAACCGTCTCGCCGTCAACGTCGGTTTCAAGCAGAAGGTCCTGGACAACCTGACCGTCCACGCCGCAGTCGGCAAAAGCGTGCGCGAGGGCAATCGCGGCGGCCCGGACCTCCGCATTTATGCCGGGTTGAAGTGGGAATTCGACGCGCCATGGACACGGAAGAAAGACAGACCATGACGCCGAAATCCATCGCCGATTTTCTAGCACTCCGGCGCAACACTACACTTCTGCTGCTGGCACTCGTTCTGGCCGGAACGGGTGAGCGGCTTTGGCTCGGCTTTGCGCCGAAATACTTGCAAACACTCGGCGCGACGGTGCTTGTCATCGGATTGTTCGACGCCCTGCAAACGTTGCTTGGAGCCAGTTACGCCTATCCGGGCGGATGGCTGACCGACCGGCTGGGTCAGCGATCATCGCTGCTCTTGTTTAACGCGCTCTCCCTTGCCGGTTATGTCCTGGTGCTCGTGTGGCAGCACTGGAGTGCTCTGCTCATCGGCGCCTTTCTCTTTCTCGCCTGGAGCGCGTTGTCGTTGCCTGCGACTTTCGCAGTTGTTGCGACGTCGCTCGACAAGAGCCGGCACACGATGGGAGTAGGCGTGCAATCCATGGTTCGTCGTGTCCCCATGATTATTGGACCGTTGGTTGGGGGTTGGCTCATAGCACATTACGGGTGGGAAGAGGGTGTCCGCTTTGCCTTGCTCGGCTGTATCGGCCTCAACGCCATAACGATGTTGTTTCAGTGGTTCATGGCCGAATCGCCGGCTGAAGAAAAATCGCTTGCCAATGACTCAAGCCTGTCATTTTTCGATGTCGTCAAGTCCTTTAATCCCACCCTGCGCGAATTGCTCGTGAGCGACATCCTGATCCGCTTTTGCGAACGTTTGCCTTACGCGTTCGTCATCTTGTGGGCCATGAATCACGCCGGATTGAATGCACAGCAATTTGGCTGGCTCGTCAGCATTGAAATGGTCACGGCCATGGTGTGCTACATCCCGGTGGCGCACCTCGCGGACAAACATGGCCAGCGACCGTTTGTTCTGGCCACGTTCGTTTTCTTCACCTTATTTCCGTTGAGTCTCCTCTGGGCGGAGAGCTTTGGAGCGCTGGCCGTGGCGTTCGTGATACGGGGACTAAAGGAATTTGGCGAACCAGCGCGCAAGGCCCTCATCATAGCGCAGGCCGCGTCCGGACTTCGTGCCCGCACTTACGGCGCTTACTATCTTATCCGCGACTGCATCGTGACACTCGGCTCGTTGGCAGGGGCGTGGCTGTGGAGCATTAGCCCTGGTGCAAACTTCATTGGCGCAGCGCTGTGCGGCATTTTCGGCACACTCTGGTTCTGGTGGTTCCTCTCGCGTCGTTCTTCGCCGCTCGCGTTAAAGGAGAGCCTTCAATCATGATCGACAAACTTATCCAGTGGTCGCTTGCCAATCGCGTGCTCGTGCTTGTGGGCGCGTTGTTACTGACCTTTTTCGGAATTTACACGGCCACGCGCATGCCGGTGGACGTTTTTCCGGACCTGACTGCGCCAACGGTCACCGTCATCACCGAGGCGCACGGCATGTCGCCTACTGAGGTCGAGACGCAAATCACTTTCCCGATTGAGGCGGCAGTGAACGGCGCGTCGGGGGTGCGACGGGTGCGTTCCGCTACTGCCGTCGGGATCTCGGTCGTGTGGGTTGAGTTCGAGTGGGGAACGGATATTCGGAACGCGCGCCAAATCGTCAGCGAAAAAATTAACGCTGTTACCGGCGACTTGCCGTCCGAGGTCGAGCGCCCTGTGCTCGCGCCACAATCGTCCATCATGGGCGAAATTCTCTTTTTGGCCCTCTCCTCTGAGCAGCATTCCCCTGCTGAACTGCGCAGCTATGCCGAGACGATCATTCGCCGCCGCTTGCTCGCGGTTTCCGGCGTTTCGCAGGTCACCCCTATTGGCGGGGGCCAGAAACAATACCAGGTCATCGCCAGCCCGGCCTCTTTGCAGGCACACGGTGTTGCGTTGAACCAACTCCTTCGCGCCCTGGAAGAAGGCAATGAGAACATCTCCGCCGGCATCATCAATGAGGGCGGCTCGGAATGGCTCGTTACCGGTGTAGGGCGTGTGCGCACGTTGAACGACATCGGTTCGACCGTCGTCGCCGCGCACGGCGGCGTGCCGACACGTGTTCGCGACCTCGGCGAGGTGAGGGTTGGCGAAGCGCAAAAGCGTGGTGAAGGCTCAGCTATGGGCAAACCTGCCGTCATCCTCGGCATCCAAAAGCAGCCGGGGGCGAACACACTCGAACTGACCACGCGCCTCAACGCGGTGCTCACCGACGTTGCCGACAAGCTGCCCCCGGGGATGAAATTGAAGACGGACATTTTCCGGCAGGCGGACTTCATCGAAGTCTCGGTGAGCAACGTCCAGCGCGCGCTGCTCGAAGGAATTGTTTTCGTCACCGCTGTCGTCCTGGTCTTTCTTGGCAATGTCCGCGCCACCCTGATCACTCTCACCGCTATCCCGCTCTCGCTCGTCACCGCTGTGCTCACGCTCAAATGGTTTGGCGCAACCATCAACACGATGACCCTCGGCGGCATGGCCATCGCCATCGGCGCCCTGGTGGACGACGCGGTGATTGACGTCGAGAACGTCTTCCGACGGCTGCGGGAAAATCATCACAAGCCCAAAGGCCATCGTCGTCCGCCGCTCGCTGTGGTGCTGGATGGCAGCGTTGAAATCCAGAGTTCCATCGTGTTCGCCACGCTCATCATCGCCCTTGTGTTCGTCCCGATTTTCTTCCTCGCCGGCGTGGAGGGGCGGTTGCTCCAGCCGCTGGGCGTGGCGTATTTGATTGCGTTGATGGCCTCGCTGCTCGTGGCCCTCACGGTCACGCCCGTCCTCTGCTACCTGCTCCTGCCCGAAAGCAAAGCTGTCATAACCGAACACGAGCCGAGGTTTGTAAAGTGGCTCAAGGCGCGCTTCAATCCCGTACTCGACGCCGCGCTCAATCATCCCTGGCGCGTGACGGTCCCGGCTGTCGCCATGCTCGCGGCGGCACTGATTTCCACCACGTTCATGGGCCGCGCTTTTCTGCCCGAGTTCAATGAAGGCTCCCTCACCATCAGCGCCGTGACGCTTCCAGGCACGTCGCTCCAGGAGTCCGATGAACTGGGCCGCGTTGTGGAACACACGCTCTTGAGTTTCCCCGAAGTCGTCTCCGTCGCGCGCCGCACCGGGCGCGCTGAACTCGATGAGCACGCGCAGGGCGTCGAGGCGGCGGAACTGGACGTGTCCATTAAAATGAAAGACCGCAACAAGGAGGAATTCCTCCAGGCGCTGCGCGAAGGGTTGTCCACGGTGCCCGGAATGAACATTACAATTGGCCAGCCGATTTCGCATCGCATTGACCACATGCTCTCCGGCACGCGCGCGAACATTGCCGTGAAAATCTTCGGCCCGGATCTCTACCAACTCCGCTCTCTTGCAGAGAAGTCACGCCAGGCCATGCAAGGCGTCGCGGGCGTTGTGGATTTGTCCGTCGAAACGCAGACGGAAGTTCCGGTGCTGAAAGTGAACTTCGACCGGGATGAGATTGCGCGTCACGCTCTGACCATCCGCGATGTAGCGCGCACGTTAGAGGCGGGACTACAAGGCGTGAAAGCGTCGCGCGTGTTGGAAGGGCAGAGTTCGTACGACCTCGTCGTGCGATTGGATGAGCCATTTTCCCAGAACGGCCACCGCGAAGAGGCTCATTCTTCCAGCGCTCAAATCCGAAATCCGAAATCCGAGAGGGAACACAGCTCCGTTCCTTCGGCTGCCACGTGGCGTCTCGACACGCTTGGCCAAGTGCTGGTGGACACGCCCGGCGGCGCGAAAGTGCCACTGCATTCGCTCGCGCAAATCCAGAAGGACACCGGGCCAAACCAAATCCTGCGCGAACAGGTGGAGCGGAAAATCGTCGTGCAGTGCAACGTCGCTGGGCGCGACGTGACCGGCGTCGTTCGCGACATCCAGAAAGTGGTGAACCCCATTCTCGCCGCTGCGCGCGGCTACCGCGTCGAATACGCCGGGCAATTCGAAAGCGCCGCCGAAGCCGGACGGATTCTCACCCTCGTCGGCATCGGCGTCGTCATTGGCATCGCCTTCCTGCTCCATCTCGCGTTTCAGTCCGTCCGCGATGCCGCGCTCGTCATGCTGAATCTCCCGCTGGCCCTGATTGGCGGCGTCGTGGGCGTCTTCGTTTCAGGCGGCGTGTTGAGTGTCGCCTCCCTAATCGGTTTCATCACCGTCTTCGGCATCGCGACTCGGAACGGTATCATGCTCGTCGCGCACATCCGCCACCTGCAGCAGTACGAGGACGTTTCGGACTTCCGCGAAGCCGTCCGGCGTGGCGCGATGGAGCGCCTCGTGCCGATCCTGATGACTGCACTGGCCGCTGGACTCGCACTGATTCCTCTTGCCGTCGGCGGCGGGAAGCCGGGCAACGAAATCCAGACCCCGATGGCGATCGTCATTCTCTTCGGCCTTCTTACTTCAATGGTCCTCAATATGATTATCGTACCCGCTCTCTATCTCCGCTTCGGACGCCCAACAACCCCTTGAACCTTTATGACGCAATACGCCATTAAAATCACTGTCAGTGCGCTGATCATTGTTGCTGTTTCGGAAATCTCCAAGCGCAGCTCCTTTTTCGGCGGCTTACTCGCATCGCTGCCCATCATCTCGCTCATGGCGATGATCTGGCTGTATGTGGACACCAGGGACGTGGCGAAAGTAGCGAGCCTGTCGATAAATATATTCTGGCTCGTGCTTCCCTCTCTTGTCTTCTTCCTGATCTTCCCGTGGTTGCTGAAAATGAAAGTCCATTTCGTTGCCAGCTTCGTCCTGTCCACCGCTGCGATGCTGCTTTCTTACGGCTTGATTATCGTACTTGCCCGGAAGCTTCGCCTCGTCGGCTAACACAATGTTCCCATGAAGAGAATCCTCGTGCTCTCGATCGGTTTAGCCGGCGCGCTCGCCTCTGCTGAGCCCGCGCTCACAAATGATGCACTAACACTGGATCAGGCAATCGCCCTCGCAGAACGTCTCCATCCGGAGCTCGCCGAAGGCGAAGCGCTGTTGCGCGCGGCACAAGGCCGAGCGGACCAGGCGGGACGGCTGCCAAATCCTCGCATTATCGCGCGCACTGAGTCTGTTCCGACGAGCGGGGGCGCGACCCGCGAAGCCGAATATCTTGCCGGGTTTTCCCAATCGTTCCAGTTTGGTGGCCGGCTTTCGAAAGCACGCTCCGCTGAGAGGCTTGCCGGCGAAACACGGCTTCAGGAACTCGAAATGAGACGTCGAGACATTCGGAAGCGTGTTCACGCTGCATTCGCAACGGCGCTGTATCAAGAGAAAGCCTTCCTGACGCTGAGCAACATAAGCCGGACGTTTGAGCAGAGCGCCACGGTCATTAAAGCGCGCGTCGATGCCGGTGATGCGTTGCCGGAAGATTTAGCGCGCATTGAGCTTGAACTCATTCGTTCCAAAATAGAACGGGACAGGGGTTCTTCGATGCGGCAAACCGCCCTGACACAACTTGCGGCAGCCATTGGCGATCCGAAGACTCTTATCACACGACTCGACGGAAATCTCGACGTCACGTTCGAAATCCCGACGCTGGAATCGACGGCTGCCGATTTGGCGGAACACCCGGCTGCATTGCGCGCGGAAGCCGACAACAAAGCCCGCGCCGCTCGCTTGGAGTTGGCGAAAGCGCAGCGAATCCCTGAGGTCACTTTCGAAGCGCTCTACCGCCGCCTGGAAGGCGAGCGCCGCAATACCTTCGATGTCGGAGTGAGCATTCCTCTGCCGTTATTTGATCGCAACGTCGGAAATGTACGCGAAGCCCGCGCGGAATCGGCTGCCGCCGAGGCACGGTATCGCGCTACCCAAAATGAGCTTCGGTCGCGCGCCGAAGAATCGCATTTACGGTTAACGGCTGCGTTGGGCAGGCGTCGCGCGTTGCGGGACGATGTGCTGCCGCGTGCCAGGACTGTGCTTGAAACCGCCGAATTGCGGTACTCTGCGGGCGATATTCGCGTAAGCGAACTGCTCGGTGTCCGCCGCGCCTGGGCCTCCCTTGAGTTGGACTATCTTGAGTCGTTGCGAGATGTTGCCCAGGCGTGGGCCGACGTGCAGTCGCTGATGGCACCCTCGCAATGAAAGACTCGTTGGATCAAAGCCGCGCCTTGCGCAGGCGCAGCGCGTTCGCAATAACTGAGACGGAGCTGAAGCTCATGGCCGCGCTGGCAATGATCGGGCTGAGCAGAACGCGCACGAATGGGTAGAGCACGCCTGCGGCAATCGGCACTCCGAGCATATTATAGATGAAGGCGAAGAACAGATTCTGCCGAATGTTGCGCATGACTGCGCGGCTGAGATGAATCGCTTTCACGATCCCGCGCAGATCCCCTTTCAGCAAAGTGATGCCGGCACTCTCGATCGCGACGTCGGTGCCGGTGCCCATGGCAATCCCAACGTTTGCCGCGGCCAATGCCGGCGCGTCATTGATGCCATCTCCGGCCATCCCAACCACGCGGCCCTGCTGTCGAAGATGCATGACACGCTCGTGCTTGCGCTGTGGTGCGACACCCGCTTCGACTTCATCGATGCTCAGCTTCGCAGCGACCGCTCTGGCCGTCCTTTCGTTGTCCCCGGTGAGCATCATGACCTTCAATCCAAGGCGATGAAGTTCGGCGATGGCTTCAGGCGCAGTCTTTTTGATCGGGTCCGCAACAGCAATGATGCCGGCGAGCGCGCCGTCAATCCCTGCAAACATGACGGTGTTGCCAGCAGCTTGCAGTTCCGCAGCCGCGGGCTGAAGAGCGTCAACCCCACGAACGCCTTGCTGGTTGAGGAAACCGGGTTTTCCGACGACGACGGTTTTGCCATCAACCCTGCCGGTAACGCCGCCGCCGGTTGTTGACTGGAACTCTGTCGCTTTGCCGAGCGTGATTCCGCGCTCGCGCGCACCCTCCACCATCGCGGCAGCCAAAGGATGTTCGCTGGTCCGCTCCACAGAAGCAGCAGCGGTGAGAACATACTGCTCACTGAAAACCTGTGTTGGGACAACGCGCACGAGGCGTGGCTTGCCTTCCGTAAGGGTGCCGGTTTTGTCAACAATCAGCGTATCAATCTTCTCCATCGTCTCGAGCGCTTCAGCGTTCTTGACCAGAACGCCCTCCTGAGCGCCGCGCCCGACGCCGACCATGATCGACATGGGAGTGGCGAGGCCAAGCGCGCACGGGCACGCGATGATGAGCACGGCAACCGCGTTTACGAGCGCATAGGCCAGGCGAGGTTCCGGGCCGGCTGCAAGCCATGCTATGAAAGTGATGACCGTGACTACAATGACAGCGGGCACAAAGTACGCTGAAACTTTGTCCGCCAAACGCTGAATGGGAGCGCGGCTGCGTTGCGCCTCGGCAACCATTTTGACGATGCGCGCCAGCAGCGTTTCCTCCCCGACCTGCTCAGCCCGCATGAGGAATGATCCCGTCTGGTTGATGGTCGAGCCCGTCGTCTTGTCGCCCGTCTTCTTCTCAGCCGGAATCGATTCGCCGGTGATCATGGATTCGTCGATGCTGCTGTGACCTTCCGTAATGATGCCATCGACCGGGATCTTCTCGCCGGGCCTGACGCGGAGAATGTCACCCTTCTTGACGTGAGCAACGGGAACTTCGTGCTCCGTTCCGTCCCGAACCACGCGCGCGGTTTTTGCGGCCCGTTGCAACAGGGCTTTGATTGCTGCGCCGGTGCGGCTGCGGGCTCGCGCTTCAAGCCATTGACCGAGAAGGACCAGCGCTGTGATGACGGCAGCCGCTTCGAAATACACCGGAACGATGCCACCATGGGTGCGCAAACCTGGAGGGAAAGCATTTGGCGCAAGCAGCGCAACGACGCTGTAAGCAAATGCCGTCCCCACTCCCAGCGCTATAAGCGTAAACATGTTGAGCCTGAGCGTGCGGACCGAATACCAGCCGCGAACGAAGAATGGCCAGCCTGCCCAAAGCACAACCGGTGCAGTGAAGACAGACTGAACCCACTGATTCGGTCTAGGCGCGATCCAGTTATCAATGTGAAATCCTGGAATGATGTGGCCCATGGCCAGAAGCAGAACGGGAATAGTGAGCATGGTGCTGATCCAAAAGCGACGGAACATGTCGCGGGCTTCTGAATGCACCTCCTCAGTATCGAGACCAACTGAGACCGGCTCCAGAGCCATGCCGCAGATTGGGCAATTTCCCGGCCGATCCTGCATGACCTCTGGGTGCATTGGGCAGGTGTAAATCGTTTTACTTTCCGGCTGCCACGCCGGGTTACGTTCCAGGGGCATGCCGCACTTCGGACAATCCCCGGGTTCGTTGGCCTGCACGCCGGGACACATCGGACAATAGTACTTTGCCGCAGGGGAGGGACTCACGCGGCCCGAGTGGTGACTGTGACTCTGGTGCCAATGGCCGTGAAGGCTACGCTCGTCCTGCTTGCGATTCTCTTCTGGCAAGTCGTGGTAGTGGTTGCGGTCACCGCCGGCCGTGGCAGATACATTCGCCCGCGTTACTCGGTTGAGAAATCTCGTTCGACAGCGATCGGAACAGAAGAAATCCGTCTGTCCGTTATGCTCCACGTGCAGAGCGGTCTTCTCGTCCACTTCCATTCCACAAATTGGGTCCCTTGCCATACTTGCCCTTCTCCCCTTTAAACTGCCACGTTCTTCTCGTACACCCAAGCAAACGCGGACAAGTCTTACGCATCAAACCTGTCTTTTCGATAGAACAGATTTCACAGTCCGCGCCTTGCGCGGTGTGTGCCAAGCATAGGTGCCTGGATTGTGAGTGTGCGCAACTTGTGGCTCAGCGCTGATTGGAGCGCATTAGTTCGTACGTTTCGATCCGCCTGATATAAGGCCTGGGATTGAGCTGGAATGTTTCGGCGCACAAAGGACAGCACAAGGCGACCATAGATTGACCACTCTTGATCCGAGCGAACCACTTGCCCCCGGTGATTGCCTTCTCGCACACCGCACATTGAACGAACTCAACCTCTTCATTAGTAGCATCGAATTGTGGCATAGTATTCCTCAATTGCAGCAGCTTGAGCAGATTGTGGCGCCCACAGCACGGATCTCGCGTGCGACCAACCGGCCCGCTTCCTTGCGATAATAAGCCTTAACCTCATCCTGCGGGTTAAGGCATGTGTGCCCAAAGCGCGTCGTGTCGGTCCAGGTCAACGCCACTCGACCATGGGAATTCGTGATTGCGACTTCGCGACTCTGAACGTCGATCCGTTCAATTCTGCCCGTTAACGTATGCGGTATCGGAGGCATGCCGCTGCCCGGACCAGCGAGCACGAGCAGCAGCAGCGCGGAAACCGTCCCGAAGCTTCTCGTTTTCGTTTTCATACCTATCTATCTGATTAACTCTGCCATTCATCGTGAAGCTCCGCTGCCCAATCATTGCACTTCTGTTTCCCTTTATTGCAGCGGGTTTTGCGCTCAAGGCAGCAAAAATTGGTGAGGACTTGCCAAGAAGGGGAGAGCGGATATTCGAACGAGGGCCGATATTTTCTATATAGAAGTCTTCAGATGGTCTGAAGGCAAGAGAGAAAGAAAGACATATGAAAACACTGCGCAACATTATCATCGGAACGAGCATGGGCCTCATGCTGATGCTGGTCACGTCGGCGCAGGCAGACGTAAAGACGAAGGGCGGAGCTTCGGAGTTGATGAAACCATCCGCGCCCGCTTCAGCGCCGGCTGCAATCGCCATGAAGTGCCCCAAGTGCAAATCAGAATTTGCGGTCCGCACCGACCGCTTTGCACGGGGCGCTACAAAACCGACTGCTATCGTTGAGAATCATCTTTGCGAGAAATGTGATACCAAGCTGACGACCATTGGCCGCGGGAAGCAGGCGACGCAGCTTGCGCTCCACACCTGCGCAAGTTGCAAGTAACGCTTTAGCGCAGTGACGGCAACACAGGCCTCGGATCGGTATGGGTCCGGGGCCTTTTTTTCAATCTCGTAAGCGTCCCATTCATGGCTGCGTTGGCCTAGTCGTGCGGCTAGCCGCATTCGTCCTAACGCTTCGCGGCGGGCCCGGGAGAGCGCAAGTAGGAGAAGAGGTCGCGGAGTTGGTCGTCGGTTAAGGCGTCCAGCAGGCCTTCGGGCATGCGCGAGACTGGCGAGGCGCGCAGGGATTTGGTGCGGGATTTTGGAATGGTGACGCGGCCATTTTGAGCGTCCTCAATGGTGACGGAATCGGGGCTGCGCTCGACGATGTAGCCGGTGAGCAAGAGATCGTCGGTCGTTTCGAGTTCGAAGTTGGTGTATTCCTCGCGGATGCCGGCGTTCGGATCGACGATGGCGAGGAGGAGGAAGTCGAGGTTGTCGCGCTCGTAGCCGGTGAGGTCAGGGCCGATATTCTGGCCTTCACCATGCAGCCGGTGGCAAGTGGCGCAAGTGGTCGCAAAAAGTTGCTTGCCGCGGCCGCTGTCGCCTGCGCCGGATTTCAGGGATTGGGCCACGGCCTCGATGCGGTCCTGGAGCTCAGCCGGAGAATGGCGGGTGCGTCCCCAAATTTTCGCGGCCAGCGCGGTGATTTCGGCATCGTTGTGCCGCTGGATGCGTTCCATGATGTCAAATGGAATGTCCGTGCGAGGGATTTTTTCCGCTGCGACAGCCTTGAGCAGTTCAACGCTCCAGGATTTGCGCCGCGAAAGCAGCTCAAGGAGGCTGGCACGCAAGGTTTCGTGCTTTTTGAAAGAGTTCCAGTCGCCGGCGAGGCCGCGGCCAATGGCAGGATCGTCAAAATTCTGCAAGGCGAGCAAGCAGGCTTTGCGAGTCGCGGCGTCTTTATGCTCGCGGGCGAGGCGAAGCAGGACGGGCACGGCGGCCGGGTGACGCGCCTGGCCAAGCGCTTCGATCAGATCGTTGGGCTTGGGCATGGCATCAAGGGACTGGACTGCCCGGCTCAGTTCGTCCCTATTGCCCAAGCCGACGCGAATCTTGAGGGCGAGCAGGTCGCCCCCAGCCCCAGCCGCCTCGACAGCGGCGCGAAGCGATGGCGGAGGATTGTCGATGGTGCGCCCGCGATAAGCTTCAGCGAGAGCGCGGATGAGTTTTTCGCGCTCGGGATTCCCAGGCGCGGAGTGAATGAGCGCCGCAACGGTTTCGAGAGTTTCATCGGTGCCTTCAGCGGCGTAGCGTTGCACGAGGCGGGGCAGGATGTGCTCCGCCGAGATACGCTGTTGCCAGGCGGAGCTCGTGCCGAAGCGTTCGAGGATGGCCGAGCGGTGAGTGAGGGCATGCTTTTCGATGGCCCACCAGATAAGCAATGGAATGTGCGGATCGGCCCCATCGGTGTCATGGGACAGCAGTGGCGTAATGAGCTCCAATGCCTGATCCCCGGGGAGGCGCTTCGCGGTCGAGGCCAATTGGCTGCGGACAGTTCGGGACGACTCATCCCGGGCGAGCGATGCAAGGCGGGCAGCGATGGCAGGGGAAACGCGTTTGCGGTCGCCGAGAAGGCGCACGGTCCACGCACGGACGTGTTCATCGGAGTGACCGAGGGCGCGCAGGGCGAACGCGTCATCAAAGCCGCCCGACGCATGCGTCGCCCAAAGCGCTTCGAGAGCCGTTTGGCCGGTGGAAGCGAACGTCAGTTCACTCAACTTTGGGGCGAGCGATTTGTCGGCGCGGTCGGCGAGGATGCGTTGGGCCTGATGACGCCACCATTTGTTCGCATGGGACAATGTTGCGATCAGATCGTCGTTTGAGGCGGTGGCGAGGTCGTGGTTCGTTGAATCGTTAAATCGTTGAACCGTTGAATCGGGGGACAGGTTCTTGCTGGTCAGGCGATAGATTCGCCCGTTGGACTTATCCCAATTGTCGCGCGGATCGACGTGGCTGAGGCGAATATCGTACCAATCGGCGAGATAAATCGCGCCATCAGGTCCGGTCTTGATGTCCACGGGGCGAAACCATTTATCGCGGGACTCGACAGCGCGTTCGGTATCGCGGGTCTTGAAAGTCGAGCCGTCCGGAAGGAACTCCGCAATCTGCACGCGGTTGTGAAGCGGGACAATCGCGAACATTTGGCCAAAATATTTTTCTGGCAGCGCGTGCTCTTCGTAAACGATGAACGAATGCGAGAAGCGCGCTTCGTCGCCCTGGTGAGGCATGTGGTTGAAAAAGCCGTAGGCGTGAGGATTCGTGAGCGGGCCATGTTTGCCCCAGCCCTTCACGTAGTAGCCGCCCTGGACGAAGTGCAGGCCGCGTTGGCTGCCCCAATTGGTCCCGGAGTAAAGGCGGCCCTTGCGGTCGAACTCGATGCAGAAAGTATTCCCGCCGCCCTCTGCAAAAAGTTCGAACTCGCCTGTGACCGGGTGATAACGCCAAATCGCCTGGCCAAGGAATCGGATGCCGCGAACGGTCGCGGTGCAAGTGCTGCCCTGAGCGCCGTAGAGCCAGCCGTCGGGTCCCCAAGTCAAGCTGTTGGCAACGGCGTGTGTGTCCTCCAGGCCAAAGCCTTCGAGGTGCACTTCGGGCGGGCCATCGGGCACATCGTCACGGTTGCGGTCGGGATAAAACAACAGGTAGGGCGGGTTCATGACCCACACGCCGCCGCGACCGGGCAGCGCGCTGGTGGCGATGTTCAGGCCAGTGACGAAGTCGTGGCTGGTCTCGAAAAACCCGTCGTGGTCGGTGTCTTCAAGGATCGTGACCTTGTCAGCGCCGGGAAAGTGGTTCGGCGGCGGGGCCGGGATTTTGTCGAATTGCGCGCGGAGATGGTGATCGTAATCGACGATCTTCAAGCCAGCCGGAAAAGGATATTGCAAATACTGCACAACCCAAAGGCGGCCGCGTTCGTCAAAATTCATGCAGACGGGCTGGCGAATGGCGGGCTCGCTGGCGACGAGTTGCAGCTCGAGGCCGTCGCCCGGTTTTAAGCGGCCTAGAGTCACTTCGGCGGAGAGGGGCTTTGCCTCGGAGTCAATTAACTGACCACGCCCTTTGAAGCGGCGAATCTGGTCGCGGACCTTTTCGTTGCCAGCGAGGTCTTCGCGCAGGTCGGCAGGGGCCGCTGCGGTGTTGAGGGGATCGTCTTTGAAACGGAACTCGGGTTTGCCAGTGAAGGCCGTGCTCGTGATCGAGGGACACCAGTAACGCTCGATATGTTCGACGACGAGGTCGGTGCCACGAAAATGGTTCACCTTGGGACGCATGCGCGAATTGTACATGGTGTCAGTCATGTCGCGCATGAGGAGGACGTTTTTGCCGAGAAGGACCATTTGCCGGATGGCGAAGGAACGGCCCAGCACGCACATGTTGGCGTGAACACCCATGACAATGACG
>JAKEEH010000418.1 GCA_022616725.1 Limisphaerales bacterium | reverse complement strand
GGGAGGTCACGCGATGGTCGTGCGGCCGGCGGAGTTGGCGAATTCGGTTCGTCGCGCCGCACAGCGAATTTTGCAAGCGTCCCGTTCCGCTTCACCCGGCAGTTAGCTACGTAACTGCGGTGAACAGCGTGTGAGAAACTTCTAACAACTCTCGATTGCCGCGCGACTCCCGCTTTGCTGTGTTCAGTGTGCGGGCCTATGTCCGCCAAATCATGAAGTTAATAGATAACCCGAAAGCCGAACAGAAAAACGACGACCCGATGCCCAGTCACATTGTCAATTACCTGGAGGACACGCCGCCGGGCGCACCGTGCCTGCTGCGCGAGGAATCGCCACCGAAAATCGACGCCTGGATGCCGCTTTACGTCGGCGACCTGATCGCGGATACGCTGCACCTGAGCCGGGCCGATTTCGGCTCGTATGTGCTGCTGATTTTGCTCTATTGGCGGCGGCGCGGGCCTTTGCCGGACGATGATAACGCTTTGAGCGCGGCGGCCCGCGTGCCGTTGGCCGATTGGCCACCGGTGCGCAAGGTGCTGGCGCCGTTCTTCCAAATTGGCGATGGCGTCTGGCGGCACAAGCGCATCGATAAGGAACTCGCCAACTCCATAAGCCTACGTGAAGCCAAGAGCCGCGCGGGCAAGCTGGGGAACAAGGTTCGCTGGGGAGACAAATCGCAGGGCGATGCTTCTGCGAGTCGCGCTGAAGTCCCAAACAGTGTCGCAAAGGATCGCTCATCACCTTCATCGTCATCTACATGTAATAGCTTAGAGAGAGAGAACGAAAGGCCTGGCGTTGAGGAAGTCCTGGCTTACGCGCAGTCGATTGGCCTTGCCGAGTGGAAAGCGCGTGATTGGTTTCAGGAAATGGAAGGTTGTGGCTGGCTCGACCACAATCACCGCCCAGTCGTCAACTGGAGGGCCATTCTGGACCGCGTTCGCACGAAGTGGGAGGCCGATGGCCGCCCCACGCAACCTCCGAGTCCCAAAACCAAAACGAAAGGAACTCATGCAGCGAATCAACAGACTGGTCAGCAACGTCCTGACCGAAATCAAGGCACCTACAATGAAGGCAAAGCGCATCTTTACGCAAAACCCAAGCCTGCTGTTTGAATTCTCGACCTGCCGCGACCCGCAGTTGGAGAGAATGCTGGGGAACGTCAACGAGTTCGCTGGTGCTTTAGTGGACCCCACCAGCCAACCCTACTGCCTTTCATTGCTTGGCTCCTCTGGAGTGGGCAAGAGCTACTTGCTGGAAAAACTCCGCGCCATAGCCAGGATCACCCCGCACCTCCAAAGACACCCCACTCTCATCCCCGGGGCATGCGCTCAGTACCGCTACTGGCCGGAAGTGGTGGACGATCTGCAAGACTGGGACTCCGGGCGCACGCTGGTGCGCCAGTTGGTGGACTGCCCTTTCCTCGTACTGGACGACGTTTTCAGTCCGCTGGACAAGAGCGGCTGGAAAGCCGAAAGAGCGTTACGGATTCTGGAGGGCCGCAAGGGCAAGTGGACGGCCCTTAGCGCCAACGCGACCCGCGAGGAAATCGCCCAAATCGACACCCGCATCATGTCTCGCCTGATCCGGGACGATAATGTTGTGATTGACGTGGATACGACGGACTATGCAAACCGCCCAAAGGACGGGTTAGCAATCGGATTCAGGCTCATTGATGCAGAACATCGTGACTACCAAGCTATTGTCGATCGCTTTCTCGCCGCAGCGCCGACGCTGCGCGGCGAAGGAGACGAGGAGACAATCCTGCGCGCCGTAGAGACGATCAAGGTCGGATTCGCTGAACCTGATGCCAACGCAAGACGCTTTCTGGCGTCGGAACTTCATTTGCCACTGTGCCTCGCACGGCGGCTGCGCTGGGTATGTTGGGTTGTCTAACGGCCACACAGTTCCCTGCCTATGACGGATCAAGTCATGGGCGGTATGCATGAGTGCCCAAACGCGCTCAGGAATTAGCGAAGTATGCTGCGATCCAGCCCTTGAAGGGTGTTGATTCCGTTGCGCGGCGCTGGAGCGCTGAGTATGCTCGCCCAGCCGGCATGAAAGAGCACAACGATCAGGCGCAGCACACCCCGGAAACTCCGCACCCGCTGGCGGTCAAGAAGACCGAACTGATTTGGGAGGGGAAGTATGATCGGGTTGGGCGGCGGGTGGCGCCGTTGCGCGTGCCGTTGCCGTTTCAGACGGTTGAGACGGTGAATGAAACGGCGCAGGAGCGGCAGAAAAGTTTTCTGTTTGAATCGCCGGCGGCGTATCACGCCAAGGAATGCAGACGAGCTAAGCCGTTGAAGGTTGAAGCCGGCGATGAGTGTTGAAAAGACGATCGAAAAATTGTTGCGCGGAGAATCGGATGCGAACATTCGGTTCGACGAAATGTGCCACCTGCTTCAGGTTAAGGGTTTTCGCATGCGGATTTCCGGCAGTCATCATATCTTCACACGCGCCGGCGTTGTGGAGCGAATCAATCTGCAACGCGAGGGCTCGAAGGCCAAGCCGTACCAGGTCAAACAGGTGCGCAGGATTTTGGCGCAATACAAACTGCTATGAAAAACAGTAATTACGAAATGATCATCTGGTGGAGCGAGGAAGATAACGCGTTCGTCGTCGATGTGCCGGAGCTGCCCGGGTGCATGGCCCATGGGAAGAGCCGGGTTGCAGCGATTAAGAATGCCGAAGAGGCGATTACTTTCTGGATTAAGACAGCAAAGGACGATGGTACCCCGATTCCAGAACCCAAAGGCCGTTTGCTTTACGCGTGAGCCAGAGGCCGAACGAATCATCTACCCACATTGATGCGTGCGCCCGGCGAGGTCACTGCGTAAAATGAACGCCATGAAGACATTCTGCGCCATACTGCTGTGCACCGCAACGTTGACGGGTCTGGCCGGAGAGATTTTGTTTGACCGCGTGCCCGATAACGGGATCCAGCCGCAGGTGATCACGGATAATTCGGGGGCGGTGCATCTGCTCTATTACAGCGGGGCGGCCAAAGGCGGGGACTTGTATTATGTCGGGCCGAAAGACAGCGGACGGAGGACGGAAGACGGAGGGCACGGACCGGGGAAAGCGCTGCGGGTGAACACGGTGGAGAATTCGGCCATCGCCGCGGGCACGATTCGCGGCGGGCAGATCGCTCTTGGGAGGAATGGCCGCGTCCATGTGGCCTGGAACGGCGCTCGCCCACAGCCTGACGCTCGACATGAAGGCGCTCCAATGTATTACGCGCGCCTCAACGACGCAGGCACGGCCTTTGAAACGCAGCGCGACCTGATTCACACCACGGGGCAGCTCGATGGCGGCGGGTCGGTTGCGGCGGATGCGAACAGGAATGTTTACGTGCTCTGGCATGGGCATCGTCCGGGCGATCCCAAGGGGGAAATTGGCCGCGCGGTGTTCCTGGCGATTTCGCGCGACGATGGCGCGACGTTCGCGCCGGAAATCCGCGCCAACCCCGAACCCACGGGTGCGTGCGGCTGCTGCGGTCTGGATGCGCAGGCCGATCGCGCCGGCAATCTTTACGTCCTCTATCGAACCGCCGAAACCATGGTCAATCGGGACGCCGTACTTCTTATGTCCGGGGATAAAGGGCAGACGTTTCAGAAGTTGCTCGCCGACCCCTGGAATACTGGCGCGTGCCCGATGAGCTCCGCCGCGTTCGCGCCAATCGCCAGCGGAGTCGCTATCGCATGGGAAACCAAAGGCCAGGTGCGGTTTACGTCCGTCAGTAGTGGCGCTGCATCGGAGCCCATCCAACCTTCCGGACAAGGCAAGCGTCGTCACCCCGCTGTTGCTGCGAACAAAAATGGAGAAATCCTCCTCGTCTGGGCCGAAGGCACTGGATGGGAGCGCGGCGGCGCTGTGGGATGGCAATTGTTTGACAAGAACCGCAAGCCCGCAGGGGAGCCCGGGCGGAGGGACGGTGTGCCGGTTTGGAGCTTCGCGGCGGCCTACGCGAAGGCGAATGGCGATTTTGTGATTCTATATTGACCGGGAAAGACCTGGCGCCACTGACCGAAGATTTACGATTTACGCTGTTCACCACGGAGCCACAGAGGCACAGGGAAAATCTCACTTCTTTGTGTTCAGTGTCTCTGTGGTGAATTTTTGGCGGCGAGATCGGCAGGCCGTGGGGTTGCGCGCAAGGGCGAGGCGCGTCATGTTGCTAACCGGATCAACAAAACGACATAAGGATGTCCTGAACGGGTTCTCTCGTTCGTCGTAAGGATGAATGGAACAAAAACACACTGAAAGAACAGTTATGACGACATCGAAGAATGATTACGTGGTTGAGCCCTACCTGTCCTACGAAGGCCGTTGCGAGGAGGCGATTGAGTTTTACCGCAAGGCGCTCGGTGCCGAGGTCGAGATGTTAATGCGCTTCAAAGACAGCCCTGACCCGGCGATGTGCCAGCCCGGTTCCCTGGATAAAGTGATGCATGCGAGTCTGCGCATCGGCCAAACAACGGTGATGGCCTCGGATGGCCGGTGCGAGGGCCCCAAGGGTTTCCAGGGGTTTTCACTTTCGCTCTCGGTGCCCAATGAAGCCGAAGCCGACCGCGTGTTCGCGGCCCTCAGCGACGGCGGGCAAGTGCAGATGCCGCTGATGAAGACCTTTTGGTCCCCGCGCTTTGGCATGGTTGCCGACCGCTTCGGCGTGTCGTGGATGGTGAGCGTGAACCCAGAGAAGACATGACCACGCCAAATGTGAAGGAGCGGAAGAAATTACAGACGACATCGTGAGCTTCGTATGAGCAAAATT
>JAKEEH010000417.1 GCA_022616725.1 Limisphaerales bacterium | reverse complement strand
GCCAGCGGACAGCCGCAGGAACTGGGGACAGCGGCGCAGCAAGCGATTGACTCCATCAAGCGTCCAGATGATCCGAAATACGCCACCTCCGCGCTCGTCGAGCGCCTTGCCATCATTGAAAAGCAGAACCAGGACTTGGAGAAACGCCTGAAAGGCCTCGCCGAAAAACCGGAAAAACGGCCCGCGGCCTCAGCATCGCCGCTGCGCAGGACGCGATGAGTTAGCTGTGTGTCGGCCAGTTTATTTTGCTCTCAAATGCTGGAAAATTTCGGCGGTTCACTCACTCCTCAACCGATAAAACCTCTGCCGAAATTGCCCCGCCTGCGGATCAACGAAATCAATCCTCCCGCCCACCGCCGTGTTCGTGCTGATACTCGTCCAATGAATCAGATTCGTCGAAGCCTCAACGGTATAACTCCGCGCATCGAGTCCGTGAACCTGGAAATTCAAACTCCCATTCACCCGCGACACACTCCCCATGTCGCCCGCCGCCGCGTCGTAAAGCACCCACCGATAAAACCGCCGCGGATACCTCGTCGCATCCACATCTACCAGATCCATAAAATTCGCTGGCGCAATCAGATTCGTGATGCTCACCCAGTGGATCAAATTCGTGCTCGCCTGGATCAAATACCGCTCATCCGCTTCCGATGGCAAAAAGAACTGCACCGTCCCATCCGCCAACCGATTCACTGGTCGAATAAAGATTTGTCCTGATATCGCCACCACCCCCGGAATCGCATTCCCATCCCGATCCGCCAAAATCACATTCGACGGCGTGATCGGTCCCGAACTATCCCGCTCCGTCGGCGAAACGGTAAACGGCAAATTCGCAATCACCCGGCTGTTCGTGAACGTAGCCGGCGTGTTCGCCAGCGAATACACAAGCACTCGTCGCACGCCGGGCGCGACCTCGCGCGATTTGATTAAGCGCGCGGGCAGCGCCGCCGCCAGCGATGCGTCCTGAGAGCTAATCCGTGTCGTGTCAAGGAAACATCGAATTGTGCGGCCACAAGGTTGCCCTGTGGACACTGAGTGGAACCGATGCGGACGCGCCGGGGTAACCGGGACCACTGCCGATTGAAACGGTCGTTTGTGCGGCTGCCGCAAAGCCTAACAGATGCACGACAAATCCAAGAGGGCGTGCTTCTCGCAGCCGAGTTTGAATCCAGCGTTTCATGGCGCTGACAACGTGAAATCCGCAAACGCCTGAATCGTGCCGTGGCCGCGCGTGGACGGTCACGGCGAAGGTGGCCACGCCATTCGTGAGCGCAATTGCAGCAGGAGTAATAACGCCGCCGCCCGGCGCCAGCGGCTCCAGGAACGTGCTGGGCGCAGGTCGTGAAGGCGCAACTTGCTGCCGGTACCCACGTACGCCACGCCTTCAGAACAGATATTCCAAATGGCGTAGGATCGCCGTGGGACTTAGCATCGTGCGATATATGGCTCGCAATCCGTTTGAGCAACTCCAAGACGTGGTCGTCGAACCGCGTCAGGCATTTGAGGACATTGTCACGATCATTCTGAAATGCCTTTACCCTGACTCTCGAAGGGTTCGTGTGCATCGAGGCGATGGCGGCATAGATGCGTACACTGGAATGTTGGGCGACGGCGGCGAAGCGCACGTTTATCAGATCAAGCATTTCCCAGGGACCTGGGGCGACTCGCAGAAACAGCAAATCCGGGACGCGTACCAGACGGCGCGGAACAGCAAAGATTACCAGCTTAGGAAATGGACTCTTTGCGTTCCGACCCGCCTGGCCAAGGAGGATCTCCGCTGGTTCGACGAGTGGCGCGGCAAGCAGGATGGTCTCATTGAGTTGATGGACGGTGACGATCTCACGGCGCACCTTGATGACGCACGTTGCACCGCCGCTCGCGACAAGTTACGAGAATGGGGCGTCATAGGGTTGCAGGGAGGTGGCCCACAGTTCAGCGCAACGGCATTCATCCGGAAAGAAAACTCTGACCGAAGCGGCTTCACAGCGTTAGTGTCTCTGCGTCTGAAGAATACCGGGGATCGCTCTGCACGCGGTGTGAAGGCCATTATCGCATACGCGGAAACCGGATGTGTCACGTACCGCCAATATGACGACTGGGACGAAGCACGCACTGACGGTCGCCTCAACCCCAAAGAGGTACGATATCGTCATACACTCCATCCCGGAGAGGAATCGATGATTATGAGCATTCCACTGTGCAAGAGGAGCGCAATGCCATTTACGATTTCGATACGCTTGACGGCGGAGGACTGGGCGCCATGTGTTCTCCACTGCGAAATCAGCGAGGAGCAAATCTCCATCGCGCGGCCGATCCCTTTCAAAGAGCGACCGAGCCAACCCTAAACCGGTTCCGCGAAGATGAGCGGCCCAGCGCCAGATAAGCCGTCTGCTGCTCCGCGTTGAGCGTCGAGCCTTCGATGACGACTTCGCTGGCCTCGCCTCCATCCAATTCACTGTTTTCGGCCAGTTTTCCTTCAGCCACTGTTGGTCAACTTCTTCTCTATTCCTGGGAGTTACAAAAGACCCATTTTCTGGAGACGGTCGACTAAGCCGTGTGCGTCCACTTCGTCCTTGTGTATTACCTCCAATTCGTCCTCAATACGCCGTCCCATTTCATCCAGGGTCCGCGGGGAGAGTTTGGAAGTCAATCCGACAATTGACCTAGGCCTAACTTCCCTTAAGCCTCCCAATGTTTCCAAGATTTGCCACCACATGATGTTCTGGGTGCCCCAGTAAACATCTAGCAGAATTACGTCTGGTTGGAAGGCTCTCGCCCTCGAACCGGCATTCGCTCCCACGTTTTCGGCTTCCACAATATAACCAAGATTAACGAGCAGGGGCAGCATCAAAGCTGTATAATCTGCGTCATCATCGAGAATCAGGATTTTCTTTTTCGCATTCATGGCAGTGAGCAGGAGTTTTAGTTATTCATTCAGAAACCGACTGAAATTGCACTGTCGCGCGAACGCGACCCGGCGTGCGGGAAAAGCCAAGAGAACCACCCTGCATTTCTACGAGCGCCTTGGTTCGCAGAAGACCCAGTCCATGGCCCGGCCCTTTTCGACTGAATTCCCTCTGGCTCAGGTAGCTCCGGTATGCTTCATCAAGGAAGTCACCATCATTCTCGACCGAGATTACAACTTGCTGTCTCGAAAGTTCGCTGGGGTTGGCTAACCCGGTGCAGACGATGATAGGCGTCTTGGGTGTTCCATGCTCAACGGCGTTTGCCAATAAATTGGTGAGAACCCTTCTCGCCTTTGCTTCATCCAATCGAAGGAGGAGAGCATTAGTGCACAGGCGACATTGTAGAGGGCGCTCTGGGAGCTTCTGAAATTCATCGGCCACCTCTCGCACCAAATTGTTTATGTCGACGTCTGCTATCTTCATTTCATCGATTAGCGCACGGATTGAACCAATTAGGTCCTTACCACGCTCCGCAAGCTTCGATAGTTTTCCAAGCAACTCGCCTTGGTTTCCGACCCCATTTTTCAAAGATTCAGTGACTAGCCCGACTTTCGCAATGACGCTGGCTAAGTCGTGTAATTCTTCGCGCGTGTGCTGCCTCCACTTTAGCGAGGTGATGTCTTGAACAATGCCGATCATTTTGATTGGCAGGTCCGCTTCGTCCGACTCAATCACATCCGTCTTGCCGTAGAGCCATTTAGTTCGGCCATCTGGGCACTGGATGCGCAATTCGCGGGAAAGACATTGCCTCCCTTGACAAATGGCCGTGAAGGCTTCGTCCCAGAGAAATTGATCCCCATCATAGACCATCTCTCGCAGGTCGCGTAAACAAATGTTTTTGCGATCTAGACGTAGGCCAAAAATTCGATAGACCTCAGGTGAGCAAATGACCTCGTCCGTTTCGATATCCCATACCCAATTGCCAACGTGAGCCAGTTCCTGGGCGCGATCTTGGGCAAGTTTGATAGGCGTGATGTCCCAGAAAAGCCCCTGAATGCCAACGATGTTGCCGACCGGGTCATAGAGAGGCGTCTTGACAACATGCACGAAAATCTGTCTGCCGTCAGGCAGTCGGTGCTGTTCGTCACTCTCGATTGATTTGCCAGTGGTGAAGACAGATGCGTCATCCTGTTCGTATTTTTGAGCCAATTCGGGTGGGTACAAGTCCTTCGCGGTTTTGCCAATTAATTCTTCGGGATTACTGCTGCCCCGAAGCCGACAAAACGCTTTATTCACGAATGTGAGGCGCCCCAGCTTATCAATCCGGTAAAGGAAAACCGGCATGTTATCGATCAGGGACTGATTTAGAGCTTCCGAACGTCGTAAGGCCTTTCGCGGCATCTCCGCTGAGATGATCTGCCCCAGCAATGTGAGATAGCGCAGATTTTCGCCAGTCAAGGGCTGCCTGCTGAGCGCATTATCGGCGGTGATTTGGCCATAGAGCGCGCCGTCAACGATGAGTGGCACAGCGGCCCACGGCAGATCGAGCGGCTTTCCAAGTTTTTCCGCGTCGGGGCAGGACCCATACCATCGGGGGTCAGTCGGATCGTACATGCGTGCGGCTGGATCGGCGAGCGCCGTTTCCATCGTATGACGCGCATACGGGTTCTGCTCGCAGGAGACCACAGAGCCCCGCAGGGTGTTCGTATCGGTCGGGCCAAAGGAGAAAGTGCAAACGAACTTGCGTCCCTCGGCGTCGTACCTGAAGATGCGCGCACGTTCAAGGCCAGCAGCCTGAATGCCCATGAAAATGAGGTCCACGTACTTCGGCTCGGATAGATCAACGCCGACTTGGCTTGGCATTCTATGGATTTCCTCAAGCGCACGAATGCGGGCCTCTCTAGCCAGGGTCTGCTCGCTAGCTTTTTGCGTCCGCGCAATAGTGGCAGCCGCCAACAGCGCGTAGGGTTTCAGCAAATCGAGGTGGCCTTGCGTCAGGTGGGAGCTAGGACGCCCCCACACCACCAACACTCCAAGCTTGCGGTCCCGGAATACAAGCGGCAGAGCTAGCACGGGACCTTCGATCTTAAAGTCCTTGCGGCGGCGGGGGTTGATTCTGGGATCTCGGATTGGATTCGGCACAAATGCCGCCTCGTTTTTGTTGAAGACCCAAGTCGCCAAGGCCGTGTCGTCGAATCCATACGGGAACTCTTCGGGCTTAGTGTCGAGGGGATAATTGACTCGGTGGGCAGCACAGCGAAGCATTCTTGCGGCAGGCTCTGCAGTAAAAATAATCCCGCCATCAAGCGCGTAGAGTTCGAGGAGGTTTTGGAGCACATCGGTCAGCACTTCCTTTGAAGGCTGAGACTCTTCGGCAAACTCCTGAAACAAACCTTCAAGGTGCGAGCCTTCATCAAGGACACGAATGGCAATGGCAGCGTACTCAGCCAACAACCGCAGCATGGTCTCGTCTTGGTTGTCGAACCATCCCGGGGTGAAAGCCTCGACGTTGAGCACGCCTAGCGGCCGTCCATCCACCTCGAGGCGCACCGCCAGTTCGCTCTTGGTGTCGGGATGGCCCGCGTAATAGATATTT
>JAKEEH010000416.1 GCA_022616725.1 Limisphaerales bacterium | reverse complement strand
CTCCCGGCGAAACTGTTCTGGCCAAAGCGGGTTGTGTGGAACGACGATGATGTTGCGCATTTTGCCCATAACTGGAACGACTGCCCTTACAAATGTTTTATGAATCTTTTACCGCCGTTTGACAACCCCGCGGGAAAAATGGCTAGCTTGCACGGCATGAAACGCGTGACGGGCATGGTTGGAGGTTCGGTCGCTCTGTGGTTGCTGCTGGCGTGTGCTCCTGACGGATTCAGTGCCAGCGATCGATCGGCTGGCATGGAATTCGTCGGAAGCACCCCAGGCGGTACGTTGGTGCGAGAGTTTCTTGGCGGGCTTGAGACCAATAAAGCGTGTCATTGCATCGTATGGCAGATCACGTTCTTGACAAATCAGAAGACGCGCGTCCCAACAACTTACAACCTCGTCGCTCGCTATCGAGTGCCCACGCGCGCTAATACGAACCAATCGGAGGACGGGCCCGGAGTTGCATTGGATGGAACATGGGAGATCCTCAAAGGGACGAAGTCCAAACCCGATGCAGTCGTTTACCGGATCAATGCCGGGAAGCCTGCGCGATCTCTCTCCTTTGTGAAAATGAACGCGAATCTGCTCCATTTGTTGAATCCAGACGGAAGCCTGATGGTCGGAAACGGAGGCTGGAGCTACACTCTGAATCGCGCCGACCGCGCGGAAAGGCCCGCAGATCCCTCGGTGGCCCTGACCGCGCCCGACATGTCCTACAAGATTTCTCCATTGGCGACTGGCCCCACGGTATTTGGTGTATTCGAGGGCCGCAGCCCCTGCCATGGAATTTCACGGGAACTGAAGCTCCCTCAACACGCCGGTTGCACGAAAGTAAAGTGGCGCGTCACGCTCTACCAGAATCCTGACACATCAGCGCCGACCACCTATAAGATCGAGGGTAGTCTGCATCGCCGGGCCGCCCGCGAAGGCGCCTGGAGTATCGTGCGCGGCACAAAAGCCGATTCGGGCGCGATCGCTTATCGCTTGAATCCGACCCAAACCGAGCCAGCACTGTTGCTGTTGAAAGCGGATGAGCACGTTCTCCTCTTTCTAAGTCAAGACGGCGAACCATTCGTGGGGAATACCGATTTCAGCTATACGTTGAATCGGGTAACGAACAAATAGGCGGATTCGAGGAATTGCTGGAAGCGGCACGGAGACGCGACTCCCGAATATATGGCTGGTGACGAGATTCGGGAGTCCGAAGAACAGAAGGTGCGGCGGATCGTGGCGCAGCAATTGAGGAAGCTGGGATGGACTCGGCGGGAGTTGCAGGTAACGCGCAAAGGCGATGTGCGCAAGATTCCTGGCTCATCCCTTTATCTTTTGCGGTTTGGTCTCCTGGATTTCGAGGGCGCACACGCCAGCGGATCCACCTCGGCAAAAGCCCGGCGCACCGTGTCTTCACAACACACTTTGCTCATCCCAAAGCCCTGCGGATTTGGGTTAATGAGAGGGGTTCGGGCAGAGCGGGAGCGATGGCCGATGCTGCTGACGGAGCGGTTAAACAACGGTGTGCGATGGTCGATAATCCGAGTACGCGCGATGAAACGTTATTAGTGCTTTGTCATTCATTAGTCATTCGTCATTGGCCAATCACTACTCACCACTCACGCTTCTTTCCGCTGCCGGGAGGACGCTCGCGCGCGCCGACCTTACGGCAACATGATGGCGCGATAGAAGCGGATCGGGCTGCTGGCGGCATCGATGAAATCGAATGTGGCCGTCGGCGAATTAGTCGTCAGGAGCGGTGTCCACTCAATAAGATTTGCGGAACCTTCAATCGTAAACCGCATGTCCGCATGTCCCAACACGCGCAACTGCCGCGCTCCCTGGGCGGTCAAGCCCAGCGGCGCCAGGGACGCCGACGTGATCAGGCTATAGTTCAGCTTGAGCGTGCCAGTGGTGCCGTTCACGCCGTCGATGACGATGAAATTCGTTTCACCGCCATTGATCGGGATTGTCAGCGAACTATCCCGGCCGTCCACGCCGCTGTTGTTGTCGCAATCGACCAACGTGCGCCCTCCGGCTCCCGAGCGAAGATATACGGCCATCACGGTATCAAAGGAACTGCCGTCTGTGTTCAAATGCAGCATGCCTGATTCAGCGGCCAGGAACGGGATCCACGAGGAAGAGCCGCCAATCACACCGCAAATCACTTCACCTTCACTGAAGCTGCCGGACGTATTGAACACCTGCGTGCCGGTATATCCGCGCACCACGCTTGCGGCCACAGATAGAGCGATCCCCTCCGGAGCTTCAAACGCGGGCGGCTGCGGCGTCGTACCGAGGGTGAGAACTTCCAGCGCGTTGACCGAATTGAGAAACTTGTCTTCAGCCAGAACCGTTTGCAGCGAACCGCCGGTGGTGTTGAATTGCAGTTGCGCGGCAAGACTTTCGACCACGACGTCGCCATCGGCGACTTTAACGGTGTAATACCCCAAGTCAGACTCAGCAGCATTCTCCACCGTGTAGATTGGACCCGTCGCGCCCGGAATAGCCACTCCATTGAGGCACCACTGGTAGGTTAAATCCGGGCACACCGGCCCGGCGACGCAGGCAAAGCCAACGCCACAGGCGGCCACATCACCATCGCTGACCTGGTTACCGGCCTTGGTGGCGGCCAGTATGCATCCAATGCCGAGGTTTGGGCCAGTCACGAGGTGAGACGTATCCAGCGTGAAGCTGTGTGTTGAACAGGTGTCGCCCTCGCTTAGGTCCTGGAATTTCACCCCGTAAATGGTGGTGGTGGGATCCTGCTCGACCCTGCACTCGGGGCTCCCGCTGGTGCATGCTGACAGCAAATCGTCGAGGGTGGAGCCCGGCTTGAGGCAGGCGGCGAGGTGGCCGAGTGAGACGGCGACGTGGCTTAATCTCTGTTGCTGGTTAGGCAGACGGCATACCTCATATGAGAACGTCACCAGACTTCCGTTCACCGTAGTGTTCACGAGTCCGATGGTAAATCCATTGTCGCAGGTGGTCGCCGGATTTGCGCAATCGGAGCCGCAAGCCGCAGACGCCGCCACCGCGCCCTGACGACAGCCTTCCAACGCTCCAACAGCGAAAATGGCAGTGCCACCGGGCAAAACAGTTTGGCTGATCGGTTGGCTTGTGATGACCGGCAGGCAAACATCCGTTTCGACAAACTGCCACTCGAAGATGAAGGTGCCGCTCGTCCCGCCGAACCCGTCGATGGCGATCTGATAGTCCACGTCCTTCCGCGCGTTGAAGCGCGCGCCGCTCGTATAGAAGCCGCCGCGGTCCTCATCGCTGGCCACCGGGACGAGGCTCGTCAGTGTGTTACCCGTGTAGATTCCCAGGAGGGTGTCGAACGTGCTGCCGCTGGTGCGGAACTCGGCTATGCCGTTGGCCGGGGCGCGCCAGACGTACCAGACGGATTTGCCGCCCGGTTTGCCTGCATGCAACGGTTCGCCTTCTTCAAACGTGGCAAACACATTCGTGCTGGTGACGACGCCGTTGGTGAGAACCAGGCGCACGGAGTCGGCATAATTGTCCCCGGCGGCCCGTTGGGGCACCTGGACGAGCAGCGGAGCGGGATCGCTGGTGACGGCTCCAAATTCGTTGGCGATTACAACTGTGTAGGTCCCGCCGTGCAGCAGTTGCGCCGCAGTAATCAAGTAACAGTCGTTTGTGGCGTCCGGTATGTTCGCGCCATTGAGCCGCCACCGGAACATCAGCGGCTCGCTGCCCGTCACGGTGACACAGATCTCGACCGCCCCGCCGGGCGCGGCATTGGTGGTAATTGGATGGACCAGAATGATAGGAGGCGTTGCGACGCCGATCGGCTCCGAAAACTCGGAAGTGTTGTTCGAAGAGTCGGTAGCAGTGGCAGTGATCGTTTTGCCGACTGTAACGCCAACCGGGTACGTCACAGAAATCGCGGCGAAGCCGCTGGCGTCGGTGGTCACCGGAGTGATACCGAGCGAAGTTTGGGTTGGCGGCGCTGATTCGGTGCCAGGCGTGTTCAGGAACATTTCGATCTGATAAACCGAGTTAGCTCCGCTCGCCAGGGAGCCCTGAACCATCAGCGTCTGGAACCCGTCCGAGCGCGCCGAAGTCAGCACGGGCGAATTCTGCTTCTGATTAGGACCGGGATCGGGGTCGCCCGGGTCGTTCATGTCGCGACCGTTGATCCCAATGTCGATAGGCAAATCAGTATTGCCGAAGATAGAGTTCCCAAACACCCGATTGCCTGTTCCAGCGGAGGCCTCAAAGCCGATTCCGTTGCGCCGATTGTACGCGATCACGTTATTCGGCCCGACTGTGTTATCGGCTGCTCCATCGGCCAAAGTGAGGCCATCGAGTCCATTCCCGAGCGGTGAGGCACCGTCGGTTGCCACTCCGATGTAGTTCCCCAGAATCACATTCGCTGTGGCATTCGAACCTTCGAGTCGAATCCCGCTGCCGCCATTGCCCGAAATCACGTTGCGACTGCTTGCGTTCGTTCCACCGATGAGGTTGCCCGCCGAATGGATCACGATGCCATGACTCGAATTGCTGCCCATGGTGCCGATCAAATTACCTTCAACCACATTGCCGCCCGAACCGTCCAACTGGATCCCGACGTCAAAGCCATTGAGGATGAGACCCCGGATTGTGTTGCCTGCGGAGGTTATCAATAGACCAATGTTCACGGGTGGATCGATCGTGCCTCCATTGACTTCGACCGAATGAATAGCAAGCTGGGAGAATCCGTTGATGACGAGTGCATCATTCAATGGCGGCAAAGGTGAGAGGAGGCTGATCGTGTACGGCGGCTCTCCTGGAAAGTTGAACGCGATGACGTTCGGCCCCATGGCCGCATTCGCGTCCAACATCGCCTGCCGCAATGTCCCGGGCCCGGAATCTGACGTGCTTCCAACCTTGATCGTTTCCGGAACCACTCGAACTGTGAAAGTGCAAGGAGTTACGTTCCCGCCAATGTCGGTCGCTGTACAGGTAACGACCGTATCACCAACTTGGAACACGGAGCCGGACGGCGGGACGCAAACGACATTTAGGTTGCTGTCGCAAATGTCGGACGCGACGGGATCAGCAAAAGTCACTGGCGCACCTCCAGAATCGACGGGATTTTCCAGGAGCGTGATGTCGCTTGGGCAAACAATCGCCGGCGGGACTGAATCTTCAATTGCGATAGTCTGGGCGCAGGTCATCATGTTCCCACAATCGTCGCTGGCCGTCCACGTGCGGCGAGTCGCCCGCACGATGCGGCGACCGGGGAGGTCCAGTGTTACGGAAGCGTCCGCGTGGGTAACCAACAGATCGGCGTCGCACGCGTCGCTGAACGCCGGGGTACCGAACTGGGGCTCGGCCGGGCATTCGATCACCTGATCGGGCGGACAACTGACGACAGCAGCCGGCGTCGTGTCCACGACGCTAATGGTCTGGCTGCAAGTGGTCGCGTTGCCGCAATCATCGGTCGCGGTCCAGGTCCGCTTCACCGCGCGCACGACGCATTTGCCGGGAAGTGTGACGCTCACCGATTCGTCCGCGTGTACGACTGATAGGTCCGCGTCGCAAGTGTCGCTGAAAACCGGGGTGCCAAACTGCGGTTCGGCCGGGCATTCGATGACTTCGTCCGGTGGGCAACTAACGATAGCAGCCGGCGTCGTGTCCACGACGCTAATGGTCTGGCTGCAGGTGGTCGCGTTGCCGCAATCGTCCGTCGCGGTCCAGGTCCGCTTCACCGCGCGCACGACGCATTTGCCAGGAACTGTAACGGTAACCGATTCGTCCGCGTGCACGACCGACAGGTTCGCGTCGCAGGCATCGCTAAAAACTGGTGTTCCAAACTGGGGTTCAGCCGGGCACTCAATGACTTCATCGGGTGGGCAACTGACGAGTACCGGAACGGTTGTGTCGGTAGTGGAAATTGTTTGGCTGCAAGAGGTCCGATTCCCCGCGTCGTCCACCGCCGTCCAGGTCCGGCGCAGGGCGTCCCCCAGAATGCATTTTCCGGGAAGGCTGATCGCAACGGGTTCATCGACGAATGTGACCGTCAAATCTGTGTCGCAGTTGTCTTGAAACACCGGCATGCCGAACTGCGGTTGGGCCGGGCATTCGATCGTCGTATCCATCGGACAGCTCACGATCGCCGGCGGTATTGAATCGTGCGCGGTGATTCGCTGGTCGCAAAAGACCGTGATCCCGCAAGCGTCCACCGCGCTATAGGTGCGAGTGATGATGCCCCCGGTTGGTGTCGTGACAAGCGCGTCCCCAACGTGCGTCACGGTGGCAGTGCCTTTGGCACCGTTCACCGTCACGGAATCCGGGGCGGGTGCCGGAACGTCCCCGGGACATTCAACGGTGACATCCGCCGGACAGGTGAGCGTCAAAAGCGGCGTCACGGAGATACTGTTCGAACACACGCTGCTGGCGAAACCATTGTTCACGGTCACTGCCAGCGTGAAGACGCCCGCAGTCGCTGCCCGGATCGACACGGTGTCGGTGTTGGCGGGGCCAATAATCTCTGCGCCGGCAGTGTTCTCCAAAAGTGACCATTCGATTTGGGGTGAACTCGCGTCAGTGGTGACGGTGTAAACATTGGTCGTGGTGGCGCAGATCGAAGCCGGGCCGGCCAACTCACAGCTCGGAGGTGAGATGATCGCTAAGGCTGCCAACGAACGGTCCTGCCGCCCGCCAGCCCCGTCCAACCCTATGAGCCGCATGTGGTATGGCGAGCCGCTGATGCCAGCGGCGGAATTGCCTGGGCCCCAATCAAACATGGAAGCGATATGGCCGCCCCACGCCAAAACCACGGTCTCATTCGTGGTGATGAAATCAATCGCGAGCGTGGTGGCGGAAGCTGTCCCAGCCAGAGTTTCTTCGACCGTGTAAGTAGCGTTCGTAATTGTGCCGTTCCAAATCGTAAAGAGGCGTTCTTCAGGCGGCAGAGCGCTGAAGCTAGTGAGCGGTTGGCCGACGACCGGCGTGCCGTTGGTCGAAGGCTCTGGGATGGGAAACGTCTCGGGAGTGCTGAAGGTGCCAGCCAGCCCGTCTAAGGGGTTGATTGACTCAGCGTTGGTGTGACCAGCAAAATAGATGTGCGGGAGCAGGCGGTCGTAGTGTGTGATGTAGTCGATGGCGGGTTTGCCGCCCTGTCGAGTGTCCCACCCGATCTCGATGCGATGAGCTCCAGGGGTGATTCCGGTAATCACGAGTCGATACGGGATCGAAAAACCTTCGCTAAAATGCGAATTGTTCGCGCCGGCGTTTCCTTTGGCCCACTCCACAGGATCCACGGGGGAAGTGGCGGCGCCGTTTTTGCCCTGCCAAAGGTCAACCGTGCCCGCGGCGGCGGAAAGGGCCACGAGTGAGCTGAGAATCCCCAAGGCACGACAAAACGGGCTTTTGTACAAGGACAAAAGACTTGCTTTCATTGCGCAAACGTAAGGCGTTCCGAACCTCCTGCTCAGAGGCTAAAATGCGGAACTTTCAGGCTACCCATACATCAATACCAAACCTGACTACCCAACACAAGGTTAAAGTTTGCTTTACGAAGAGAGAGATCCCCAGGAAATCCGAAAGCCGAATGACGAAATCCGAGGAAACCCGATGGCAACGGGTTTCTTTGGTGTTTAGTTAACAGTCACTCGTCATTCCCGCCGGGTTACTTTGTCTTGAGAAACTCGTCCGCTTCGCGGATGGCGGCGTTCATTTCCTCGATCAGCTTTGAGATGTCGATTTGGATTTTCGCGGCCTCGCCCTGCAAGGCACCGATCGCCTGGGCGTTGAGGTTATGTTTCATGTAGAGGACGTACTCGCGAAGTTTGACCAGCACCGGCTCCATCGTGCTCTCAGCGCGTTTCGTAGCCGCGTAAAGGTCCTCGTAGCGTCGGCGGGTATCGTTCAACTGGCGGCGGTCGGCCTCGCGCAGGTCCGCCGATGTAATGGTTTTCAGTTCCGACTCCCATTCGCGGAAGAGGTCGCGGGCGATCTGGTCCATTTCGCGGATGCGTTTGCGGACCGTCTCGGCGGAAGACGCGGCGCCGTCGTAATCGGCTTGGAGTTTGCGATAGGTTTTCTCCAGGTCACCCCCTTTGAAGCCATAGAGTTCCTGCAAGCGCGTCAAGGCGTCTTTAAGTTCCTGGCTGGTCTCCTGTTGTTCATCCCGAACGTCGCGGACCTTGGACTGAAGCAGGTCCCGCTTGTGTCTGCCGAGGGTCTCCCAGGCGGAGTAATAGGCGCTTCGACAACCCGTCAGGACCAGTACGCAGCCGACCAGACCAATGAAAACCCTTTGCCGCATGGACGAACACTGGGTCATCTGGTGGACCGAAGCAATGCCTGAATCACCCCCGTATTGCTAACGGCGGCCATAGCCGCCCGGGCCGATGTTCCGCCGGCAACCGAAAGAAATCCTCTTTCGGCGGCGGAATGGCAGGACGCTAGCCAGGCGGCGGCTCCCGGCTGGTGGTCCATCGCCCGGCGGCATTCCAGTAAAGCGAGGTGCCTGCTTTGCGAATCAGAACCTCCATAAAAACGCGGCGTGCCGACCGTCGAACCAATTTCCGGGCCGCGGGAGCGAATTGCAAAGTAGCAAAAACCCCCGTATGTCAACGCATCAAGTGATTTCACGTTAGAGCTCTTCCACAAGTGTTAGGGGTGCCGACGTGCGTGCAGATTAAGGGTGCAGCGGACGGTGCTCGCGCCGGGCCCCAGGAAAGCGACAACGAACGTGATGACGCGGTTAGCGGCGGCAAGGTCGGTCCAGACCAGGGCCGCAGACCACGATAGCAGGCCCCACGTGAGCAACCAGAGAGCGGCGAGAGAGGCCAACTGAAGGGGAGAGTGCAGGCGCAGGACGCGTGAAAACAATGTTATAGTTGACGTGAGCTTCCACGTTATCAGCGAGGCGGAGACCCAGGGAAGAGATTGCAGCAAAAGGCGCATGCCACCGGGACGATGGGCGAGCCACTGGACGAACACGAGCGCGCCGATGAAGAGCACGACGCGCGATACGCTTTTCACAACGGATTTCGGGAAGCCGGACAATCCAATGGCGAGACCATCGACCATGGTCATCACAACGACTGCAAAACCAGTCAACAGAATGATTGGATTGGTGATCCACAAGAAGAGCGCGGGATTGTCACGCACAAATTGGCGCCATGATGGGAACTCGACATCGGAGTTTGTGAAGTAATGCGGGAGGTTGAAGACCGGCACGGCAAGTATGGCGAAAATAATCGCGGCGACGAAAAAGATAATGGCAGCGGTTTTTACTTTGGCGATTAGGATGTCACCGCTCAGCAGGGGTCGAGTGGTGATGAAGGGAGAAAGGAGCGGGTCCCGACTCCAATAATCGGTTCTGGCCAGAGTCATTCCCAGAGCCCAGGCGGCAACGAGGGTGAGAATCGGAAAATTCGCATACATTATGGCGCTCATGACCGGGTCGGCACGAAGCGCGGTGGGCAAAGGAAAGATAATCATGGTTCCGGCCATCCCGAGGCCGAGCATGAGCGAGAAGAATAAGCCCTTGCCGCGCCATTCAAACCAAACCTGGGCGTCAGCCGGCGAAGCGAAGCCTTGGCGGCGGTGCGGCAACCAGTTGTGGATGGCGTCGAGCAGGCGGCGCGTCCAGCCGTCCCATTCGCCACGCCGGTCGCGGGCGACGCCTGCGAGAGCGCCCAGAAACGCTAGCAGCGCGACGACAGTCATAAAACCAAGGACCTGGACCTCGCTCATTTTTCTGAAATCCTCGGCTGGGGTCAGGATGCCGACGAAACCCAGGCCGACGAGACTGATCAGAACGAGCGCAAAACGAATCCAGGGAAACCGGTATAAGGACCAAACGATGGCTTGAAGGCATAGCAGCATAGCAATTAGACTGAGCACGTGCGCTCGAATCCAGGAGGGTTCCATGCGGACATCCCATGTTGGGAAGATCAGCGCGGTCCAAAGCAGGTAAAACACAGCGACGGCGACAGCGCCATAAGCCATCGGCAACCCCGCCAGCGTTAGAGTATTGACGGGCAGCGTGAACATGCGAGAGGGGAAGCCGGCGTGCCGTCCGCGGGCATCGATTTCAACATAACAGAAGGTCCAGAACAGTGTCGTGATCGAGAAGAGGAAAAGGAGCAGCTCGAAGACGCGCAGGTATTCGCCAAGACCGCGGGAGTCTATTACGGCATGCAGGAGAACCAGGATCGGCAAGAGGACCAGCATGCTGGCCAAGGCCCAGCG
>JAKEEH010000065.1 GCA_022616725.1 Limisphaerales bacterium | reverse complement strand
CGCGTAAACGTACCGCGGAAATGGCGAGAACCCTTCATTTCCTCCCTGCAGCGATTCCAGCTTGGAGAGAGCGGCGAAGGGCGGCATCTGCGCAAGCTCGCCGCTGCAACCGGCGACGCTCCTTACGCGGCTGCCATCGAGTTGTTCATACGCGAAGAACAGCGCCACGCCGAACTGATGGCCGGCGTGCTCAAGCGGCTCGATGCTCCACTGCTGACCAGCCATTGGAGTGACAAGGCGTTTACTTTCATGCGTCACCTTCCAGGTCTCCATACCGAACTGCTGGTCCTGTTGCTGCCGGAGATGATCGCCAAAATTTATTTTCGCGCACTGGCGGGACATTTTGACGATCCAGCCATTGCGACCGTGGCGGCACAGATTCTTGAGGACGAGGAGGGCCACCTCGCATTTCACGCCCATTACCTGAACGAAGTGCTTTCCAGAATCCCCTTTGGTCGCCGCATTCTGTTACAAATCGGATGGCGATGCGCGTATCGCGCCGTCTGCCTCGTGGTTTACTCCGATCATCGGACGCTACTGCAACTTCTCGGTATGACTCTGCCAAAGTTTTGGAGTGAATGCGGCGAAGTCTTCGACGAAGTCGCCGCGAAGATCTTCAGCCCCGCCCATGTCCTGGGCCGGGCAATTTTTCCCATCGAATCACGCGCGTAGGAACGAAACGGTTGGCCCAAACAATCGAACTGCTTACCTGCCGCACTCGGAAACTTCGATGCTCTCTTGCCGATTGTTCTTTACTTCGCCTTTGGAGCGGCTCAATGTCCGGCTGTCCCAGGACCACAGAGCAGGGGCATGCTGTTTGAGTGCAGGATAACCGAATGGAAACCAGCTATGAAGATACTTCTTCAACACTCGGGGAGTCGGCTCTTTTACAAGAGCGTCGATGCGTGGGTGGAGGACGAAACGGAGGCGCGGATTTTCGGCAGCGCACTGGAAGCCATCGAATTCTGTGAACGGAACAGCTTATCGGGTCTCGAGATCGTCCTCAGGCCCCCGCCACCCGGGCCTGATCTCCGCATGGAGCCAATTCCCGCGCCCCCCGCGCCCCGTCCTTCACCGCCTGCCTGACCCCACCGCCGGCCCCATGAGCGATCAGGCCATCATTCTGCTCGCGGAAGACAACCCTGCGGACGTCGCGCTGACCCAGCGAGCTCTCAAGACAGCACACATTACCAACCCGGTTCACGTCGTGACTTCGGGCCGTGAGGTCATTGAGTATTTGACCGGTGCGATTTACGCTCGCGTCTCCGGCGCGCGGATCCCGTTATTGATTCTGCTGGATCTGGATTTGCCGGATTTTACCGGTTTTGAAGTATTGGAGTGGATTCGCTCCCATAACGTGCTCGCGGGCGTTCCCGTGACCATTTACACGGGGTCTGAAAGCAGTGGTGATGCGAATCGGGCCATGCACCTGGGGGCGAACTCCTACTGGGTCAAGCCGTCCAATTTCAACGGCCTAGTGAATCTCATGCAGTTGCTGAAGTCAAAGCTCGGCGCCCTGGAGATTCCGCCCGGCAACGGAGCCCCGCCCATCGGCGGGCGAGTCAACGGCCATTAAGGCCATTGATCTCTCCCGACCGCCCACACTCAACTGCGGCGGGCCACGAAAACCATCCGGTAAAGCAGCAGCAGCAGTATCGCCCCGCCCACCGAAGCGATGAAGCCGACCGCGTCATTCTCGCCATACCAACCGAGTTGCTGACCGATGAATTTGGCCACGAATGCCCCGGCAATTCCCAACAGCGTCGTGATGATAAACCCGCCCGGATCATCCCCGGGGAGGAGCAGCTTCGCTACAATTCCGACGAGGAGTCCAATCAGAATGATGCCCAATATATGCATGCGCCAGTATTCCCGCCTCTAGCCCTCGCGTCACGTGGGGTGTTTTCCCTGCCCCCATGCCCCGATCTTGCGTCGTAAATGCTACGGCCTGATCCGACAGGCATTCACCAGCAAGGCCGTCAGGCAAAACAACGATAATGGAATTAACGCTTCCATGCCTAACGATGCCTGCGCCACAAGATTCGCGCATTAGGGCACTTAACCCGTAAATTCATGAACCAGGACCCCGTGGGAATGGGTTTAAACCCGAACTCCCTTACTGTTTATCAACCACCGCCGCCCCCGCGCCATCGATTTGACTCTCCAGAAAAAGAACCCGAAAAAGACCAACCCGCAGCCGTTCACTCCCGCAGTGTAGCCGAGCTTATAAGTCCGGCCCGTATTGTTCGGCGCATAAATCACGACATCATCGCCCACCAACAGATTCGGAAGGGCCAGCGGCATTAACGCGCCGTGCAACAGACCAGTCGCAAAACCGGCCGGCCGGGAGCTTCTGTGAACGCTGGCCACACAATGATGCAGAACCCATCCAATCGCCACCGCGAGGACTACCAATCCCGCCAACCGCCGCGCCACTCTCCGGCACAGTTGCCCGTCCAAAACCTGTTGCAAAACTGCGCCGCGGAGCATGCCCGACCCATCGAACCACGCGCGCAGGGCAAAGGCGAGGTTTTGTTGCGTCTGCCTTGAGTTCGGCTGAGTTCGGCGGTCGCTGATTTGGTCACTCACCCTCAAGGAACGGCCTGACGAGTTTCGTCCAGAGCGCATATCCACGCTCGTTCATGTGCAGGCCATCATCAACGAATATCCCCTCCAACGGCTTGCCGTCCTGGCCGAGCATGTGAGGGAAAACGTCGATAAACCTCAGCTTCGAGTCCGATTTTGTGAAATCGCGGATCATTTCGTTGGCTTTGCGCACGCGCTCGACTTGCGCCCAGCGGGCCGGGTTCGGCGCGATGGAGATGTAGGCAATCTTCGTGTCCGGCAGAACGCCGCGCACCTTCCGGACAAATGCCTTGAAATCCGCCGCGACCTGTTCAGGGGATCGGCTCGCGTTGATGTCGTTGCCGCCCGAGTACATCACAATCATTTTCGGGCGGCAGGGCGTCACGATTCGATCCGCAAAACGAACGGAATCGGCGATTTGCGACCCGCCGAACCCGCGATTGATCACCTGGTGTTGCGGGAAATCCGCCGCGAGAGTTTTCCACAGGCGAATGCTCGAACTGCCGATGAACAGGAACGCGCCTTTGGGCGGCGGGTTGGTGCGGTCGCTGGCCTCAAACGCCGCGATTTCGCCCTCCCACCGATTGGTCGCGCCCTGCGCCGCACCGGACAACGCGAACAGCGCAAGCAAACTCCAGAAGCTTGCCGGACTACATGCGATTTGTTTCATAGATAGCTCCCAGGGTTTATCTCCGCGGCTGGAGCTGCGCTTTGGCCTGGCGCACGCGCTCAAGGTTCTTCGCCGCGATGGTGTCATCGGGATTCAATTGGACCGCCGTCGCAAAGCTTTGTTCAGCCATGTCCAAATTGCGCAGGCGCAGGTAAACACTGCCGAGGTTTCCGTGCGCCTGGTAATCATCCGGCCGGAGCCGGATCACTGTTTCAAAGGCCAGTTGGGCCGACGCCAGCCGGTTTTGCCGCAGATACACGGCGCCCAACTCGTAATGGGCCTTGTCTTCGCTCGGGTTGATTTTCACCGCCACCTCGAGATGGCGCAGGCCCTCCGCAATGCGGCCCTGGTAAAGATACGCCCGGCCCAGCCGCGTGTGCGCCGTCGCGTCGTTGGGATTCAGCTTCAGCGAGTAGTGATAAAAATCAACCAGCACTCTCGAGAGGTGAAGTGAAAAATCTTTTGACAGCACGTCGCGCTCGGCCGGCTTGCGCGGCAGCACTTGAAACCATAGCTCCGCCATTTCATCGGTGGTATTGACGCCATAGGTGACGCGTTGCGGAGGCTGGTGCGGGTTCTGCACGTTATTCGTCGAATTGTCGAACCTGAAATTCATGGCCAGTTTGGTGCCTTTCGGCAGAAACAACGGCCGCGCGCACACGAAATCAGTCTGCCAGTTGAAGTCCCAGTCCCGGATCAGCAGCAGTGACTTGCGCGCGCCGTCCGGAAAGATCGCCGTGCCGCGGAGTTCATGGCCCAGATAATGAGTGTGGGCGCTCATGCGCAGCAGGTTCACATCGATGGGCAGCGTGTATGATTGCTCAACCGCGTAGTTCGTCGAGCCTGCGGGGATGTCGAGGTCCAGGCGCGTCAAGTTGATGCGAAACGGCATATTCGTCGGCGCTTGTTCGGTGAAATAGAGTCCGAGCGCCGGCTGGACAGTCTCCAGCTTGCCACTGGGATGCATGTGCAACTGCAGCACCGCGTCCGTGTTCGGTTCCAGCACCCAAGCCAGGCCGGGCAAGCCCGGATCGGGAACGTGCCCCGGCTGCCAGCCGAGGAGCTGCCCGCCCGGCATCTGGGCGCTCTGCGGCATCACCATGCCATCGAAACCGGGCGGATTTTCCTTTTCCGCCTGCCGGCGGCTTTGGCGCGTGGTGTCCACATACACAAAGGCATGGTGAACGGCTTTGGGATTTCCCGGATGAAACTCAAGCGCGCGAACGTATTTGCGTTCTGGAACCGGAATCGCAAAAACGAAATTCCGGTACACGTCTTTGCCATCGGCACCCAACGCGTACGTCTGCGGCATGCGCACGACCAGGTCCGGCTGGCCAAGCTGCCACCCTTCTATGTATTTCGGCGCTGTGGGCAGGTCCTTCGCCTCACCCTCAACCGCGCCTTGATCAGCCCACTTTTGGATGCGCGTGATCTCGTGACTCGTTAAGGAGCGCTCATTGGAGAACGCAACATGCCCGGTCTCCGCCAGCCAAGGTGGCATGAAGCGGCTTGCGGTTACCTCGGCGACTTGCTTCGCGCGTTTGCACACATCCCCATAGGTCATCAGACTAAACGGCGCGGATTGTCCCGGCCGGTGACAATAGGTGCACTCTCTGAAAATGATCGGGGCAATATCTTTGTTGAAGGTGACAGCTTTATTCTCCCCCGTCCGGCGGGAGGGGGCAGGGGGAGGCGAGTCCGCAGCGGGAATCGCCATCGCCCAAAAGCAGATCACGACGGCGACCGAGAACACGACCAATTCTGTCTTTATGCAACGAGTGATCCAGGCAGGATGCCCAAGCGCAGCGTCAAAAGCAATTCCGTCACGCGTCGCGCGCTAAGCCCGCCTCGACCCGCGATCACTAATCACGATCACCAATCACTGATCACTAAATCGAGCCCTCCGAATTCAAATTCTTCCCGCTTACTTTGCCTTCAAATTGTTGTACACGATCTCGATGTAGCGACTGGTATTGATGAATCCACTGCCCCAATCCTTGTACT
>JAKEEH010000415.1 GCA_022616725.1 Limisphaerales bacterium | reverse complement strand
TAACCCAAAAAGGCTGTCGTATGCGCGATAAAAGCTCTCCTCGGTTCGCCTGGCATTTCGCACAAGTTAGTACACCCGTTAAACAGGAGGATACGGCGCTATTCGCTTCATCACAAACGTAAGCAACCTCTCTCGTCTTATGCGGAAAAAAATATTGCCCTTACTCCTTGGCGCGGCGGCGCTGCTCGTATCGATCACTGCCTATGCCAACGACATCGAACCCTCGAAGGAATTCTACTTTGTCCCTCGCGCGGCGAATCCCATGGTCCTCGATGGTGCTCTTACGGAGTGGAGCGGAGTGCCGGTGCTGGCCGACCCGAAGTTCTATATCCGCACCGGCTTCGAAGGGACCGCTCAGGGCAAGGGTTCTGGAGGCGTTGGCGATGTGCAGTTGGTCTTATTCGAACGATACAATGGCGGCGATTGGACCGGCCCGGACGATCACACGTCCGCGGTCCAGATCGTTTATGACGCTGAGAATGTCTATTTCGGCTTCGTTGTCACGGATGAGTACCATGAGAACGCCGCCAATAGCGCCTGGAATGGTGATTCAGTTCAACTGATGATTGCTAACTCCAATCGCACCGCGCAGGTTGCGCTGTACAACTATGCCCTGGGCGGCATTGAAACCGCCCTCGGGACTACAATCATTCATCACGAGGCAGGCGCTCCGGGGCAGCCGCCGCCCGGAGTCACCGAGGCGGTGGTGACGCGCAATACCAACACGCATCGCACGACTTACGAAATCAAACTCCCCAAAGCGGCGGTCGGACTGACGACGCTGCCGGGCGCCGTGTTCGGTCTGGGGATGGCGATCAACGACGGTGACCAGGCCACCCCCGGACAGAAAGGGTGGGGCGGGCTGGGGGCGCACTCGATCGTTTTTGGCAAAACGCCATCGGAAACTGCTCTGATTACACTGACCAGAGGCAATGATATCGAACCATCAAAGGAGTTTTACACGGCGGTTCCCGCCCCGAATCCGATTGTCCTGGACGGGAATCTTGATGAATGGACCGGAGCGCCTGTGCTGGCTGACCCAAAGTTTTATATTCGCACCGGTCTCGAGGGCACCGCCGCAGGCAAAGGTTCCGCGGGCATAGGTGACGTGCAATTGGTCTTATTCGAAAGATACAATGGTGGCGACTGGACGGGGCCGGATGACCACACGTCGGCAGTCCAGGTGGTTTATGACGCCAACAACGTGTATTTCGGGTTCGTGGTCACGGACGAGTACCATGAGAACGCGGCTAACAGCGCCTGGAATGGGGATTCTGTCCAACTGATGGTTGCGAATTCCAACCGGACCGCGCAGGTAGCCCTTTACAATTACGCCCTGGGGGGCGTTGAGGGTTCCCTTGGAAGCACGATTATTCACCATGAGGCCGGTGCTCCAGGTCAACCGCCGCCGGGCGTGACCGAAGCTGTGGTTACGCGCAACATGGACACCCACAGGACCGTTTATGAAATCAAATTGCCAGTCGTGGCTCTGGGTCTGATGGCGCCTCTGACTAATGGAGTGCGGTTCGGCCTGGGGATGGCTATTAACGACGGTGACCAGGCGACTCCGGGGCAGAAAGGCTGGGGTGGCCTGGGTGCGCACTCGATCGTCTTCGGCAAGACACCTTCGGAGACTGCCCTGGTTACGCTGGGGACGGCGGCCACAGGGGGCGACCTTATATTCTTATCGGCTATCAACCCGGGTATCGATTCCTTTTCATTTCGCGCCAACGACAAGGGAACATCGCTGGTGGATCCCGCGACCGCCAGGATCACGATCGATGGGCAGACATTCACACCGGTTGCGAGCCCGCGAATGCTGGATGCGATCGACTTCGTCTATACGCCGCCCGTTCCATTTCCTGCTAATGCTGACCATTCGTACATGATCTCGGTGCGGGATACTCTGGGTAATGTCGTCACGGACCAAGGCACGTTCAGGACTCCGCCCTACGTCTTCTTGACCGCGGCTGACAAGGTGACAAGTCCGCAGGATCCGGGCTTTATATGGAGGGTCCATCAAAATGGGCAGTTGATAGAGAACAGCATTAGGCGGGCTCTGCGCCAATTGGCGGGCCTTCTGGGCCATAATTTTGCCGATCCCCTGGCGCGCGGGCCGACGTTCGTTGACGGCGAGCCTGGGCCTACGCCGGATCACCCGATTACGTTCCAAATCGAAGAAGTGCTCAACCTCGACTCTCTTGGGAGTCCCAATGGTGAGATTACCGGTGATTCAACGATGCCGGGCATTCCAGGCCTTGGCGCGAGTGGCCAGACCGATGGTATCGCGGCCGAAATTACAACGTTCATCGACCTGCCTGCGGGAAGGCACACGCTGGTCGTGAACAGCGACGACGGTTTTCGCACTACGGCCGGGAACATCAACGACATATTCCGTGCGCAGCTTGGCGGTCAGTTTGACCAGCCGGGAGGACGCCCGCCCACCGACACCGTCTATGACATCCGTGTGCAGGAGGCGGGAGTGTATGCGTTCCGGACCATCTATCAGCAAGGCCAGGTCGGCGCGAGCATCGAATGGAAGTATCAAAAGCCGGACGGTTCACGGGTGCTGCTGAATGACGTGGCTAACGGCAGCTTCTCGACGTATCGGCGCGCCACGGGGCTGCCGACCGGAATCGACCTGGTCTCGCCGTTGCCGGGAGCTACAGGGGTCGCTCTGGACACGGCCATTTTTGCATCAATCACCGAAGGCGCAACCACGGTGGATTTGAACTCAGTGCGGCTTGGGCTCGACGGCTCTCTTGTGACTGCCACGCCAACCAGGGTGGGCAACGTGATCACCATCAGCTATCAGCCGCCGGACTTTCTTACGCCGACACAACACACCGCCAGCATCACTTACACGGCAGGTGGAACTCCGCGCACTGAGACCTGGACCTTCACGATCGAGCCGTACGCAACGCTGACGCCGGCGCACAAGGCGGTGTCCGTCAACAACACCGAACTCGGCTTCGTCTGGCGGGTATTCCAGAATGAAGATTACACGCATACCACGCTGGCTGAAACGGAGCTGGCGCTGGCCGGCCAGTTGATTGCGCCGGGACAGACTGTGCCTTTGGTTAATCGCGCGGACCCGAATGCCGTCGGCGTCGCTTCGGGCGCCGGAGTACAGGATGGCCCGCTGTTGAGATTTGATATTCCGACCGTTATCAACCTCAGCCAAATCGGCGGAACGGTTTTTGGCAACTTTCCAAACGACGACCAGATGCCTGGCATCCCGGGAACGACGGGCGCTGACAACGGCATCGACGCTGAAATCATCACCTTCGTGGAATTCCCCGCAGGGGTTACCACGATGGGCGTTAACAGCGACGATGGTTTCCGCATGCAGGCGGGATTTATTAATCGTCCGCAGGACGGGGTGATCCTGGGTCAATTCGATGGCGGCCGAGGCGCCGGAGATACGATTTTCAAGGTTGTCGTCCAGGAGGCTGGCATCTACCCGCTGCGCACAATCTGGCAGGAAGGAGGCGGGGACGCGAACATCGAACTGTTCACCGTCAATGCCGAGGGCACAAAAGTGCTCCTGAACGACTTCCTGAACAATGGGCTGCTCGCTTATCGAGTGGGGGTAGCCCCTGACAAGGGGCTTTCGGCGCTCTCAATCCAGCGTACCGGCGTCCAGATTCAAATTCTGTGGAATGAGCCCGGCGCGATCCTGGAAGAATCAAACAACCTGAAGGACTGGACGTCGCTGCCTGCGGCCACTTCACCGCACACGGCGACTCCCGGCACGAAACCCATCCTCTTCTATCGCCTGAAAAAGTAGCAAGTGCTGTACGCGGGACGGCTGAGGCTTGATGGCCTGCTGAGCGAGGCTGGCCGTCTTGTTCGTCATCGGTGAACCTGCCTGCGAAATCGGACCCAGATTTGAACGCACAAAGGATGGGATTGTCAAATGCCCGATCCCAGCATAACACTGGCGATCACTCGCTGTACGGGAGTAAAATATGTTCTTTTTTCGACTGCTGCTGTGTCTGGCCGGGCTGCTGTTATACTTGATCGTTGTACACATGAGCTCGTCGGGCCCCCCTGCATCCATGGGTCAGAACGTCCTTCAGCCGGTAGCGCCGCGACAGGTTGAAGCCCCGCCCTCCCCAGTACTGACGCCGCAACCACTGCCAGCGGAATGGCCGCCGCTTGATGCGCGGACCTCAGGGGCGGAGCCGGTCGCGCCGATTGCGGAGGTTCGAGCCGACGGTCGGATTCGGTAAGACACCTGGCAAAGTCTGGACTGACCGTCACCGTACTCGAACCAGATCAATAAGCACCGGCCGCCAGAGCGCTGTTTCCCACCGTTACGCTGACCGGCTCATCGCCGATGCCGCGTTTCCTGGCTTCCTCGAGAATCGCCTGAGTGGCGCTTGCGCCGATGCGGCTGACGCCGAGGGAGCGGACCACCAGGAGGTCATCGAGCGCACGCACGCCGCCGGCAGCCTTGATTTGCACCGAAGGCCCGCAGTGTCGAAGCATGAGTTTGAGGTGCGGCAGGGTCGCTCCCTTGTAAGAATACATGCCGTTGTCCTGCTTGACGAACCCGTAGCCAGTGGATGTTTTGACGAAGGCGACGCCGGCCTGGGTGCAAATTTCGCAGAGCCTGACGATGTGTTTATCCTGCAGGTAATCGTTCTCGAAAATGACCTTCAGGATCGCGCCATTGGCGAGAACCACGTCGTTGATGGCGCGAATCTCGGCGGCGACATAGGCCCAATCTTCACCGAGGGCTTTGCCAATGTTGATGACCATGTCGATTTCGATGCCGCCATCCCGCGCCGCCGCTTCAGCTTCACGCGCCTTGATGGCTGTCGTGCTGTTTCCATGGGGAAAGCCAATCACTGGACAAATCCCGACGTCCGACCCAGCGAGCACTTCTTTGGCGAGGGGAATCGCATACGGCTTGACGCAAGCGGTGGCGACATCGTAACGGCGGGCGAGTTCGCAACCCTTGCGCAGTTCGTCGTCGGTCATCGCTGGGTGCAACAGCGAGTGGTCGATCATTTTCGCGAGGTCGCGCAAGGTGACGGTCAGTTGGATGGATGGATTCATAACTGGTTTAGGAACTTTTCGAGATAGCGTTTCGACTGGATCAGCGCGCGCTGGCGGTCGGCCACCGCGCCCTCGAAAGCGCGGTCTTCAACTTCGATGCAGACTGGCCCGGCGTAGCCGATATTTTTCAGCGCGCGCAGGAATTCGCCCCAATCAAGATCGCCCAGTCCGGGCAGCCTGGGAGCGTGAAACTCGAGCGGGGTGGCCAGAATGCCCACATCATTGAGCCGGGCGCGATCCACGGATGCGTCCTTGGCGTGGACGTGAAAGATGCGATCGGCAAATTCGCGGATTGGCCCCAGCGGATCGATGAACTGCCAGAGGAGGTGAGATGGATCGTAATTCAGGCCGAAGTTGCGGCTGGGAATCCGCTCGAACATGATGCGCCAGATTTTTGGCGAGGTGGCGAGATTTTTCCCGCCCGGCCACTCGTCAACCGTGAAGAGCATGGGGCAGTTCTCGATGCCGATGCGCACGGCGCAAGCTTCGGCGTGCTTGACAATGCCAGGCCAGCGCTCGTCAAAGACTTTCCAGTTATCGGCAACGCTTCGGGAATGATCGCGACCGACAAATGTATTGACCTGATTGACTCCGAGGTTCTGCGCCGCGATGATCACCTTCTTGAGGTGTGTAATGTAAATCGCCGCCTCGGCCTCGCTGGCGCAGAGAGGGTTCGGATAGTAACCGAGCGCGGAAATCGAGACGCCATGCTGCTTGACAGCCGAGCGCACGCGCTGCACCGCCGCATTGTCCAGTGCCGTCACATCCAGGTGCGTCACGCCGGCGTAGCGGCGCTCCGCTTTGCCGGGCGGCCAGCACATCAGTTCTACTGCGGCGAATCCGCATTCGGCGGCGAAGCGCAGGACTTCATCCAGCGTGAATTCCGGAAGAATAGCGGAGACAAAGCCGAGCTTCATAAGTTTTGACGCGGACTTTCATGATCGGTTCCTCCGCAATTGGCCATCGCGGGGCCAGCGCGTCAACGACAAAGAGTTGGCGCCGGTTGGTCGAGGCGCGCCTCAGTGGCGAGTGTCAAAGGAGCGACGCACATGCCAGCCTTTTGGACACACGGAGCGGAATGAGGTTGCAGCCCATACCCCTGGTTTTCGAAAAACATTCGCGGTTTCGACGTGTCCGCGAGGGAGTGGCGGCTTATGGGGCTTTGGCATGTCCGGTGCTACCCTTTGTTCTGAACTTAGCAACGGCTGTCGTGAACACGAACTGCACTACAGGTGACCAGACCGAAATCCTCGAGCGATTGTCGGAGGCGACTCACAATGTCCGCAAGAATCCGTCGTTTGAGACGGCGTTTCTTCTCCGTGAAGCCGTCGATGACCTCAAGCGCAGTGCGAACCTGCCGACGCCTGGAGGCGGCAAATCGAAGTCGAAACGCCGCTCGTAGTTGGTTCGCTTACCGGGCCTTCACGTCATAGCACCAGAGGTTGCCCACATCCCGGATGTAAAGCCGGCCATTGGCAACCACAGGATAGGCCCACGCCTTGGCGCCGCGCGCGCGGGTGGGCGGCTCCGGTGGAGTGAAACGTCCTCTTTCGTGATACCCTTCGGGTGTGGCTTCGACGAGTCCGACGTCGCCGTTTTCGCCGTGCAAATACAAGCAGCCATCGGCAAAACAGAGCGACGCGGGACTTAAGGCGCGATCTTCCCATTTCAGATTGCCGGTGGCGAACTCGGCACAGAGCAACGCCTGGCCGATTGTGCCGTATAAATGGTCGCCAGCTTTTACCGCGCCGCCAATCGCCGTGGGGAGTTTTGGCGTGAAGTTGATCTGCTCGACCTCGAACGTGTCGCTGCTGCGTTTGATTTTGATCAGACCGCCGCCGCTTCGGCCCGCGCCACTGAAGATAATGTTCTTGTCCGCGACGGGGGTCGGAATGTTGGCCGGACTGCCCTGGGCAGTCTTGTCATAGCGCCACAGGAGCTTGCCTGTTTTGGCATCGACGCCGACCAAGCCTTTCTGCAAGAACTGCACATACTGTTTCGTGCCGTCGATATTCGCGATGATGATCGAGGCATAGGCGGCCTCGTCGCCGCCCGGGACGGCGGACTTCCAGATCACGTCGCCGGTTTTCTTGTTCAGGGCGACGATGGTTGCGTCGCTGCCGCCGGGAGTGCAGACGACGGCATCGCCATCGACGAGCACGGACTCCGCATAGGCCCAATTGCCCGGCTTGCCGTTGAACTCCGAGCGGAGATTCTTCGCCCAGCGCAGTGTGCCGCCCGCTGTTTCAAGGCAGACGAGATCGCCATCGGAGCCGAGGGCATACAGCGCATCGCCATCGACCGTTGGAGTCGAACGCGCCGCCGGGTATTGCGGTCCTTTGTTGGGACCGACTTTGCCAACCCTGGTGGACCAGCCGGCTTTGCCATCGCTCACGGCGAGGGCGCGAACGTATTCGTTCTCTATCCCTTCGTTGCCCATGACGTAGAGCCGGTCACCAACCACAGATGGGGTGGAAAAGCCCTCGCCCAGATCGGTGATTTTCCAGAGCAGCTTCGGCCCTTCCTTCGGCCATTCCTTGAGGAGGCCGGTCTCCTGTGAAACGCCGTTGCGGTCCGGTCCGCGCCACTGCGGCCAATCTTTGGCAATGACCTGACACGTCAGGATCACGCAACCAGCGATGGCCGTCATCCAATTGAATATTCTTTGTTTCATAAAAAACCCCGTTTGTCGTTCGCCGTCACGCTTTCGCCTGAATCGGACGAATGCGGATGTTGCGGAAGGAAATCTGCCCGTGGTCACCCTGGAGGACGACGTAACCGCTGGTTGATTTCGCGAAGAGAGGCATGCGGCCGAACTTGCTCCTGGCGACGCGCGCGTTGAAGTCCTCGCTGCCCAGGACATATTCAAAGTACTTGACGCCATTGACGTAGTGCTCGCACTTCTCGGGCGTGATCACGAGCCGGACTTTGTTCCATTCCCCGGCGGGTTTCGTGGCGTCGAGGGGCTTGCCGGTTTTGGGATCATCGGGCGGTTGGTAAAGGCCGTAGAGCCAGCCGCAACGCTGCGGGTCTTTGGCGGCGGCATTGTCTTCGAGCTGCACTTCCGGGCCGGTGGCCCAGGCGGCGCGGCCCTCGTCTGTGACGTGAAACATGATGCCGCTGTTGCCCGCGGGCGTGATGTTGTATTCGAGTTCGAATTCGAACCAATCGAATTTCTCTTCGGTGCAGAGATCGCCGGCGTTCTTCGGGTCCGCGCAAACGAGCGTACCGTCCTTAACCTGCCAGCCCGGACGGACGGTGTTGGTTTTGAAATTGCGCCAACCATCGAGGTTTTTGCCATTAAAGAGGAGTTTCCAGCCGGCTTTCTTTTCGTCTTCGTTCAGGGAGTTCAGGGTCGCGGCGGCAAGGCGCGTTTCGTGACCGCGCTTCCATTCTTCGCCCAATTCCGTCAACGGCTTGCCCGTGTAATCCTTCCAGAGGTCCTCGGCGTATTTGCCTTCGCGCGCGGCGGTATTCAGCCGGGCGACAATGGTGTTGTCGTAGGTTTGGGTGACCCAGTTGAGGAAATTGCCGGTGATGCGATAGCTGGCATCGTGTTTGGCGCGAGCGAGGTTGCGGGCGGTGATTTCGGCGCCTTTGCTCTCAGGTTCGTAAAGGAACCAGCGAATGTAATCCGCGATGCCTTCGACGAGCCAGCCCGGCGTGCGCGCGGCATTGGGACTATTCCGGCGCGCGCGGCCATACTGCTGAACGACGTGCACCATCTCATGAACGACCGAGCCGCGCGCTTCGCCCTTGAGGTTGCGGCGGAACCAGTCGGCATTGCAATTGATCCGGCTGCCGCTGGCTGAAGCGGGCGTGCGCCCCAGGTCAGTCCGGAAACGAATCGTGATGTTCGTCGGCGCTTGGTAGCCTTCGCTGGGCAGCAACTTGACAATGCGCGGATACCATTCGCGCACGACCGGCGCCAGTTCGGTCTCTGCCCATTCGGTCAGGTCGGGCGCGGCCGACGAGTCGATCGTGAAACTGAATTTACTGTCTTCGGCGCGGAAGGACTTCGTGATGACTTCCCTTTCGGGCGTAGCAGTGGGTTTCGGCTCTGCCGCCTCCTCGGCCCGCAAGGCCTGGCTTGCAAAAGCCAGGCCTGAAATAACCAGGACAATGTAAAGTTTCATGCGCTTCTCCTGCGTTCGTGACGCCTCATATTTGCTGCGCCGAGAGCGTGAGAACATTGAATCCAGAAATCAAGACCGCCTTGTGCACCGGCGGTTACGTGAAGGTCGCTGCCACCTCGAAAGCTCATTTCCGCATCGGCCCGATATACTGCCGCGCCACGACCACGTCGTCGAACCACACCGACTGGCTATCTTTCCAATACTGTTTTGTCGGGTCGCCCGGGTCGTAGCCGTAATGTTGCAGCCAGAAACAGTTCACTTTCAAATCCATGTCGCTGCGCCAGCGGATGCCGGTGAATTCTCCAACCAGCTTGCCATCAACCCACATCGCCTGTTTGCCATCGGCCTCATCAAGCGCGGTGTTCGCCTGGATCATAAACTCCCAGCATTGCCATTGATCCAGCGGCGGAATGACACGCGTATCGCTTGCGGCCGCGCCTTTGCCGGGGCCGGACGGGAAAAAGGCGTTGCCCCAGTATTTGTTCATTTTCCGGTCCGGCTCCATGTCAAGGTAATAAGTGTATAGGTTGACTTCCCCCGGCGGCGGATTCCTGCCCCAGGCAAACCACGGCTCCATCCCCGTCGAGTAGTAAGTGCCGTTCGGCTTCAGGCCGGCTTTGCCGAACGCCGACCAGCGGTTGGTGCGGTGATTCGCCAGCAGCGTCACGAAATGATGGTTGTACTGGTAGTCGGGGGAGAACTTCACGTAAACCCGCGCGTAAACGCGATCTGCCCCCGGCATAAACCACTTGATGGCGTCGCCGCCATGGTTTTTGCCGCGATCCATCCTCATCTCAACGCACCAACGGCCGGAGTTCGGCCTCGTCTCGGTCATCACGATCCCGCCGCGTTGGTTATCCCACTTCTTCATTGCGCCGGATTCAAAGTTGTCGGCGAACAGCACGTCCGGATCGCTTTCGATTCCGGCGTCGCCCGGGTACTTGGCGGCAATGCCGGCGGCACGATTGTCCGGTTTCGCGGTGTTCGGTTCGAGCTTCGCCAACCGTTCCTGCGAGCGCCGGTCGATCCAGGAATCCGCATACTCGCGCCGCAGACGCTCGAATTCGGTCGCGGCTTCGCCAACCTTGCCGTTGGCGACAAGCCTGTTGGCTTCCTTGAACTCCTCTTCGCCCACCGTGAGCACGCGCGCCATGATCCGGCCCATCTCCGCCTGCGTAAGACTGATCGGCGCCTTCGCGAGCACTGGCGGTTGCGGATCGGTGAGGATGCGAAAGGCTTCGGGATTGCGCTCGCGGAACAATCGCGCGCGCATGTCGCGCTGGCGATTGAGGGCATCGCCGCCTTCGCGATTGCCTCGAGGATCGATGTCCGCGATCGCAAGTCCGTCCGATCCTTCGGCGGTGGCGACAATTTTGCCTTGGGGCGAAATGATCATCGCGCCGCTGCCGCGATGAGCCACGATGAGCCAGGTGAAATTCTCCGCCGCGCGGACGCGCAACGCCTGCACGCCAATGTCATCCTCCCCGATCGCTGCGCCGCCCATCGTGGGGAAGAAGATGATATCGGCGCCCTGAAGAGCGAGAGCGCGCGCTGTTTCGGGGATCACGAGGTCGTAGCAGATGAGCATGCCGACGGCGCCAAGGTCGGGCGTTGGAAAAACCGGCAATGACTTGCCGCGCTGCCGCGCGCCGCATTCGCCCCAGGTCGGGCAAACCTTGTGGTATCGGCCAATTTCCCTGCCATTGCGCCCCAGCAGGAAAGCCGTGTTGTACATCGAGCCATTGCTCTCGATATGATCGCTGCAAACCACCAGATACATGCGATACTGCGCCGCCGCGGCACCCAGGCGCTCGATCATCCGAGTGACCGCTTTCGGCAACACTACTTTGGCGAGCGATTCGTTGACGCCGACCCAATTCAACAGCCCGGGCGTGTCCTCGGGCAGGACAAGCACATCGCATTTCTGGGCGCCGGCTTTGTGAACGATTGCTTCCAGTGCGTCGAAATTCTTTTCCAGGGCTGCGAATATCTCCGCCGAATTCGTCAACCGAAAATCAATCACACGCCGCGCGGCCTGGGCTGCAGCTACGCGAGCGGTAGTGTTTGTCGCCCCAACGACGTTGCAGGCAAAACCTAATGCGAGGCCAATCAGCATCGCGCGCGAAAGTTGAGCGTTCCGAAGCGGCTTCATACTCCTCAGCTTATCTGTGGAAACAAAGGGGTGCAACCCAAGCCAAACCAGAGATTGCCCGCATCAGACAATCGAGTCGCCATCACCCGCCAGTTCTGCCTCACTTTTGCTTCTACGAATTCAGAACTGCCTTTCGAGGTCGGCAGGTTCACCGCGACGCGCTGCGGGACGCCAGTAGCTGGAAGCCCCGGTCCACTTCCGCTCCAGGAAATCCTTGCCAATGAGGCGCGCAAAAAGGCCAACCGGGGTAAGCACGAGATAAAAGAATATCGTCAGCAGCACGTTCGACACGACGAATCCAAGGAGAAAGGCCGACGCCATCCAGGCAATGTAAACGTGCTTCAGCGTCTTCGGCGCGACAGCTCCTAACCCGACCAGCGCCGCGCCGGGAATCCAAAACCATGCGTGCCATGGCTTGTTTCGCAAGGCGAACCATAATCCCAGCAGCAGAAACACTCCCCCGACCCGGCAACCGAACTTCCGCAAATCCCGCGGCGCGGTCTTAAGACGCATCAACTCTTCGCGAATGAGCATGTTTAATCGAGTTCAAACTCCTTCAGCCAATCGATGTCTTTTTCGAGCGGCTTTTGCTCCTTTTTCTCCAGAAGATAATTGCCCAGGAGAAGATAATCCATGTTTGTGCGCATGAAGCACAAGTAAGCGTGTTCGGGCGTGGCAACGATCGGTTCGCCCCTGACGTTGAACGACGTGTTGATGATTACCGGACAGCAGTATTTCTCGTCGAACTTCTTGATCATTCGATAGAAGAGGGGATGATCCTCTTCAGTAATGGTCTGCACGCGCGCCGAATAATCGACATGGGTCACAGCGGGAATCGATGAGCGGATCGTGAAAAGCTTTTCCAAGCCGAAGAGCTTTTGCTCCTCGGTAGTCGTCTCGCGGCGACACGATTTGGCGACTGGCGCGACCAGGAGCATATAAGGGCTCTCTTGGTCCAACTCAAAATATTGCGAAACCTTTTCTCGCAACACGGTGGGCGCGAATGGTCGAAAGCTTTCGCGAAACTTTATTTTGAGATTCATGTTTTCCTGCATTTTCGGAGAGCGCGCGTCTCCGATAATGGATCGAGCGCCGAGCGCCCGCGGCCCAAACTCCATCCTCCCCTGGAACCAGCCGATCACCTTCTCATTGGCGATCAGGTCGGCGATTCGTTCCGGGATCTCCTCGTCCTTGAGATCGACAAACGGAATGCCCTGGCTGAGCAGGTATTTGCGGATCTCCTCTCCCGTATAGGCCGGGCCCAAGTAGGAGCCCTGCTGCGAATCCCTGACGCCATCCGCCTTTCGCGGCTTACCGAAATAATGATGCCACGCCAGGAGCGCGGTGCCGAGGGCGCCACCTGCATCGCCTGCCGCGGGCTGGATCCAGATCCTATCGAACACTTTCTCGCGCAGTATCCGCCCGTTCGCGACGCAATTCAGCGCCACGCCACCGGCAAGGCACAGGTTTCTCGACCCGGTTTGCTGCCGAACATGCCGCGCCATGCGAAACATGATCTCTTCGGTGACCTCCTGGAT
>JAKEEH010000414.1 GCA_022616725.1 Limisphaerales bacterium | reverse complement strand
GTTGAGCTGTCTTTGACGGGAGCGCGACTGCGGGGATCGAGCGGAGAAAACGATGCTCGCCGGATGTTCGGTAGGTCTCCGGTTTGAGCCTCCAGCCGTTCACGTTGGCATCCAGCGGACGGCATCGCGAATTGGGACTTTTCCGTGTTCAAATTGTTCCCCGTCTGGCGGGAGCGTTTCCATCTCGAATACCGGGTGCAGTTTCTCAATTTCCTGAATACGCCAATCTTCGCCGCGCCCGAGCGGAACTTCAACTCACCGGATTTCGGCCGGGTGACGCGAACCAGTAACGCAGCGCGGCAGATGCAGATGTCCCTCAGACTGGCGTTCTGATGTGGGAACGCGAGCTTTCTCTCTCGAGTGCGTAGGTCTCTAAGGCCTCGAACGCGTGATCTGGCGGGTTTCGACTCCCCGACGAATCGCCAGTTCCATGCTTAATGGGCAGCACGGAGCTGCATTCGTCAGCAGGCGGGTCTGGGAAACACTCTGTCAAAGGACCAGTTCGCTGGCCATACCTGTTACTGACGCCGCAGTCCGATAATCGTCAACAGACGCTGCCTTGCGAGCCAGAATCCAAGATACCCGCGTTGATCAGGGATGGCCGAAGTTACCATGAAGGTCACGAGATCCGCAGGAGATATGCTGCGAATGGGTCTCTGAATTACGCGAGTTAGTCCGAAAACATTGGCAAGCCCGAGGCTCTGACCAATTCGCAGTTGCACCGACAGACTTTCCGGCGACGATGTGTCGGCGAGGCTTACCGGTGGGGCTACCACACCATCACGGCCGTAGCGTCATAACTCTCGGCGTAGTACAATCGGATCCGCACTATGTAGTTCCTGCCGGCCAATAGGCGCTGTTGGATGAGCGCGTTCCGATCTTCGCCGCTATCATCGTCGCCTGCGAGATAGCGAACATTCCCATCGGAATCCTCGAGGAACAACACCATCACCGTGTCCGAAGCGCCAAATGTGCCAATGTTGTAACGCCGGGTTGCCTTCGGCGTGAATCTGAGGTTTACCTGCTGGCCCGCCGCGATGTTCAGTGGTAAGGACTTGAACGGCTCCAGCATCTGGTAATCCGCGTCGCCTAGCGGCGGATAAAACTTGCGCACCCATTCCCGATCACGTTCTGACAACCCGCCCGCAGGCTTCAGCCCACTGCGGTACTGCTCAGGCTGGAGGATGAGACCCGCATCGAACGGGTAGTGCATGATCGAGTCAGCATCCCAATTCGAGCCCTGAACCAAGTCCGGCTGGATTTTGCTTATCCGGCTGGATTTTGCTTATGATGTTGTGGAAAGTCTTCTCCCGCGACCAAAAGTTCGGCTCACCGGCAAGGGCTCTGGATACGGCCTCTTCATCCCAAACAATACCGGCCTTGGGATTTTGGCGCTCATGCGGAAATCCGAGCGTGTGACCGATTTCGTGGATCGCAGTGTCGATCTCTGCTCTGATATCCCAGCCGAAGTTCATGGTGCGATCATCGGTCCCCTGATCGAGGACATCTCGTCCGATATACGACCAGGCGCCGTCGCCATCCTGGAATCCGATTCGGATCTCGGCGTCGTTTCGGTCCTGCACCTCCTGAAATGAAAGACCGATACCGACGTTTTTCCACGCTTCGAATGCCTTTCGAACAACCTGCTTTTGCCCTTCAGCGCCCTTCCATTCCGCTGGGTCGTCCATGAAGTGGTAATGGAGCACGGCGCCGTTCACCCATTTCTGTCCAAATAGGCGGACCAACTCCGCACGCCGCGGGTTCACGGCCCGGGAGAATTCGCGCGATGGGACAATTGGTAAATTACAGTAGCTGTACGGCTTTTCGCGTCGTGCAGGCGCTGTGCCGACGGCGCCGCCTTCTGGCGCAACTGGCGTCGCTGACATACTTTCTGCCCTCCTGTCGGTTGAAAGTTTTTACAGGTTACTGCAACCTCATTCGACCAGTCAAGGAAAAGCGTCAACTAAGAAAAATGTCTTAGAAGAATGTTGTGCTCAGACCGAACTCTCTCAGGCCCCATGGTTTGTTCGTTGGCTTCGATGAAACGAGCGCCCCTTTCGCCACAAACTCCCGGTAAAGGTCATCCACGCCCTCAACATTCCAGTACGCAAATAGGAATGATTTCCCAGTTCGCCCGCCTGTCCTTCATCCACGCACTCACCGAGATCACCCGGAAACGATCGCGCGTCAGGAAGCTCCAACCCTCGGCGTTGATCGGGTCCTAATCGGGTCCTTTCGGAATCCGAGGACGTCCATGTAGTAACGGGTCGACACCTCAAGATCACGGACTGCCAATACGCACCGGGAATTGACAATTTGAGCCATGCCTTATTGTCTACTGGCTTGAGAGTGCAACGAAATTAAGGCGATAGGCCGTGATCAGTCGCTATTTGGCGGGTAATCCCGTGACCGCCATCCGGAGGCAGCCATCACCAGATGGTCAGCTCCGCGGGCGCCCCAACTCCACATCCCAATAGCTTCGCCGCCGAAGCCTGATTTGCCGCCACCTCCAGATATCCGGAGCTGCCCGCAATCAGGAAAACCTCCCCGGTTGCACCTTCCGCGTAATTGCGAGCAAGGCGCGTGACTTTTTCCATGCCCACGGCCATTTCAAACGGACGAGCTGAAATACGCTGGAACTCCTCGAACGGGAAGTTCGTGATCAGGTTCCCGAAGCGGTCGATTTTCAGGACCGCGCCGGTCCAGACGCGCTTGCCTGTTTGCGCAGGCTCAGGAATGAACAGGCGGAAATGGTCATTAATGAGCTTGCCGAAGCGCCCCGGCGGCGTGCCGTTGGCCAGGTGCGCGGCGCAAGGCGCGAACACATCACGGCCATGAAAAGTCTGGCTGACCGGTTTCAAGAAAAACCGCTCCGACGCGACCTCGCGCGCTCTGTGCTTCTCGCGCCGGCAAACCAGCGTGAGCAGGCCGTTGTCGGGCGCCAGAAAATATTGGCCCGCGGCTTCTAGCAATATAGGGCGGCGCGCGGCGCCGACGCCCGGGTCGATAACAGCGACGTGAATCGTCTTTTTGGGAAACCATCGGTACGCCTCCGCCAGGATAAAAGCACCTTCGGTAATGTCAAATGCAGGGGTCTCGTGGCTAATGTCAACGATTGCCGCCTTGGGGCAGAGCGAAAGAATCACCGCTTTCATGACCGCTACAAAATGGTCGGCGCGGCCGAAATCCGTGGTTAGCGTGATCAAGGGGCGAAGCATGGCGCGATAGAATGGAATTAAAGTCCGTGAAGCGCTATTACTTCGACCACAACGCGACTACTCCTGTCTCCCGCGAGGCCATCCAGGAGATGCTGCCTTGCATGGCCGAAGTGTACGGTAACGCTTCCAGTATCCATCATTACGGGCAGGCGGCAAAGCACGCGTTGGAGACCGCGCGGAAGCGGACCGCGATGCTTCTGCATTGCGACCCTCGCGACCTTGTAATTACCAGCGGCGGCACGGAGGCGGACAATCTCGCCTTGTTGGGGGCCGCCAGGGCGGCGGGCGCCGGCCCGCGCCATATCGTCACGACGGCGATCGAACACCCGGCCGTGCTGAGCGCTTGCAGACAGCTCGAGCGAGAGGGCGTCGACGTTACTTACGTAGAGCCGGACAGAGCCGGCGTCGTTCCGGCCGAAGCTGTTCGCGCCGCGCTTCGGTCCCATACAGTCCTGGTTTCGGTCATGCACGCGAATAACGAAACGGGAGCGCTGCAGCCAATCGCCGAAATAGCGCAAGTCGCCCACGACGCCGGGGCTTTGTTCCACAGCGACGGCGTGCAGGCGGCGGGCCGGATTCCCGTGGACGTGCGGGCCCTTCATGTGGATCTTTATTCCATCAGTGGTC